>NZ_SOPU01000023.1:78927-128825 GCF_004402115.1 Pseudomonas sp. F01002 | reverse complement strand
GAGCTCACAGGCCGAGGTCGGACAGACCTGGATGGTCGTCAGGGCGACGACCCAGCGGCCAGTGGAACTTGCGGTCACTTTCCTTGATCGGCATGTCGTTGATGCAGGCAAACCGATTGGCCATCAAACCGTTCTCGTCGAACTCCCAGTTTTCGTTGCCGTACGAACGGAACCAGTTGCCCGAGTCGTCGTGCCATTCGTAGGCATAACGCACGGCGATGCGGTTGCCGGTAAAGGACCAAAGTTCTTTGATCAGGCGGTAATCCAGTTCCTTGGCCCATTTGCGCGTCAGGAAACCTTTGGCTTCTTCGCGGTTGTAGGCGAACTCGGCGCGGTTACGCCATTTGGTGTCCAGGGTGTAGGCCAGCGACACCCGTTCCGGGTCGCGGGAGTTCCAGCCGTCTTCGGCCAAGCGTACTTTTTCGATGGCCGATTCACGGGTGAATGGCGGCAATGGCGGACGAACTTCGGCATTAGGCATTAATAGTCTCCCTATCAAAGTAAAGTTCTAGCAAGTTGTCGGGATTGGTTAAAGTGTTACAGGTCCAATAACTTTCGCGCCATGCATTGCGCATTATCGGCGGCACTGTGATCACCCATGACAAGCGCCACGGTAATGGCACCGTCGATCAGGATCAGCAGCTGTTTGGCCAGCGTCTCCGGGTCTGTGGCGCCATGTTCGGTGCAGAGCTCGCGCACGTAGTCGAGCAGCTTCTGTTTGTGGTCTTTGGCGACCAGGCGAACCGGGTCTTGCGGGTCGCCGGTTTCGCCGCTGGTATTGATGAATGCACAGCCACGGAAGCCTTCGGATGCGAACCAGGCCTTGAGTACGGTAAACAGGTTGAGCAGCCGGTCGGCCGGTGTTTCGGCCTGGTCGACTTCGCTTCTGTACCAGTGCATCCAGCGCACATCACGGCGTTGCAGGGCCGCGACGGTGAGCTCCTCCTTGTTGGCGAAGTAGCGGTAAATACTCTTTCTGGAGACGCCGGCGGTTTTCACCAGTAGATCCATCCCGGTGGCAGCGATGCCACTTTTGTAGATCAACTTTTCGGTGACATCCAGAATGATGTTGCGTGTGTCGTTGCTGGTGATTTCGTTCATGCGGCGAACAGTAGAACGATCGTTCTCCTTGGTCAAGCAGATATTTTTGTCGCCTGAAAAACCGCTTTCGCGAGCAAGCCCGCTCCCACATTTGAAATGCGTTCCCTTGTGGGAGCGGGCTTGCTCGCGAAGGGGCCTTTACAGACACTAACAAGACCCAAGGCAATCCATGGTGTAAGCTCTCGGGTTCTTCGGATTCGACCTTTTTGCGAGCCCTATGCCGTCGCTTTTCAAACGCTCTCTGCTGCCCAAACTGCGCAGTTTTCCGCTGACCGCCGATGCCGTCACCATCCTCTCTGGCGCTGCCGAGTTTCGCCGGTGCCTGCTGGAAAAGATCGCCAGCGCCACCCAGCGCATTTATATCGTCGCGCTCTATCTGCAACAGGATGAAGCCGGCCAGGAAATTCTCGATGCCTTGCACGCGGCCAAACTGGCGCGTCCGGAACTGGACGTGGTGGTGGTCGTTGACTGGCTGCGCGCCCAGCGCGGTTTGATCGGCGCCGGCAAGCAGCCAGGCAACTCGGCCTGGTATCAGGAAGCCACCCGCACTCATGCCAGTGAAGTGCCTGTGTATGGCGTTCCCGTGCAGACCCGAGAGTTGTTCGGCGTGCTGCATTTGAAAGGCTTCGTGATCGATGACTGCGTGATCTACAGCGGCGCGAGCCTGAACAACGTTTACCTGCACAAATTCGACAAGTACCGCTACGACCGTTATCACCTGCTAAATAACAGCGCGCTGGCCGATTCGATGCAGCACCTGATTCAGCACGGTCTGATCGCCTCCAAAGCAGTGCATCGTCTCGATTTGCCGAACCTGCCGACCACCCGTAGCCTGCGCAACGACATCGGCGACTTGCGCAGCCGCCTCAAGCACGCGGCGTACGACACCACGACAGGCACCACGGAAAAGGGCGGTTTGTCAGTCAGCCCATTGCTCGGTGTCGGCAAGAACAACCCGCTGAGTCGAGTGATTTGCGAGTTGATCGCCAGCGCCCAGCATCAACTGACCATCTGCACGCCGTACTTCAACCTGCCGCTGGCCGTGACCCGGGAAATCAACCGGGCACTGGCGCGGGGCGTGAAGATTGACATCATTGTTGGCGACAAGACGGCCAACGACTTCTACATCCCGCCGAGCGAGCCGTTCAAGGTGATTTCGGCGCTGCCGTACCTTTACGAAATCAGCCTGCGGCGTTTCGCCAAGCGTCATCATCGCAGTGTCGACAGCGGCCAGTTGAACCTGCATCTGTGGCGTGACGGCGACAACACCTATCACCTCAAGGGCATGTGGATCGACCAGCGCTACACCTTGCTGACCGGCAACAACCTCAACCCGCGGGCGTTCCGTCTCGACCTGGAAAACGCCTTGCTGATCGATGATCCGAAAGGCGAGTTGTTGGAGCCGCGTCGCAAAGAGCTGGCGGAGATTTTCGAGAACACCCGCCGCATCGAGCGTTATCAGGAACTGGAAACGCTGCTGGAATACCCGGCGGCGGTGGCCAAGTTTCTCAAGCGCGTGAGTCGGGTACGGATCGAGCGGTTGCTCTATCGCATTCTGTAAGGCTTAAAGCAAAAGATCGCAGCCTCCGGCAGCTCCTACAGTGGGACGACGTACACCCGTAGGAGCTGCCGAAGGCTGCGATCCTTTCGCAGACAACGCCGACGTTTAGTTCAGCCCCAACTTCCCACGCAACGTCGACAAGTCTTCAGCCAGTGTATTCACCGGCCCGACCAGCGCCTTGCGGTCGTTTTCCTTCACCTTGTCATACGTCTCGAAACCACCATTTTTGGTTTTGTACTTGGCCAGCGTCTTGGTCACCGTCGCGAAATTCTTGTCGACTTTGGCAATGAAGACCGCGTCCTGCTTTTCGATCTGCGGCCGGAACAAATCGACGATTTTCTTCGCACCGTCGATGTTGCCCTGGAAGTCATACAGGTCGGTGTGGCTGTAGCGATCTTCTTCACCGGAGATCTTGGTCGCAGCGACTTCTTCAAGCAGGGCGGCGGCGCCGCCAACCACTTTTTCCGGGGCGTCGAGGTTGGTCAACTTGCCTTCAGGGTCCTTGGCATAGTCCGGGACCTGGGTTTCATGCTCGCCGCCCATCGCCGCACCGGTGCTCTTGACCCGGCCGAGAATGCTTTGCTGTTCCTGCAGCGGCGTGCGGTCCCAGCGCTCGACGAAGTTGCGGATGATCCGCACGGCCTGTTAGCTGCCATTGGCCGCCCAGGTTGGTTCGTCGCTGCCGGGCTGAAACCAGACGATGCTGTCCATTGACTTGGCATTGTTGGAATCGGGGTTGGCCGAGCCGTCGCGAAAACCGAGAAAGTTGCGCGCACTTTGCGCAGGCATTCCGGGTTTTGCCGGGGCCTGGGGCGGCACGCAGCCTTCCTGTTTCCAACGCACCAGCAGTAAGTCCGGTAGGTTTTTCACGATGTCGCGCAGGGCGTGGATGTTGGTGTCGGTGGTGTTGGAGCAGAACTGCACACTGAGGTCGCCGTGGCGGCAATCGGTTTGGAACCGGTCAGCGCGTGATCGAGAGAAACATGCAGCGAATGTTTGATTGAACGCGCGACTTTGCGCATCCAGAACACCATGGAACTGAGAATGCCCACGGCGACCAGGCCGACTACCCCTTCAAACAGTTCCTGTTGCTTCTGCGGGAACTCAGCACTGACCAGTTCCAGGCCACCGCCCACCAGCAGGGCCAGGGCCACGGCGAGGAAAACGCCGATCCACACCGCCGGCATCCACTGGCCGCGGCCGGTCTGCTTGAGGTAGCTGGCGATGATGCCAACGATCAGCGCGGCTTCAATGCCTTCGCGCAGCATGATCAGAAAAGGAACGAGCATTCAGCACCGGGGCATCATTAGATAGGGTGCTAAGTTGTAACATAATGACACTCATTCCCAAATGGCACTTATTGGCATTTACCTGAGCCTAACCTGAACGCATTGTTCAATGCGTCGTCAAAACAGCGGATTCACCCGATCGTTGTACACCTCGATCAACTGATCATAGCGGCGGCCGATCCGCTCGAAGTCATCACTCAGCTGTTGTGGCGAGGCGTTGGCCGCCCAGTCGTCGCGCAGCCTGTTAACGGCATCCAGATAGTTCTTGCCGGGTGAACGCACATAGTTCCAGATGTTTTCCGGGTAATCGGCGTTGCTGGTTGCCGGGTTGGCTTGCATGTAACGGGTGCCGTCGTCCCAGGCCTGTTGCAGCATGAGTGTCGCGTCGCTCAGATCACTGGCGTTAAAGGTTCGCTCGCGAACACGGTTGTCGAGCGTGAGCATGAGGGTTCGCGCTTGCAGCATGTAGGTGAGGATGTGCGCATACTTGAGTTGATCCCGGGTCTTGAGCTGCTCAAGCTGAACCTGTCGCAAATCCAGATCCTCGGCATCAAGCTCGCGGCGCAGTTGGTCAGAAGCGTTGAGGTAGTCTTTGACTAGCGGGATAAACAGGCTGTCGCGCTCGGCCTTGTCCGCGGGGCTGACCGAATAGGTCGGTCTGGCGCTGAAAAAGTCAAAAAGCCCGGCCGCTTCGTTGGCCGCCGACAGGGACGTTTCGAAGCGATTTTGCAACGCTAACAACTCAGGTGCCGATTTCTGAAGGTTGTCTTTCTGCATCGCGTTCAACTGACAGGAATAGGCATCGTGGACGCTCGGGTAGTTGAGCTGCTCGCGAACGCTGACCATCTGGTCGAAGTCCTCGGGAAAGCGCTCCTTCAGGGTCGGATCGACTTTGCGGTCCCGGTTCAAGTAGTTGGCGTAGGCGTGACGCCAGCGGCTGTCGACTGAGTTCAGGCAGGCAATCAACGGGCGCAAGGCGTTGGCCTTTTCCCGCTCGGCGAGGTCAGGTTGACGGAGCCAGCGCTGGATCGGGGTCAGGAGTGTGCCTTGATGCTCTCTCAACATACCGAGAAAGGTCACCGTCAGCACGGCGGTGATTGCGACGGCCAGGACGCGCTTGTTCACGGTTGAGCCCTCTGAGCATGCGACGGCCCATACCACTGCTCATAGTCAGGTGCGATCCGGCATTCCTGACGACTGTCGAGGGGCCCACTGCAACCGCGTTTGGCAAACGGCTGCAACCCTTGATCCGGGCCCATCAACTGACTGCTGGCAATGATGTAAAACAGGAGCGTCAGACCAATGACCCCGATCATCAGCGCAATCGACGGTGCCGATCCCAAGGTGGGCAACCGAACCTTGGGAGGCCTGACGCGTAGCGTTTCTGGCCAGACGACACGACTCAATACACCCAGCGCCAGCAGCACTCCGGTGTAGCTGGCAAATGCCGACGCGCCACAGCAGGCCCATGTCAATGCACCCATTAGCCAGCAGGGCAGCAACTCGCGCAGCACCAGCGGCGCAGGGCGTCTGAAGCTGAGTCGAGGCGACACGGCGCGGCTCAAATACACGTCCAATGACCAGAACCGGTCCGCCATCGGGCGCCAGACCCACAGCAGTGCCGCGCCAGGCGTGGCCAATACACACAGCCAGAACAGCATGGCGGCAAAGCTTGCACCGAGACCGGATTTATCACTGAGGTATTCGCCGACTGCCCAGGTGAGCGACGCGCCAAACAACCCGGCAAACATGGGCCAGGCTTGGGGGCGCGGCACAAGGGCCTTCCAGAAATACGGATCACCGTTTGGCATGTCGCGGCATCGCGTCGGGTCCAGGCGCAGGAGCTTCTCGCTGAGTGTGCGACAGGCATTCCAGTCCGCTTCAAAAAAACGCCGGGCAAAGGCGCTTCGATCGGTGTCGGTCATTGGCGTCAGTAACAAGCGTGCCGCGCGGCTCTGGGGCTCGCGATCATTCAGGACGGCCAGGCGTTCCAGGGTTTCGACAAACACCTGCTCATCTCGGCGTTTCACGAGCGCCGACCAATAAGGCTGCGAGCAACGCCCCCCGTCCTCTTTGGCGCTCCAGTGCTGGTGTGCACACAGCGTTTCGAACACATGTGCCGACCAGAAACTCGAATCCACCAGTAAGCGGGCCAAGGTTTCATTGAACCAGTCGTGGCGTTCGAACGACTGCAGCCAGTCGACTTTTTTGAGCACCAGGTAGCGCTTGACGAACGCGTCGACCTGGCCAGCGTCAAGCAGCTCGCGCAAGCCCTTTTCCACATGGTTGCAGTAAGCGCGAAGCACCAACTCAAGCACATGCGGCGATAAGTCCGGGCGCTGCCAGGCGGTGAGCCAGTTGAATTTCTCCATCCCCCAGGCGACCAATAACATCCCGTCGTCGCGCGGTGACAGGCACGTCATTAACAACTGGTCTTCAAACTCCCGGTTGCAGTGGGACACCTGTGCCTGAGCCAGACGTTCATCGAGTTGCTCGACCGTAACGTCTTCCAGTAACTGCGCCGCCCGCCGTGCTCCGTGAGTACGCTCAACCTCTAGATGTTCCAGCTCGAAACTGAGCGGGGGTTCAAGCGACGGCTCAAGAGGCTGTGTTTCAACCACAGGTTCGCGCTGACTGAATGAAGACATCGACGATTCGCGGCGACTCCACTCCATCGCCTGCTCATAGGCTTCGCGCAGACGCTGGAAACCGCTCGGGTCTTCATCCGGGCGGTGCACTTTAAGCAGCGTTGCGTATTGGCGTTTGATGCTGCGCAAGTCGGCATCGGCTTCCAACTCCAGAATTGCCCAGCAATTCACCGCCACAGGCTCTGTTCCAGTTCATCAAGCTGTTGCGTCAGTTGCAGGCGCAGTTCGCGTATCGCGCGGTCGTCCTGGGTATCGAGCACCTGCTGAAAGCGGTTGGCCATGTGATCGAGGCGTTGACGCAAATCACCGAGGCTTTCCTGATAGAGGCGCTCGAGACGGGCATTTAGCAGGCTGTTGACCTGTTGCTCGCGCGGGTGAACCTTGAGGTTGGCCAGCGCGGCCAGGCGTTTCTGCACTTCTTCGGGATCGAGTACACCGGGATTGTTTTCGATCACCAGGGTCCGACGCTCACCGGTACGATTTATCAGCGCCTCGGCTTCGAGCAGGCCGTTGTTATCGTAAGTGAAGCGTACATCGATGCTGATCTCGCCAGCCGGCGCCACGGGCACCTCGATGTCGATTTCCCCCAGATAAATGTTTTCTTTTACCCAACGGCTTTCGCCCTGGTAAATCTTCAACTGCACAACGCGCTGATGGTGGCGCAGGGTCGAGACGGTTTTGACCCGGCTCACCGGGACCACGCAGTTACGCTCGATAATTGGCAGGTAATGACCCGCTTGCGTACTTTCGCCGACGCTGACCGCGACTTCGATGCCCAAGGTGTAGGGGCAAACATCGGTCAACACCACCTCTTCGAGTGCGGCATCCCGTGCCTTCAGGGCTGCCTGCACCGCTGCGCCCAGTGCAATCGATTCGTCCGGGTTAAGCGCAATCGAAGGGAACCGACCGAACAACCCGGCCACCATCCGCCGGATCATTGGCATGCGGGTCGTGCCGCCCACCAGCAGGACTTCATCCAGCTCCGATGGCCGAATACGCGCGTCGCGCAGCGCGGTTTCGATCGGTGTGCGCAGACGCACCAGCAACGGTGCATAGAGTTCGGCCAACTGCGCTTGGGTGAACGTCTGCTCCCATTGACCGCTGCCATGACGCAGGACGAAGGTCGCGCTGTCGGCCTGGCCAAGGGCATGGCGCACGCGCTCGGCTTCGCGGCGCAGGCGATGGGCGATAGTGGGCTCGGTCAGTGACGGCATGTCGCTACGGTTGGCGTGTGCGGCGACAAAGGCCTGAACCAGCACGGTGTCGAAGTCTTCGCCGCCGAGAAAGTTGTCGCCAGCGCTGGCGCGCACTTCCATGACGCCGTCGAACAGTTCGAGGATCGACACATCGAAGGTGCCGCCACCGAGGTCGAACACCAGAAACGAACTGGCGCTATCGCGTTGATGCAGTCCATAAGCGAGGGCCGCGGCGGTCGGTTCATTGATCAGCCGCTCGACCTTGAGGCCGGCCAATTCGCCAGCGATTTTCGTGGCTTTGCGTTGAGCGTCGTTGAAATAGGCGGGCACGCTGATCACCGCTTCAGTGACCGTTTCTCCGTAGCGGCGTTCGACGTCCTCCTTCAGGCTGCGCAGCACCAGTGCCGACAGTTCTTCCGGGCGGAACGATCGGGTGCCGAGGCGAAGTTCATGAGCGCTGCCCATGTGTCGTTTGAACAATGCCGCCGTCAACTGTGGGTGAGTCTGTAAACGTTCCTTGGCAGCCTGACCGACCAGCACTCGACCCTCGTCGTCAAGGCCCACCACGCTTGGGGTCAGCAGACTGTCCAGAGCGTTGGAAACCAGTTCGGGGGCGCCGTTGCGCCAAACGGCAACCAGGCTGTTAGTGGTGCCCAAATCAATGCCGACGATCATTACGTTTACAGCTCCATGTCAATTCGGGAATTCCCGGCAACAGCCTATCGGCCACAGGGCCAGGTAGTTGAGCCGCCTTTTGCGCAGGACTGGCTTTTTACTCCGTGCTGCCTAAGATGGCCAACAGAATAATTCAGTGCACCCGAGTGACGTATATGTCGGAAAAAGACACCATCTCCATTCAACTGGTGCGTGAAGCACTGCTGCAAAGTTGCGCCCCCGGAGCGACCACCGATGAGGTGTTGAACAAGGTCGGTATCGATCCGGCGCTGCTGGAAACCACCACTGCCCGCGTGCCGGCTACCTCTTACGCAAGGCTGTGGCGCTTGTTGGCCCGGCGCGGAGATGATGAATTTTTTGGCATGGACCCGCGCAAACTCAAATCCGGCAGCCTGGAGTTTCTCTGTCGCTGCTCTATGGTCCAGCCGAGCCTGGCCGCTGGCCTGACCTCGGGTTTGAGCTTTTTGTCGTTGATGCTCGAACACCTGTCGGCGCAGTTGGTACGTCAGCAAAGCCTGGCGGAAATCGTCCTGCTCGAAGACGACCAGGACCCACGCCGCGCCTTCACTTATTTCACTTACTGGATGATCGTCCACGGCGTCGCCTGCTGGCTGGCGGGGCGACGGATTCCGATCCTGGCCATCGAGTTGCGCTGCCCGGCACCGGACTTCTGCGATGACTATCAGGTGATGTTCTCCGAGAACCTGCGTTTCGACCGGCCGCGCACGCGGATGATTTTCTCCGCTGAGTGCCTGGACTTGCCGATCAAGCGCAGCCCGGAAGAACTCAAGCGTTTCCTGGCCCATGCGCCGGCCAATATTCTGGTCAAGTACCGTGACGCGGAGAGCCTGGCCAGCCGGATCAAGCACGATTTGCGGCAACTGCCCGCCGAACACTGGCCGGAAACCGAGGCCCTGGCGCAACAGCTGTGCATGTCGGCGTCGACGTTGCGTCGGCGGTTGGCGGAAGAAGGTCAGACCTACCAGGGGCTCAAGGACAGCGTGCGCAAGGAGTTGGCAATTGTCTGGCTCGCCGAGCCTGCCATCAGCTTCGCCGAGATTGCCACGCGTTTAGGGTTTGCCGATACCAGCTCGTTCTACAAGGCGTTTCGCAAGTGGTCGGGATCAAATCCGGGGCATTACCGGAGTTTGATCCTCAACGAGGCGAGCTGATTCGGATTTTGTGTTGATTGGTCGGGCGCCTTCGCGAGCAAGCCCGCTCCCACAGGGGAACGCATTCCAAATGTGTGGGCTTGCTCGCGAAGGCGTCCGCCCAGGCGACGCACCTCTTGAATCTTGGCCAAACCAGTCACGCAACTTGATAGCTTTGACCATTGTCCCGCGCCCCGCGCAGAGCGAGTATTTCCCTGTTAATTACGGTTCCCCCGACCTAATAAAAATACAAAGGGATTCTGGCAATGCGCGATTATTTGTCTGCTACCTCACAGTTCAATTATCAGCACACCGTCGACGCCGCGCTCGACGGCGATTTGACTGCCCTCAACGCCTGTGTCGAGTGTTGCGACCGGCATGCCTTGCCGGGGCGCATCGCGCTGTTCTGGGAAGGTCGCGATGGCGCCAGCGCGACCTACACCTTCAGCGACTTGCAGGACAAAGCCGCGCGTTTCGCCAATTTCCTGCTGGCCCAAGGCGTGAAAAAAGGCGACAAGGTTGCCGGTCTCCTGCCACGTAACATCGAATTGCTCATCACCGTCTTCGCCACCTGGCGCATCGGCGCGGTCTACCAGCCGCTGTTCACGGCATTCGGCCCGAAAGCCATCGAACACCGCCTCAGCTCCTCTGGCGCCAAAGTGGTAGTCACCGATGCGGGCAATCGCTCCAAACTCACTGAAGTCGCCGACTGCCCGACCATCGTCACCGTCGCCGGTCCCAAAGGCCAAGGCATCGTCCGCGGCGATTACAGCTTCTGGGCTGAACTGGCCAATTATTCTCCTGAGTGCGAACCGGTCCTGCTGACCGGCGAAGACCCGTTCCTGCTGATGTTCACGTCGGGCACCACCGGTCCGTCGAAAGCGCTGTCCGTTCCGCTCAAGGCCATCGTCGCCTTCCAGAGCTACACCCGTGACGCCGTGGACTTGCGCCCTGAAGACGCCTTCTGGAACGTTGCCGATCCGGGCTGGGCCTATGGCATCTATTTCGGTGTTACAGGTCCCATGGCCATGGGGCATCCGATCACCTTTTACGATGGCCCGTTCAGCCTCGAAAGCACCTGCCGGGTGATCAACAAATACGGGATCACCAACCTCACCGGTTCGCCGACGGCCTTTCGCCTGTTGATCGCCGGTGGCGACGAATTCGCCCGCTCGATCAAGGGCAAGCTGCGCATCGTCAGCAGCGCCGGCGAGCCGCTGAACCCGGAAGTGATTCGCTGGTTCGCCGACAACCTCGGCGTGGTCATCCACGATCATTACGGCCAGACCGAACTCGGCATGGTCCTGTGCAACCACCATGGCCTGGAGCATCCGATCCACATGGGTGCGGCCGGTTTCGCCTCGCCGGGCCACCGTATTGTGGTGCTGGATGACGAGTACAAAGAACTCGGCGTCGGTCAGCCGGGCATTCTGGCCATCGATCGCACCCAATCGCCGATGTGCTGGTTCGCCGGTTACGAAAGCGCACCGACCAAGGCCTTCGTCGGCAACTATTACCTGAGCGGCGACACCGTCGAGTGGAACCCGGACGGCAGCATCAGCTTCGTCGGTCGCAGCGACGACGTGATCACCACCTCCGGTTATCGCGTCGGTCCGTTCGACGTGGAAAGCGCGTTGATCGAACACCCGGCTGTGGTCGAAGCGGCAGTGGTCGGCAAACCCGATCCAGAGCGCACCGAACTGGTCAAAGCCTTTGTCGTGCTCAGCGCGCAATACCGCGCTGCGCCGGAACTGGCCGAAGAGCTGCGCCAACACGTGCGCAAACGACTGGCCGCGCACTCGTACCCCCGTGAAATTGAATTTGTCAGCGAATTGCCGAAAACCCCTAGCGGCAAATTGCAGCGCTTTATCTTGCGCAACCAGGAAATCGCCAAGGCTCATGAGGCCGCCGCGAAGAACGTTTCAGCTTGAATCCAAGGAAACAATGATGCAGATCGAAAACAAGGTTTTTCTCGTCACCGGCGGTGCGTCCGGCCTCGGTGCGGCCACGGCTGAAATGCTGGTCGCAGCCGGCGCCAAAGTGATGCTGGTGGACATGAACGCCGAGGCCGTTGCGGCCCAGGCTGAACGTCTCGGCGCGCAAAGCGTGGTGGCGGATATCAGCAACGAAGCCGCGGCGCAAGCCGCTGTGCAGGCGACGGTCAAAGCCTTCGGTGGCCTGAACGGTCTGGTCAACTGCGCCGGTATCGTGCGCGGTGAGAAGATCCTCGGCAAGAACGGCCCACACGTGTTGGCCAATTTCAGCCAGGTGATCAACGTCAACCTGATCGGCAGTTTCAACATGCTGCGCCTGGCCGCTGCGGCGATTGCCGAAACCGAAGCAGATGCTGACGGCGAGCGCGGCGTGATCATCAACACCGCCTCGGCCGCCGCTTACGACGGCCAGATCGGTCAAGCCGCTTATGCCGCCTCCAAAGGCGCGATCGTCAGCCTGACCTTGCCCGCCGCCCGTGAACTGGCGCGCTTCGGCATCCGCGTGATGACCATCGCCCCGGGCATTTTCGAAACCCCGATGATGGCCGGCATGACCCCGGAAGTCCGCGCGTCACTGGCGGCTGGCGTGCCGTTTCCGCCACGTTTGGGCAAACCAGGCGAGTATGCCGGGCTGGTCAGGCATATCATTGAAAACAGCATGCTCAATGGCGAGGTGATCCGTCTCGACGGCGCCTTGCGCATGGCCGCCAAATAAGGAGGATTTGTCATGACTATTGCCAACGATCCAATCGTTATCGTCAGCGCCGTCCGCACCCCGATGGGCGGTTTCCAGGGCGAACTGAAAAGCCTGACCGCACCGCAACTCGGTGCTGCCGCAATTCGCGCCGCCGTCGAGCGCGCCGGTGTGGCGCCAGACTCGGTTGAAGAAGTGCTGTTCGGTTGCGTCCTGTCCGCCGGCCTCGGCCAAGCCCCTGCGCGTCAAGCTGCATTGGGCGCCGGGCTGGATAAATCGACCCGCTGCACCACCCTGAACAAAATGTGCGGTTCGGGCATGGAAGCGGCCATTCTGGCTCACGACATGCTGGTGGCCGGCAGCGCCGACGTGGTTGTCGCTGGCGGTATGGAAAGCATGTCCAACGCGCCGTATCTGCTGGACCGCGCCCGCAGCGGTTACCGCATGGGCCACGGTCGCGTGCTTGATCACATGTTCCTCGACGGGCTGGAAGACGCTTACGACAAAGGTCGCCTGATGGGTACCTACGCCGAAGATTGCGCGGAAACCAACGGTTTCACCCGTGAAGCTCAGGACGCGTTTGCCATTGCCTCGACCACCCGCGCGCAGCAGGCGATCAAGGACGGCAGCTTCAAAGACGAGATCGTGCCGGTCACTGTGACTGTCGGTAAAGAGCAGGTGCTGATCAGCAACGACGAACAGCCACCGAAAGCCAAACTGGACAAGATCGCTTCCTTGAAACCGGCGTTCCGCGACGGCGGCACGGTGACGGCGGCGAACTCCAGCTCGATCTCCGATGGCGCTGCGGCACTGGTGTTGATGCGCCGTTCCGAAGCTGAAAAGCGCGGCCTGAAACCGCTGGCAGTGATTCACGGTCACGCGGCGTTTGCCGACACCCCGGGCCTGTTCCCGGTGGCACCGGTGGGCGCGATCGAGAAGCTGATGAAAAAAACTGGCTGGTCGCTGGACGAAGTCGATCTGGTCGAAGTCAACGAAGCCTTCGCCGTGGTCAGTCTGGTGACCATGACCAACCTGGAAATCCCTCACGAGAAGGTCAACGTTCACGGCGGCGCTTGCGCCCTCGGCCACCCGATCGGTGCGTCTGGCGCGAGGATCCTCGTGACCTTGCTCTCGGCCCTGCGCCAGAAAGGCCTGAAACGCGGCGTTGCAGCGATCTGCATCGGCGGCGGTGAAGCCACGGCAATGGCCGTTGAATGCCTGTATTGAAACTGACGCTATCCCCATGTGGGAGCGGGCTTGCTCGCGAAGAGGCCGTGTCAGTCGACATCAATGTTGAATGACACACCGCTTTCGCGAGCAAGCCCGCTCCCACAGGTCCAGCGTTTCAACCAGGTATTTTGTGCGATAGGCTCAATTTTTAAGGATTTGGCATGATTCCCAATGACGAACAACTTCAGATCAGCGACGCGGCCCGGCAGTTTGCCCAGGAACGGCTGAAACCGTTCGCCGCCGAGTGGGACCGCGAGCATCGCTTCCCCAAGGAAGCCATCGGCGAGATGGCGGAACTGGGCTTCTTCGGCATGTTGGTGCCGGAAGAGTGGGGCGGTTGCGACACCGGTTACCTGGCCTACGCCATGGCCCTGGAAGAAATTGCTGCCGGCGATGGCGCCTGCTCGACCATCATGAGCGTGCACAACTCGGTGGGTTGCGTGCCGATTCTCAAGTACGGCAACGACGACCAGAAAGAACGCTTCCTCAAACCGTTGGCCAGCGGCTCGATGCTCGGGGCTTTTGCCCTCACCGAACCGCAGGCCGGTTCCGACGCCAGTGGCCTGAAAACCCGTGCCCGTCTGGAAGGCGATCACTACGTGTTGAACGGCTGCAAGCAGTTCATCACCTCCGGGCAGAACGCCGGGGTGGTGATCGTGTTCGCCGTGACTGATCCGAGTGCCGGCAAGCGTGGCATCACGGCGCTGATCGTGCCCACCGATTCGCCGGGCTACAAAGTCGCGCGGGTCGAAGAAAAACTTGGCCAGCACGCGTCCGACACCTGCCAGATTCTGTTTGAGGACGTGAAGGTGCCGGTGGCCAACCGGTTGGGCGAGGAGGGCGAAGGTTATCGAATCGCCCTGGCCAACCTCGAAGGCGGTCGTGTCGGCATCGCTTCGCAATCGGTGGGCATGGCCCGCGCTGCGTTCGAAGCAGCCCGCGACTACGCCCGCGAGCGTGAAAGCTTCGGCAAACCGATCATCGAGCATCAAGCGGTCGCGTTCCGCCTGGCGGACATGGCAACCCAAATCGCCGTCGCCCGGCAAATGGTGCATTACGCGGCGGCGTTAAGAGACAGCGGCAAACCGGCCTTGGTCGAAGCGTCCATGGCCAAGCTGTTCGCCTCGGAAATGGCTGAGAAGGTGTGCTCCGCAGCCTTGCAAACCCTCGGCGGTTACGGTTACTTGAACGATTTCCCGCTGGAGCGGATCTACCGCGACGTGCGGGTCTGCCAGATCTACGAAGGCACCAGCGATATTCAGCGCATGGTTATTTCACGAAGTCTCTAAGAATGAACCCCCGGTAGGAGCTGCCGCAGGCTGCGATCTTCAGCGATCTTGAAATCACCGAAGATCGAGATCAAAAGATCGCAGCCTGCGGCAGCTCCTACGGGGGATCGAGTGTTTATCAGGAGTCATATATGAGCTACGAAACGATTTTGTTGGAAACCCACGGTCGCGTTGGCCTGATTACCCTGAACCGTCCGCAAGCGCTGAATGCGTTGAACGCACAGATCGTCAGCGAGCTGAACCACGCCCTCGATGGCCTGGAAGCCGATTCGAACATCGGCTGCATCGTGCTGACCGGCTCGAAAAAAGCCTTCGCGGCCGGTGCCGACATCAAGGAAATGGCCGAGCTGACCTACCCGCAGATCTACCTCGACGACCTGTTCAGCGACAGCGATCGCGTGGCTAACCGCCGCAAGCCGATCATTGCCGCCGTCAACGGTTTCGCCTTGGGCGGTGGTTGTGAACTGGCGCTGATGTGCGACTTCATCCTGGCCGGCGACAACGCCAAGTTCGGTCAGCCGGAAATCAACCTCGGCGTACTGCCGGGCATGGGCGGCACCCAGCGCCTGACCCGCGCAGTGGGCAAGGCCAAGGCCATGGAAATGTGCCTCAGCGGTCGCTTGATCGATGCGGTGGAAGCGGAGCGTTGCGGGATTGTGGCGCGGATTGTTCCGGCCGATGAGTTGCTGGAAGAAGCGTTGAAAGTCGCGGCGCTGATTGCCAAGAAGTCGTTGCCGATTGCAATGATGATCAAGGAAAGCATCAACCGCGCGTTTGAAGTGAGCCTGTCGGAAGGTGTGCGCTTTGAGCGCCGGGTGTTCCATGCGGCGTTTGCGACGCAGGATCAGAAGGAAGGGATGGCGGCGTTTATTGCCAAGCGTGAGGCTGAGTTCCAAGGTAAGTAATGCGGCGTTTTCGCTGACGCTATCGCGAGCAAGCTCGCTCCCACAGTGGATCTCCAGGGTGCACAGATCTTGTGTATACCAGAGAACCCTGTGGGAGCGAGCTTGTCTCCGGGCGGCGATCCGACGATGCTTTTGGGGCATCACACCAGGTAGTGCTTCAGCTCCCGAGCAATCACCATCCGCTGTATCTCGCTCGACCCTTCATAAATCTGCGTAATCCGCGCATCCCGGTAATAACGCTCCACCGGATAATCCTCCAGATACCCATACCCGCCATGAATCTGCATCGCCGACGAACACACTTTCTCGGCCATCTCCGAAGCAAACAATTTGGCCTGTGAAGCCTCCGACAGACACGGCTTGCCGGCACTGCGCAACCGCGCAGCATGCAAGATCAGCAGTCGTGCCGCGTTCAACCGGGTGTGCATATCGGCCAGCATGTTGGCGATGCTCTGGTGCTCGATGATCGGCTTGTTGAACTGAACCCGATCCCGCGAGTAGGCCAGCGCCGCTTCAAACGCCGCGCGGGCAATGCCCAACGCCTGCGCCGCGATGCCGATGCGGCCGCCTTCGAGGTTCGACAGGGCAATCGCCAGTCCTTTGCCGCGCTCACCCAACAGGTTGGCTTCCGGAATCGTGCAGTTGCTCAGGGTCACCGCGCAGGTATCGGACGCGCGAATACCCATCTTGTGCTCGGTGCGATCAACGATGAAACCCGCTGTATCGGTAGGCACCAGAAACGCCGAGATGCCGCGCTTGCCCAGATCCGGATCGGTCACCGCAAACACGATGGCCAGTTTCGCCCGTTTGCCATTGCTGACGAATTGCTTGGCGCCGTTGATCACCCACTGGCCGTCGCGCAGTTCGGCGCGGGTGCGCAGGTTGTGGGCTTCGGAGCCGGCCTGGGGTTCGGTCAGGCAGAAGCAGCCGATCGCCTGACCGCTGGCCAGATCCGGCAGCCAGGTCTGTTTCTGTTCTTCAGTGCCGTAGTTGAGGACCGGACCGCAGCCCACGGAGTTGTGAATGCTCATGAGTGCGCCAGTGGCGCCGTCGCCGGCCGAAATCTCTTCCACGGCCAAGGCGTAAGCGACGTAATCGACATAGGTGCCGCCCCATTCCTCGGGCACCACCATGCCCAGCAGACCCAGCTCACCCATCTTCGCCACCAGACCGTCATCGATCCAGCCGGCCTTTTCCCAGGCCTGGGCGTGGGGGGCGATTTCGCCGCGGGCGAAGTCCCGGGCCATGTCGCGGATCATGACTTGCTCTTCGCTCAATTCGATATCGTGCATGGCTCAGCTCCCGCTTTGGTCAAAACCCGTGAAGAAACTCGCGACGTGCTCGGCGTCCAGCGCCTGCAAGGTTGGCGGGTTCCAGCGCGGTTTCTTGTCTTTGTCGATCAGCAAGGCGCGCACGCCTTCGATCAGGTCGCCGCGCTCGAACCACTGACGGTCCAGGTGCAGCTCAAGGGCGAAGCAGTCTTCCAGACTCAGGTGCCGGCCGCGACGGAGCATTTCCAGGGTCACGCCCATGGCCAGCGGTGAACGGCTTTCCAGCAGGTCGGCGGTGGTCAAGGCCCACTCGTGGCTGTCGGCGACCGTTACTTCACGCAGTTGCTCAACAATACTCGGCACATCGGGCAGGGCGAAGAAGTGATCGATGGCCGGGCGCAACGCCGCCAAAGGTGCAGCCGGAAGTTGTTGCACGGCGAGTTTCGCCAACAGACCTTGAAGGTCCTTCAACGGTGTTTCGGGCCATTCGAGCTGATCGAGTTGCTCGTCCAGAGTGCTCAACTTGTCGCTTTCCAGGTACCAGTCGGCCAGGCCGCAATAGAGCGCATCGGCCGCACGGATCTGCATGCCGCTGACGCCGAGGTAAATACCCAGTTCACCGGGAACGCGCGGCAGGAAATGGCTGCCACCGACATCCGGGAAATAACCGATCGCCACTTCCGGCATCGCCAGGCGGCTTTTCTCGGTGACCACTCGCAAGTCGGCGCCTTGCACCAGGCCCATGCCGCCGCCCAGGACAAAACCGTCCATCAAGGCGAGCACAGGTTTGCGGTAATGGTGAATCGCGAGGTCGAGGGCGTATTCCTCGACGAAGAAATCTTCGTGCAGCGTGTCGCCGTTTTTGAAGCTGTCGTACAGCGAGCGAATATCGCCGCCGGTACAGAAAGCCTTCTCGCCAGCACCGCGCAAGACCACCGCGTGTACGTGCGGATCGAGCGCCCAGGCGTCGAGCTGACGCTGCAGGTTGCGCACCATGTCCAGGGTAATGGCGTTGAGGCCGCCGGGGCGATTGAGGGTCAGGTGACCGATGTGGTTGCGAACCTCGGCCAGCACTTCGTTTTGCGTGGCATCCATGGACGAAGTCCCCTTCGATGAAACCTGAGCAGTCATCACTAACTCCCTGCTTTTATTGTTCTTTATAGAGAAGCTCGCGCGCGAGCGATGCTGGATCGTAACAGTGCAAATTTGTGATGTACAACCGGCATATGTGCAGGAGTCGTGTGCATTTTTACCTTAAGGCTGCGATCTCTAGATCTTGGGAGATCAACGACAGAATCGGCTGTGAGAGCCACCCGTTCAGCGCAGTTGGGCTGTCAGAACAGGGGCTTACGACACCTGCACCGGCCTGGCAATTGGCATTCTGACGGTCCATTTCAAGCGCTTGTGACGATGCGCATGGAACGGACTGCACCCCGACGGCTGGCTCGACCGGTCGAAAACAACAACAAATACGGCTGCGGTGAATACCGCATCGACTCTCTGCCCCTGTCAAAAAGTGTGGTTAGGCGCAGGCGAGGTTTCCAGCCCGGTGTTGTTTTTGCATCAGGGGAAGGTCGAGGAGCAGGGTGACGCAACGATCCTCGACCAGCCAAAAAGTGAACGTTTGCAGCAATTCCTATCGGGTCGTTTGAAGTGAGGCAAGACGTATATGGCGGATATCCGCGATCTGTCGATCGTGCTTGATCGTATCGATCAGGCAATCATCGAAGTGCTGCGCCACGAAGGGCGCATCACTTATCAAAAGCTTTCCGAGCGCGTGCACCTGACGCCCAGGCCGTACCTGGAACGGGTGCGCAAGCTCGAACAGCTCGGGGTCATTCGTGGGTATGGCGCGATTCTCGATGAAAAGAAGCTGACACCAGGCTTGTCGTTGCTGGTGCTGGTTGCGTTGTCGAACCAGAGTGGGCGGGCGGCGCAAAAGGCTTTCGAAGCCAAGGTCCGCGCCTGCCCGCAGGTGCTGGAATGTCGGTTGATCAGCGGCGCGTTCGACTACAGCTTGCGCATGCGTTGCCGGGACATGGAGCATTACCGGGTGCTGACAGAGGTCCGGTTCGATGACCCGGATTTGCACATCGACAAGTTGGTCAGCCATCCGGAATTGGCGATGGTCAAGACCACGATGGAATAGAAGCAAGATCAAGATCAAAGGATCGCTGCCTTCGGCACTCGCCGAATCGGCTGGGCCACACACGTTTTTCAGCCGTTTCCATCACGCCGCCGCCACTGATCAACCGGGTTTTCCAGCCTGCGAAACAGACAATGAGTACCTCTTAACCCTCATTGAATCTGTGCCCATGCAAACCACCAATACCGTTTTGATGATTCGCCCGACACGTTTCTCCTTCAATCAGGACACGGCGGCGAACAACCGTTTCCCCATTCGGAGCTGTGTTCGCTGTTTCTGCATGCCGATCACCGCAGCGGTCTGAACGGGCGTTTGCTGTCCAAGGCGCGGTTCCTGTTTCGGGCGGAATTTCGTCAGCATTTCGGGGAGAAGGTGATCGCCGAGATGCGCGGCTACTCGGACGAAGAGGGCGTTTCACCGTTCTGGGAAGGTCTGGGGCGGCACTTCTTCAAGATGGATTTTGCCGATGCCGACTACCTGACCGGGCTGGGTAACAAGACCTTCATCGCCGAGCTGATGCCCAAGTTTCCGCTGCCGACTTGCCTGTTGCCTGAAGCCGCAAGAACCGTCATCGGTCGCGTTCATCCCAACACCGAACCGGCGCTGGGCATGCTCAAGGCTGAAGGGTTCGAGCACCGCGACTACATTGACATCTTCGACGGCGGCCCGCTGATCGAATGCGCCACCGGGGATATCCGTGCCGTGCGTGACAGTCAGGTGCTGCAACTGAGCATCGGCACACCGGGGGAGCAGACGGCGACATACCTGATTCATAACCGCCAATTTGCCGAGTGCCGGATTACCGCGGCACCGGCGCGGGTGGCTGCCGGGACGTTGATAGTCGATGCAGAGACTGCGAAGAGCCTTGGGTTGAGTGCCGGTTCATCGGTGCGCGCGGTGAGTCTGGCGGTGCCAGCCCGACAAATGTCTGCAGCCTAGATCAATCCTAAAATCAAAAGATCGCAGCCTGCGGCAGCTCCTACAGGGGATCGCATTTCAATGTAGGAGCTGCCGCAGGCTGCGATCTTTTGATCTTCAACCCTTACTGGAAAACACATTACCAATACTGCGCCGTTTGGCATGCAACTCACTGGCATGGATCAACTGTTCGAGGTCTTCGGGGGTGACGTCGAAGAAGGCTTCCATGTCCGCCAGGGCCAGTTTCAGGTCCTGGGCGGTGATCGCCTGGCTGTCGGTGGGCGGGTGGTCGGCGGGCACCCTGGACAACGGTTCGCTGGCGCGTTTTGGGTAACGAATGCGCGTCAGGTTGTTGTAGGCCAGGGCGCTGAGCAACATGGCCGATGCACCAAGCATCACCGGGCCGAGGGCTTTCCAGCCCAGGGCAATGGTCGCCGGGTCTGCCAATACCAACAGCAACGCCAAGGCCCCGGCCGGTGGATGCAGGCAACGCAGCCAGCACATTAGAATCAGCGCTATGCCAGCCGCCAGGCAAGCGCTGCCGAGGGTTCGTCCGAGAACGTGAGCGACCAGCAGTGAAACCACCCCGGCGCTTAGATAACCGCCAAGAATCGACCAGGGCTGGGCGAGGGCGCCGGAGGATACCGCGAACAGCAACACGGCCGATGCACCCAGCGGACCGATCAAGTGCTGCGCAACCGGCATGCCGAATACCAGGCTGCAGAGCCAGACGCTGAACATCGTGCCCAAGGACATGCCGATCGCGGCGCGGCTCCATTCGGAGGGGCGAGTGTTGATGGCGGCGGGAAACCAGCGAGCAAACATGAGGCAGACGATCCGTTGAAAAAAACCGAGGCAAAAAAAAGGCTTAGCTGGGATACCCAGAAAGCCCTTGAAGTTGTTCCAACTATTGGGGGAGGAACGGGCACAGTGTGCCGTTCATTTCTGATGCTGACAAATTCATATTAATGCAGTTTTAGTGCATTAATTTTGCTGTAATGCCACCCGGCGACCGCTCATGAAACACAGGAAACCGCCCATGGCGGTCAGTGCGCTCAGGGCATAAAACATCGTTGGCGCGGGGGTGTGCATCAGCAGGAAACCGCAAATCACCGGGCTCAGGGCACCGCCGAGGGCTGCGAGGTTTTGCGCGCCGTAATAACTACCGCGCAGTTCTTCCGGGGCCAGGGTGTCGACGAAGAGGCATTCGGCGGGGTAAATGATCATTTCACCGAAGGTGAAGATGAACATTGCCACGCACCACGACACTAGGCTGTCAGCCAGGCTGAAACCGATCAACCCGACGATGAACAGGCTGGTACCGCCCGCGATCCAGTAACGCAATTGTTCGCGCTTGAGGAAACGGCCGATCTGGTATTGCAGCAGGATCACGCTGATCGCATTGCAGGCGAGCAGGGCGGCCATGGTTTCCAGTGCCCGTTTGGAGTCATGGGTTACCAGCAGATATTGCGACAGGTACAAGGTGAAACGGCCGTGGACCACGGTACTGAGCAGGCAGCCGCAGGTGAACATGATCAGCGTGCGGTCGTTTTTCAGGGTGACCAGCGTCTTGAGAAAACTCGCGGGCTGGCCAATCGCGGGTGCCTGGGCCGAGTCCTTCGGTATCCCGATCATCAGGAAAATACTGAAGAACGCGATGCCGCCGGCGATCAGGAACGGCGCAATCGGGTACACGCCGGCAATCACCACGCCCAACATCGGGCCGGTGGCGTAGCCGATGTTGGTCAAGGTGTAGCGCAGGGAAAATGCCTTGGCGCGCTGGCCCATGGGCAGGTTTTCGCTGAGGATCGCCTTCGAGCCGATCAGGAACAGCGCCGAGGCGGTTTCGGTGATCACCAGGGTGGCGGTGGTCAGGTAGAGGTTGTCGGCGAAGGTCAGCAGCACAAAGCCGATGGCGCTGGAGAGCATCGCGAGGATCAGCAGCCGGCGCTTCTCGAGGCGGGTCGATGATGTAACCGCCGTAGAGCGCGAGCAGGGTGGCGATAAACACCGCGATGCCCAGCAGCAAGCCAACATCCTGTTGGTTGAGGCCGAGTTTGTTGCTCAGGAACAACGTCAGCAGCGGGCTGGTGATGGCGCGGCTGACGACGATGGTCAGCGAAACGATCATCAACCGGCGGATAACGAGTGAGTAAGTGGCCACGGTGGGGCAAATATCCTTATTTAGATTCTGCAGTGTTCGACGTAAAACCGAGTCGCTACCATTCGCGAGCAAGCCCGCTCCCACATTTGGAATGCATTCCCCTGTGGGAGCGAGCTTGCTCGCGATGAGGCCGGCTCAGGCAACCCCGTACTCAAGTCAGCCACCGATCCAGCGAACGAACCGATTCAAGCGTTTCCAACCGCCATAACTGCTCAAGCAGTTCTTGCGCCTGATCCCCTCATCCGTCTTGATTGCCCGGCGATGTTGTTCGGCATCGGTCACCTGCGCATCGGCAAGCCAGGCCAGCGAAGGGTCGCAGCGAAACAACTCGGCCGCCGAACATGTAGGAGCTGCCGAAGGCTGCGATCTTTTGATCTTATTCTTTTAGCGCCTCAGCTATTGTTGAAGATCAAAATCAAAAGATCGCAGCCTTCGGCAGCTCCTACAGGGGATTGAGGTGCAGCAACACGTAATCGTTTTTATCGAAACGGCCGCTCAAAATGGGCGGCAACGCACCCAACGGCGTGCCCTGCAGGGCGCGATAGTCGTTTTCATCCATCATCAGCCAATGCGGCCCTTGAAGGTTTTCCAGTTCTTGGGTCGATTCGGTGAAAATCGGCTGTAAGTCCTGCTCGATGTTGACCATGAACTTGATCGCCTTGGCGTCTTTACCCATGACATGCAACACCAGCGGTGCCGGGTCTTTTTGTACGAGCGCAAATGCCGCACGGCTGAAGGTCCGGGTATCGTAGAGTCGGCGTTCGACCGGTTCGAATACCAGAATGTAGACCGACCACAGCGCCAGGACTGCGCAAAACGCAAGTGTTTGCGCCCGCCAGTGCGGTCGTACAAGCACCGCCAAGGCAATGACTTGCAGCACGCCGAGAATGATCAGTATCGAAGTCAGCGTTGTTAGTTCATCGGGAAACCGTCGCTGGGCGACCAGCAGTCCGCCGATCAACAGGGCAGGGACCACTAGCCACAGCCCTTGCATCAACCCCCGCAACCACTCGAAAACCCGACCTTGCGCCACCTGAAACGGATACGCCGCAATGATCGCCGCCATGGGCAACATCGGCAGCAGGTAGCGGGCCTTTTTTGCCTGGGGGATCGAGAGCCCGACCATCACGATCAGGCCGGCGGCCGTACAGTACTGCAACAGGCGCAACGCAGGACCCGCCTGCCGAGGCGTTGTCAGCCAGACGGCGGCCAGTACCAGCAACGCCAACGGATACGCGAGCGCATAGTTGCCCACCGAGCCGGTGAAGTAATACAGCGAACCGCTGACACCTTCGCTACCGTCCATGCGCCCCATGAACTGCATGCGCACCACGTCGTGCATGAAGTCCGGGCCGCCGATGGTTTCCGCCAGCCACAGCAGCACGCCAACGCACACGGCCAGCAGCACCGACGCCATCAGGCCAAAACCAAAAAATTTCTGCCATTGTCGATTGAGCAAGAAATAGCTGCACAGCATGCCCGTGGGAATCACCAGCCCGATCGGTCCACGAATCCCGAAGCCCAGCAGCAACAAGGCAAAGATCAGCCACCACCGGCGCTTTGCTGCGAAATGATCGACGGCATAACCCAGGTAGAACACTGAAAAAGCCACCGCCGCGAGCATCAAATCCAGGGACACGGCACGGGTTTCGGTGACAAAGGTGTTGGTCAGTGTCATCAGGGCGATGCTCAGCAACGCCCAGCGCTGGGAGTAGGGCGCCAGTAGCCGGTACATCAACGTGACGATCACCGCCCCGGCTATGGCGCTCGGCAACCAGGCAGTCAAACTGTTGACCTGCCCGAACGGCAGCGACAGCAGCCAGGTGAAAAGCGTCGAAAGCGCCGAATAGTCCGCATACGGCTGGCCATAGGTAGTCGGAAAAAAGGACGGCCCGTGGCGCAACATTTCCTGAGCGAACAGCACAAAACGCGAATCGAAGCCGATCACTGCCTGCTGATACACCCCGGCGCTGAACAGCAGCAGCGCCAACAGCCCTATGCCTAGAGACTGTCGGCGGATACCGGGTGATATCGAAATCAAGCGATGACCGAAGCAGCGGGCCACTGCTGATGCGGAATCGGCAGATTGCGCGATTCACCGCGACCCATCGGGAAGTACTTGAAGCCGGCGCGAGCGAGGCGATCGGCGTCGTAGAGGTTGCGTCCGTCGAAGATCACCGGTGCGTTGAGCCGCTGCTGGATCAGGCTGAAATCCGGGGCCTTGAACTGCTGCCATTCGGTGCAGATGATCAACGCGTCAGCGCCGGACAATACCGATTCCGGTGTGCCCATGAGCATCAACTTGGGTTCATCGGGATACAGTTGCTGGGTTTCCTGCATGGCTTCCGGGTCGAACGCGCGGACGTTGGCCCCGGCGGCCCACAGCGATTCCAGCAGCACCCGACTCGGTGCATCGCGCATGTCGTCGGTGTTCGGTTTGAATGCCAGGCCCCACACGGCAAAGGTCCTGCCGCGCAAATCGCCCTTGTAGAACGCGTTGATGCGTTCGAACAGCTTGTGCTTCTGACGCTGGTTGATCGCTTCCACCGCTTGCAGCAGATCGCTGGAGCAATGCGCCTCTTCAGCACTGTGGATCAGCGCGCGCATGTCCTTGGGAAAGCACGAGCCGCCATAACCGCAACCGGGGTAGATGAAGTGATAGCCAATGCGCGAATCGGCGCCGATGCCCAGGCGCACCGATTCGATGTCGGCGCCCAGGTGTTCGGCCAGTTCGGCGATCTGGTTGATGAAGCTGATCTTGGTCGCCAGCATGCAGTTGGCGGCGTACTTGGTCAGCTCGGCGCTGCGCAGGTCCATGAACATGACCCGGTCATGGTTGCGGTTGAAGGGCGCGTAGAGGTCACGCATCACGTCACGCACTTCATCGCGTTCGCAGCCGATGATGATCCGGTCCGGGCGCCGGCAATCGGCCACGGCCGAGCCTTCTTTCAAAAATTCCGGGTTGGAGACGATATCGAACTGCAGCAAGCGGCCGACCTTGATCAGGCACTTGTCGATATGCGCGCGCAAGGTGTCACCCGTGCCCACCGGCACCGTGGATTTCTCCACCAGAATCACCGGTTGTTCACGATGACGCGCCACGGCTTCTCCCACCGACAGCACATAACTCAGATCCGCCGAACCGTCGTCCCGGGACGGTGTGCCGACCGCGATAAACAACACCTGACCATGCTGCACTGCGAGTTTTTCGTCGGTGGTGAACTGTAGACGTTTGGCGTCCAGGCCTTCGCGCACCAGGCTGGCCAGCCCCGGCTCGAAAATGCTCACGTGGCCTTGTTGCAACAGCTCGATTTTCTTCTCGTCAATGTCCATGCAGACCACGTCGTGGCCAACTTCTGCCAGGACGGCGGCTTGCACCAGACCAACGTAACCGCTACCAAATACACTGATTTTCATGGGGCACTCCTGAGTTCGCGCGCGCGAGCAGGCCGAGAGTTAATGGTAATGACACCGAGGATGACCAGGGCCACCCCGATGGTTTTTGAAAGGCTGAATGCTTCGTTGAACAGCGGCAGGCTGGCGGCCAGCAAGTACACCAGCGCGTAGCTGATGCTCAGCAGCGAATAAGCCCGGCCCAGCGGTAAATCCCGCAGGGCGGCAAGCCAGCTAAGCATCGACAGGGCGTAAGCAAGAATGGCGACCAGCACCACGGCGACAGCGGACAGATCGATGCTGGTGGTGAACCAGTGCTCGGGCGATGGCAGGCGGCTCATGCTCCAGCGCATGCCCAGTTGCGCAGCACTGACCAGCAGCACGCTGCCCAGCGCGAAGGTAATTCCGCGACGCAGGTTCATGTGTGTTGCCCCAGCAGCACCACGCCACCGATCACCAGCGCAACACCCAACCAGTGGCGACGGTCGATGGTTTCGTGGAAAACGAAGCGGGCGACCAGGGTGATCAGTACGAAATTGAGGCTCAGCATCGGATAGGCAATGCCGACTTCGAGGCGCTGCAACACCAGCAGCCACACCAGCAAGCCCAATCCCAGAGAGGCAAGCGCCAGCCACAACCAGGGCGAACGCAGTTTCTCGCTCCAGAGCGACGCCTTGTCGCGCCAGCTTTCCACAGCGTATTTCTGGGCGATCTGGCCCAGACAGGTCAGCAGGCAGGCGGCCAAGAGCAGTAACAGGCTCATGACGCCTCCTGAGGAAAAATCAGAATCACAATGTTGCCTTGTTCATAACGCTTGCCATCCTTGGGCAGCAGTTCGATTTCGCGCAGTTCGTCGTCACCCTTGATGCGCATGACCACGCCGACCGAACCGCTCTGGCGGGCGTCGCGCATCCACGCTTGAACCTGGTGCGGGTCGACTTGCTGCTGTGCGCCGTCAGGATAGGCGAGGCCATATTTCAATTCGCCTATCGTGTTGTACAACGCCACGTCCGGGCGTTTCATGCGCCAGGCCAGGGCCCCGGCGGCGCCGAGGTCGTTGCTCAGCAACTGGTCGGTCTGGCCGAGCTCCTGGGCATGCTCGAGGATGAATTGATCGGGCATCTTGTTGGCGACCACCGACTCGGGCATCCCGGCCGGCAACAGGCCGATCAGCAGCAGACTGCCGAAGGCTGGCGCCGCCCAGCATTGCAAAGGTCTGAAGGCTTGCAGCAGGTTGGCCATGATCCAGCCGGTCAGACCGATGAACACCAGCACCAGGTTGTGCAGTTCATGGTTGTAGAGCGGTTTTTTCAGTTGCAGGTAGACCAGGGCCACCAGGATCGTCAGGCCCAGCAGCAGGTTCAGCAGACCATTGATGCCCAGTACCCTGCCTTGCTCAAGCTTCAAGCGGTCCACCAGTGCGTGGCCCAGCAGTAACGCCAGCGGCAGCAGGCACGGCAGGATGTAGCTAGGCAATTTGCCTTTGCTGAGGCTGAAAAAAATCAGCGGCATCAGCAGCCACAGCAGCAGGAAAGCGATGTTGGCCTGGCGTCGTGTGTCCCACGCCTGTTTCAGCGCCGACGGCAGCAACGCCACCCACGGCAGACTGAACGCCACCAGCAACGGCAAATAGAACCACCACGGCGCATCATGCTGGGCGTCATCGCCGGCGAAGCGGCGAATGTGTTCGTGCCAGAAGAAGAACCGCCAGTAATCGGGCTCCTGCGCGTGCACCGCCAAGACCCACGGCAAGCTGACGGCGATGGCCACGACAATCGCCAGCGGACCGTAGATCAGCAGTTCACGCCAGCGTTTTTGCCAGATCATCCAGGGCAGGGCGATCAGCACCGGCAGCAGCCAGGCGAGGAAACCCTTGGTCATGAACCCCATGCCGCAGGCCAGGCCCAACATCGCCCAACCGATCAGGCGCTGGCCACGGCTGACGCTGTCCAGGGCAAACCACAAGGCAACCAGGCTCAAATTGACCCAGAACGTGAATTGCGGATCGAGGTTGGCGTAGCCCGCGGCGCCAGCGATGACGGTGAGACTCATGTACAGGAGCGCGCAGGCAAAACTCTTGCGTGGTTCGTTCCAGAGCCGACGGGCGATCAGGTAGCACAGCAACACACTCAACCCGGTGCTCATCGCGGAAGCAAACCGCACGCCGAACAGGTTGTCGCCAAACAACGCTTGGCTGGCGGCGATCATCCAGTAGCCGGCCACCGGTTTTTCGAAATAGCGCAGGCTCATGAAATGCGGCGACACCCAGTTGCCGCTCAGGAGCATGTCCTGGCTGATCTGGGCGTAGCGGGTTTCGTCGGGAATCCACAAGCCATGGCTGCCCAGCGGCAGCAGGTACGCCAGAGCGAAGATCGCCAGCAACAACGGTAATGCCCAGCGCTTGCTCATACGCCTTGCACTCCCAACCAGCCTTCGCGTCCTTCGAGGGTGCCGCGTAGTACCCGGCCGACCGGCAAGGTGTCGGGGGCCTCGGGCAGCAGATCGCCCAAGGGTTGAAAATGGATGTTTCGCTGGCGCGCATCGGCCAGCAGTTGACGAAAATCGTGGGCCATCAGAATCCCTTCTACTTCGGCATGGATCGTGTAGACGTTGAGTTTTTCGGGGCTGAAGCAATCAAGAATAAAGGCGTTGAAGTCCTTGGCCGCCACGCTGGGGCCGACCACCTCATCGAAGGTCGGCAGGTCCACCGGAATCTGCGGCGCACCCAAACCACCATTGGACAATCTCGGCTGGAACAGGCTCTGGCCCCGGCAATCGCTGTTGTAGCGAAAGCTGAACGCCTGCTTGGCCTCGATCACGCGCTCGTCTGCCCGCCACCCGGCGGACGCCGAGCATTCGACGTTTTGCCCGAGGATGTCGGCGAGGGTGTCGACACCCCGACGAAGGTGCTCGATCAGTTGCTTGTCACTCCAGCGCCCGGCATTGGCCTGCCAGCCGTGATGATCCCAGGCGTGCAGGCCAACTTCATGCCCGGCTGCCACGGTTTGACGCATCAAATGCCCAAGATCACGGCCGATCGGTTTGCCGGGCCACGCGGTGCCGGCCAGCAAGATGTCCCAGCCGTACAGGCCTGCCGCGTTGGAACGGAGCATTTTCCAGAGAAATTGCGGGCGGATCAGGCGCCATAAATGACGCCCCATGTTGTCCGGCCCGACACTGAAGAAAAACGTCGCCTTGACCTGCGCTTCATCGAGGATTTCCAGCAGCCGCGGCACCCCCTCACGGGTGCCTCGGTAAGTGTCGACATCAATCCGCAGACCTGCCCGCATCAGCGCTTGTCCGCGATTTCGAGCATGGCTTCACGCAGGAAGAAATCCAGCGTATTGCCGATGGTCTCGCTCATTTCAACCGTTGGGGTCCAGTCAAGCAGACGTTTGGCATTGGCGATGCTTGGTTTGCGGTGCGACACGTCCTGATAACCGGTGCCGTAGAACGCTTTGCTTTCGACATCGCGGAACCCGGCGAACGGCGGGAAGTTGTCGCGCAACGGGTGCGCTTCGAACTGACGCAACAGCTCTTCGCCCAACTGGCGGATGCTGGCTTCGTTGTCCGGGTTGCCGATGTTGATGATCTGGCCGTTGCAGGCATCGTTGTCGTTGTCGATGATCCGCGCTAGCGCTTCCACGCCATCGGCAATGTCGGTGAAGCAGCGTTTTTGCTCACCGCCATCGAACAGACGAATCGGCGTGCCTTCCACCAGGTTGAGGATCAACTGGGTGATCGCGCGGGAACTGCCGATACGCGCCGAGTCCAGGCGATCGAGGCGTGGGCCCATCCAGTTGAAGGGACGGAACAACGTGAAGTTCAGGCCTTTCTGGCCGTAGGCCCAGATCACCCGGTCGAGCAGTTGCTTGGAGATCGAGTAGATCCAGCGCTGTTTGTTGATCGGACCGACGATGAGGTTGGAGGTGTCTTCGTCGAAGTTCTGGTCCTGGCACATGCCATACACTTCGGAGGTCGACGGGAAGATCACGCGTTTGTTGTATTTGACGCAGTAGCGAACCAGTTTCAGGTTCTCTTCAAAGTCCAGCTCGAATACGCGCAGCGGGTTGCGGGTGTACTCGATCGGCGTGGCGATCGCCACCAGTGGCAGGATCACGTCGCACTTCTTGATGTGGTATTCGATCCACTCGGAGTGGATGCTGATGTCGCCTTCGACGAAGTGGAAATTCGGGTGACTGCGCAGGCGTTCGATGGCGTCTGAGCCGATGTCCAGGCCATACACCTCGTATCGGTCGTCGCGCAGCAGGCGCTCGGACAGGTGATTGCCGATGAAGCCGTTGACGCCGAGGATCAGCACGCGAGTGCGACGCGGGGCGCGACCGGACTCGGCGCCACGCAGCACGGAACCGTCCACCAGACCCAGTTCGTTGGCCAGTTGCGGGCCACTGAGGTACAAACCGTTGTCGTTACGCTGGCCGGCGGTGATTACCAGGGAGTCTTCGCCGCAGGCGATGCGCAGTGGGTCGACACTGATGACGCGCCCCGGTGCCTGACCTTCATTGCCTTGGGCGACTTCTGCGTTCCAGACAATCAGCTTGTGCTCGCCCACGGCGCAGAAGGCGCCCGGGTAAGGCTGGGTGACGGCGCGAACCAGATTGAACAGTTCTTCCGCCGGTTTGTTCCAGACCAGTTTGCCGTCGGCTGGCGTGCGCCGGCCAAACACCGTGGCTTTGGATTCGTCCTGTGGGGTTTCGTTGACTTTGCCCTGAAGCAACGCCGGTAGCGTGTCACGTAGCAAGTCGGTAGCTGCCAGACGCAGTTTTTCGTGCAGGCTCAGCGCCGTGTCGCTGCGCTCAATCGCCACCGTTTTCTGGGCGAGGATTGCGCCGGCATCGGCCCGTTTGACCATGCGGTGCAGGGTCACGCCGGTTTCGGTTTCACCGTTGACCAGCACCCAGTTGGCCGGCGCACGACCACGGTAGCGCGGCAACAACGAACCGTGCAGGTTGAAGGCGCCTTTGCTGGCGGTGGCCAACAGCGGTTCGCTCAACAGGTTGCGGTAGTAAAACGAGAACAGGTAATCCGGGTTGAGCTTGCTGATGCGCTCGATCCACAACGGGTGGTTGGCATCTTCCGGGGCGTGCACCGGGATGCCCTTGCGTGCGCACAGTTGCGCAACGGAGCCGTAGAACGCGTTTTCCTTGGGATCATCAGGATGAGTAAACACCGCGGCAATATCAAAGCCCGAGTTGAGCAGGGATTCGATGCCGGCACAGCCAATATCGTGATAGGCGAAGACAACAGCTTTTGCACTCATGAGTGAACCTGATCTGAAGAAATGGAGGTGAGACCGTCAACGGTGACAACGGGAGCGGGGGCAGCGGGTTGGTTACGCAGCACTTTTTCAATAAAGAACCGGGGGCGGGCGCGAACGTCGCCATACATGCGACCCAGGTACTCGCCCAACAGGCCCATGCCGATGAACTGGCCACCGGTGAAAATGAACAGCACGGCGAACAGCACGAATGTCCCGTCGCCGGCCCAATGGGCGCCGAAGGCCAGTCGCAGCACGATCAGCGTAATGGCGAACAGCACGCCGAGGGCCGCCATGCCGAAGCCGACGATGCTCAGCAAACGCAGGGGCGTGGTGGTCATGCAGGTGATCAGGTCGAACATCAGATTGATCAGGCGCATGGGGCTGTACTTCGATACCCCGTGTTCGCGCTCGGCGTGGGGCACGAGAATTTCCGTGGTGTGCCGGGCGAAGCTGTTGGCGAGGATCGGGATGAAGGTGCTGCGTTCACGGCAGGCGAGCATGGCATCGACAATGGTTCGCCGGTAAGCGCGGAGCATGCAGCCATAGTCGGTCATGGCAACGCCGGTGGAGCGCTGCACGGCCAGGTTGATCAGCTTCGACGGCCAGCGCCGTAACGCCGAGTCCTGACGGTTGTTGCGCACGGTGGCGACCACGTCATAACCCAGCTCGGCCTGAGCCACTAACCGCGGAATCTCCTCGGGAGGGTTTTGCAGGTCGGCGTCGAGAGTGATGACCACATCGCCTTTAGACTGCTCGAAACCGGCCATGATTGCCGCGTGCTGGCCGTAGTTGCGGTTGAGAATGACCGCTACGAACGGGCTGCCTTTGAGCGATGCTGCCTGTTCCAATATTTGCGCCGATTCGTCCCGACTGCCGTCGTCGACCAGCACAATTTCGTATTTGTGGCGTAATTGCTGACACGCCGCTTCGGTGCGCCGGAGCAACTCGGGCAGGCTGTCTTGCTCGTTGTAGACCGGGATGACGATCGACACGCAATGGATCGGGTAAGGTTTCACAGGCTTGCGTCCAAAACGTTTTCAATGGCACCGACCACACGATCGACGTCATCGGTGGTCATGTCGGGGAATAACGGAATCGAGCACAGCCGTGCCGAGTTCCATTCTGTGTTGGGCAGATAGATGTTGGGGAAGCGCTGGCGGTAGTAGGTGTGGAGGTGAGTGGCGATGAAGTGAATACCGGTGCCGATGTTCTGCGCTTGCAGGGCCTTCATGAACGCTTCACGGTCCAGCCCGCAGCGCTCGGTGTCGATACGCAGGATGAACAGGTGCCAGGCGTGCTGCTGCGCATAGGCTGGAAGGGCCAGGGGTTGCACCGGCAAACCTTCCAGTCGCTGCAAATAAGTACCGGCCAGCTCCGTGCGTTTGGCGTTGATTTCGTCCAGTCGCTTCAGCTGCACCAAGGCGATGGCGGCATTGATGTCGGCCAGGTTGTACTTGAAGCCGGGCTCCATGACCTGAGCCTGAGGTTTGCGGCCGTGGCTCAGGCGGTCATAGGCATCGACACCGAGGCCATGGAACTTGAGCATGCGCACACGACTGGCCAGGGCTTCATCGTCACTGACAAACATGGCGCCCTCGGCGCAGGTCATGTTCTTGATCGCATGGAACGAGAAGATTGCCGTGCCTTTCGCGCCGACGTGACGACCTTTGTAGAAGGTGCCTGCGGCGTGAGCGGCGTCTTCGATAACGGGGATGCCGTGTTTGTCGGCCAGCGCATAAAGCGGATCGAGATCGAACGCGGCACCGGCGTAATGCACCGGAATGATGGCTTTGGTGCGCGGCGTGATCGCTGCTTCGATGCTGGCCAGGTCACTCATCAGCGTGTCGCGATCAACGTCGACGAACACCGGTGTCGCGCCCAACAGGCAGATCATGTTGGCGGTGGACACCCAAGTCTGCGACGGTGTAATGACTTCATCGCCCGGACCAATTCCCAATGCCAGTAAAGTGATGTGCATCCCGCCGGTGGCCGAGGACAGTGCCACGGCATGACGGCACCCCACGTCATTGGCGAATTGCTCTTCCAGTTCCTGGTTTTTCGGCCCGGTAGTGATCCAGCCGGAGCGCAATACTTGCTCTACGGCGGCAATTTCTTCATCGCCGATACTGGGGCGGGAGAAGGGGAGAAAAGCCTGACTCATGGGCACCTCGGGGCTGAAGAGTGAATAGCCGGTGAGGCTAAAAAAAAATTGGATCCATTGCAAGCGTAGACGCTAAAAACAAAAGCTGCATCAATTGGTTACTCGAAATACCTGACGATTTAGATAGGTTGACATTTTCTGCCATGGTCGGCAGGTTGGTCCCTCGCAAAGAGATAGGCCGGACTCATTGAGGTTATTCCCGATTTTGTGAAAGGAACATGAAAAACCGGTCGGCGAATCGTTTATCTGGAGGTCATACAGCCACTGTTCAGACTTCTGCCGTTCATCGAGTTTTCCAGTAGAAAGTCCTACAGAAGTGTCCTGCTTTACAGGAAGGATGTTTCAATCCTTAGTTGTTTAATGAACTGTTTCCACTGAAGGCCGTTTCGTTTGATCGACTTACCCGCTACCGACTCAACTCCGTTAAAGACCAATCCGTTGACCCTGTATCTGGCGCGTCTGGCACCCTCCAGCCAACTGACCATGCGTTATGTTTTGCAGGACGCCGCTGACCGGTTGGGCTTCGAAGACATGAACGTCGAGGAGATTCCCTGGCACAACCTGCAACCCGAAGATGTCATTGCACTGGTGGCCACCTTGCGCACCGACGGCTACGCGCCGAACACCTCTTCGCTGTACGTCAACGCGGTGCGCGGGGTGATGAACGAGGCGTGGCGCATGAGCCTGATCAGTCAGGAACACTTGCTGAAAATGCGTTCGGTGAAGGGGATTGCCGGCACGCGATTGTCTCAGGGGCGAAACCTCAGGCGCACGCTGATCCAGGAATTGATGGCGGTCTGCGCCGCCGATCCTCGGCCACAGGGGTTGAGGGATGCAGCGATCATCGGGATTTTGTATGGCTCGGGCATGCGCAAATCGGAATCGGTGAACCTGGACCTGAACCAAGTCGATTTCACCGAGCGCAGCCTTCGTGTGACCGCCAAGGGCAATAAGCAATTGATCAAGTACGCTCCGGCCTGGGCGTTCGCCAAACTCAATGACTGGCTGGAACTGCGGCGCTCGCTACTGAAAGAGGGTGAAGTGGACGATTCGTTCCTGTTCAATCGCATCCGCCGCGGCAGTCACATCACCCGCGAGCGCATCACCAAACATGCGATCTATTACATCGCCCGACAGCGGGGCGCGCAGGTTGGGGTGAAAATCATGCCGCATGATTTTCGACGTTCGTTCATTACCCGAGTGATTGAGGAGTACGACTTGTCGATCGCCCAGAAACTCGCCCATCACAGCAACATCCAGACCACGGCCAACTACGATGTGCGCGATGACAACGAGCGGCGTAGGGCCGTGGATCGGTTCGATCTTTGATGGACGGGGTTCAAGATTCGCTCAGTACGTGGGCATGGCCGATCGTCGAGACGTGAACCGCACTGCCGGCGGGTGGTGCATACAGGCCCGAACTGCGCACCATCAATGATCGACCTGGCTGTTGCCCGGAAGCGAAAGACTCCAATTCCACCGTCAACGTGCAGGTATTGCCGCTGAAATCCCTCTCAGTCACAACGGCACGACACCCGGCGGCCTCGGTTGGGCTGGGCTGGATGCTGACGAGTTGCAGTTGCTCGGGACGCAGCATGATCTGCGCCGATTTGTTGTTCCGGTGGTTGTTCACCGGTATGCGACCGAGATCGCAATGGGCCCAGCCGGCTTCGATTCTGGCGGGCATGACCACGGCATCCCCCAGAAACAGCGCGGTTTGTTCATCCTCGGGGTAGCGGTAAAGGTCCAGCGGATGGCCTGACTGCACCAGCCGACCATCGCGCATCACCGCCAGCTGATCGGCAAACGACAAGGCTTCACTCTGGTCATGGGTGACCAGAATGGTGGTCACGCCGGCGTCGGTCAGTAGCCGTGCGACCATTTTGCGCATGGCGCCTCGAAGGCCGGTGTCGAGGGCCGAAAACGGCTCGTCCAGCAACATCAAGCGTGGCTGTTGCGCCAGCGCCCGCGCCAGCGCCACGCGTTGTTGCTGGCCACCGGACAGTTCATGGGGCCAACGGTTGGCCATGTTCGCATCCAGCGCCACGCTGTCCATCAGCTCTGCGACTCGCTCATGTTTTGCACCGCCCTTGATCGAAAGCCCGAAACCGATGTTCGCGGCCACAGTCATGTGCGGGAACAGGGCGCCGTCCTGCGGAACATAACCAATCAAACGCTGATGCGCCGGGACTTCGTGGGTGTCGTCGACGAGCGTTTGGCCATTGAGTGATAGTCGGCCTGCGTCCGGGAATTCGAAACCGGCGATCATCCGCAACAACGTGGTTTTTCCTGAGCCGGACGGGCCGACGATGACCGTTCGGCTGCCCGTTGGCACCGACAGGTTGATGCTCTCCAGCGCTTGATGGGAGCCGTAGGACTTGGAAATGGAATGGAGTTCAAGAGCGTTCATCGGCCAGCCGTTCGTTTTGATTGGTGATAAAGAAGTCCGGTCAGGGGAAGCGACAGCAAAATCATCAGCAAGGCATAGGGCGCAGCCGCGGCGTAATCGATTTCGCTGGTCATGGCCCAGAATCCGGTGGCCAGGGTGCGTGTGCCGTTGGGGGCGAGCAGCAGGGTGGCAGTCAACTCATTGGTGATCGCCAGAAACACCAGCGCGGCGCCAGCGGCAGCGCCGGGCGCGGCCAGGCGCAGGGTGATCAGCCACAATGCCCGGGCGGGGGAGCGGCCGAGGCTGCGGGCCATGTTTTCCAGCTCCACCGGTGCCTGTGCGATACCTGCGCGCAAACTCACCAGGGCGCGGGGCAAAAACATCAGCAGGTACGCCAGCAGCACCGTGATAGTCGTCTGGTAAATCGGCCGGGCGAAATGGATGGTGGCGGTCACCAATGCCAGGGCCACGACGATCCCCGGCAACGAACTGGTGATGTAGTTGCAGCTTTCCAGCACACGTTGCAACCGGCCCGGAGAGCGAATCGACAGCCAGGCAATCGGGATGGCGGCGCAGGAGGTCAGGGCGGCGCCCGCAACGCCGAGCAGCAGCGTCTGTTCCAGCGCCGGCAGAAGCTCGTCCATCTGCCAGACCTGCGTACCGCCGGCGATCAGCCAGTTACCTAAAGTCACCAGTGGCACGCCCAGCGCCAGCGCGCAGGTCGCGACCTGCACAGTCAGCGCGAGGAGGGTGGTTCCAGATTTCAGGCGCACCACCCGCTGTTCGCGAGCGCTTCCCGACCCGACGCGGGCGTAACGCGCCGTGCCGCGAGCGGCCGATTCTGCAGTCAGCATCACCAGGCAACACAGGGCGAGAACGCTGGCCAGCATGTTGGCGGCGGGGCCGTTGAAGGTGGATTTGAACTGATCGAAGATGGCCGTGGTGAAGGTGTCGAAGCGGATCATCGCGTACAGGCCATATTCGGCCAGCAGGTGCAGGCCCACCAGCAAAGCGCCGCCGCAGATAGCCAGGCGCAATTGCGGCAGCACCACGCGGAAAAATATCGCCCAGGGTTTTAGCCCCAGCGATTCGGCAACGTCTTCGATGGCCGGATCGAGCCTGCGCAGGGTCGCAGCAATCGGCAGGTACAGGAACGGGAAGTAGGCGATGACCGAGACCAGAACCCCGGCAAACAGCCCATGAATCGGTGGGACCAGACTCACCCACGCATAGCTGTGCACGAAGGCCGGCACCGCCAACGGCGCGGTCGCCAGCAAAGACCACCAGCTACGCCCCGGCAGGTTGGTGCGTTCTGTCAGCCAGGCCAGAGACAGGCCTAACGTGACGCACAACGGAATCGTGATCACCACCAGTAAAACGGTGTTGATCAACAGTTCAGCGACCCGCGGCCGGAATACCAGCGGCACAAAGGTCGCCCAGCCTGTCTGAAACGATACGCCGATGACGAAGGCAATCGGCAGCAGCGACAGCAGCGACACCAGCACCGACAAACTGATCACCCACGCGCCACCACGCCCCGCGAAGAGGCCGCGGGATCGTCGTCGCAAATTCGCGGGTATCGCCTCGGCGACACCCGCTGGTAAGGTTTCAGGCATCAATTAGAGCAGTCCCGCCTGAGTCATCAACTCCACGGCTTTTTTACTGTCGAGTTTTGAAGCATCGACTGTCGGCGCGTCAAGTTGCTGCAAAGGCACCAGTTTTGGGTTGGATTCAGCGTTCTTGCCCACCGCGTATTCAAACGATTTGCCGGTTTTGAGGATGGCCTGGCCATCTTTACCCGTAATCCACTTGAGGAACGCCTGGGCTTGTTCCTTGTGTTTGCTGGACGCCAGAACGCCGCCACCGGAGACGCTGACAAACGCGCCCGGATCCTTGCGCTTGAAGTAGTGCAGGGCGGTGTTCTTGCTGTTTTCGCCGGTCTTGGCCTGGTCGCCGAAGCTGTAATAGTGGTAGATCACGCCGCTGTCGACCTGCCCGGCGTTGACCGCTTTCAGTACCGCACTGTTGCCGCGATAGATCGTGGCATTGGCCTTCAACCCTTTGAGCCATTCCAGCGTAGCGGCTTCACCCTTGAGTTCCAGCACGGCGGCGACGATAGCCTGGAAGTCGGCACCGGCCGGTGAAACGCCCCAGCGACCTTTCCAGCTCGGGCCAGCGAGGTCCATCAGCGACTTGGGCAGTTCGGCTTCGGGCAGTTTGCTCGGGTTATAGACAAACACCGTGGAGCGCGCGGCGATCCCCACCCATTTGCCATGGGCCGGGCGGTAAGCATTGCCGACCTGTTCCAGGGTGGCCGGCGCAACCGGCGCAAAAAGCCCCGCATTGTCGACCAGCACCATGGCCGGGGAGTTTTCGGTCAGGAACACGTCGGCCGGGGAGGCAGCGCCTTCCTGTACGATCTGATTGCCCATCTCGGTGTCGTCGCCATTGCGCACGGTGACTTTGATCCCGGTTTCCTTGGTAAAGCCCTCGATCCAGGATTTGGTCAGGCTTTCGTGCTGGGCGTTGTAGACTACGATGCCATCGGCATCCGCGGCATACACGTGACCGGCGCTCAGCAGCGCGGTGGCCAGCAATGCTTTTTTCAGGAAAGAAGGGATACGGGCATTCATTCTGTGGGCAGCTCCTGTTCTTTTTTAGAAGTCATGCACGTAGATTCGCTGCTAGAACAATGCGAATCATTGGCATGTTTTGAGTTGCAGCGAATGTAGAGAACAAAATGAGAAAAAAACGTTAAAGAAACCGTTAATACATGTCATTTTCATTCAGATTAGCAGCACCTCAGCCCATTGCGCGGTGGATCGGGTATCAAACGATGTCGTCGATCAGGATGTGGCGTTGGCCACGGCTGCATTGCTCGACCCTTGCCTCAACCTCGTAGACATCGCGAAGCATCTTCACCGTAATCACTTGATCGCTGGGCCCGCTGCCCTGGCTGGTGCCATTGGCGATCACTAATACCTGATCGGCAAAGCGTAGCGCCTGATTCAGGTCATGGATCGCGATGAACACAATGACTTCGCGTCTGCGCGCCAGTGCGCGCATGAAGTTCAGCACTTGCACCTGGCGATGCATGTCCAGCGCGCTGGTCGGTTCGTCCATCAGCAGAATTTCCGGCTCGCGCACCAGGGTTTGGGCAATCGACACCAGTTGTTGCTGGCCGCCGCTCAGTTCCCCAAGGTTGCGGAAGGATAGTTCAGTGATCCCCAGGGCGCGAGAGTACCGGCTTATGCCGCATGATGGCGATGGTTACACGAGTGCCCGCCAGCGGCGTACTTTGAATCGACAGGTGCCCACCCAGTCTTTCGATAATCCGTTGGCAGTGGGCAAACCCAAGTCCGAACGACGTCGATCGCGAGCGTGCGGTGTCGGCACGAAAGAACACTTGCCCCAACTGCCGGACCTCGTCGGCAGACATGCCTGCACCGTTATCGGTGATGCAAATGGTAAAGCTGCTGTCCGGCTGTTCTTCCAGCGTGACGTCAACGGCACCACCGATGGAGGTGTACTTGATGGCATTGTCGAGCAAGTTGCCGAAGACCACCTCCCATTGCTCCGGACGTCTTGAGTTCATGGGAGGCGTTGGCGATAAACAGCCGTTGGCGCTCCAACACCTCCTGGACTGCGGTTTCCATTTGCGCATAGCTGTCGAACAGCAGTTTTTCTTCCGCCGAATGCGGCTCGAACACCACTCGACGGGTGAACTCCGGCGGCTTCAATGTGCGCAGTTGTCGGGCGAAGCTACGCAGGTTTCGAGTGGAGTACGACACCACGAAAAAGCTGCCGAGCGTGGTCAGCAGCAGTATTCCCGATGCGGCAAGCGCCACCACGCGTTTGAAGGCGGCGACCGCATCAAGTACCGGTTGTCCGTTGGTAGCCACCAGCAGTTTGGCCTTCATCGGCCCCTCGGGGCTATTGCGTTCAAGGTCGCCCACCTGCGCAATCCATTTTTCGTAACCGACGTCGAACAGGAACGTTTCTTCGCCGCCCGCCCGAACCTGATTCATAGCGCGGCGAAGTGCTTCGCGCATGGGTGGAGTCGGGCCTTGAGAGTCTTGCAGCAGCGCGCTGTCGCAATTGCGTTCGGGCAAGCCAGATCCGGCAGCCTGTGCAGAGGCGCTGATCACGTTGTCGACGAAAATCGACAGTAAAAATACGCACTGACGGAACATTGAACGCGATTGAATAGAGAGGCCCGTCAGTTAAGTAATTTCAGCCGCGACACTCTTTGCAGCTGCAGATCGCGTTACGGCTTAACTGACTGGCATTGCCCCTCGGGCCTCTCTTTTTTTGAGCGCCGTCCTTGTCAGGGTTGGCGCTGCGGGAAAATCAGAATCTCCAGATTGCCGCGCTGATAACGCTTGCCATCGATGGGCAACAACTCGACTTCTTGCACTTCCTGGACACTGTTGACCCGCATCACCACGCCGACCGCGCCTTTTTTGCGGGCCTCGGTCATCCATTGCCCAATACTTTTCATCGTGACTATTCTTGAGGCCATGGAGGGATCATCGAGACCGTACTTCAACTCGCCGATGGTGTTGTAAAGAGCGATCTGCGGCTGCTTCAGGCGCCAGGACAACGCCGCCGCCGCACCCAAATCGTTACTGAGCAGCGAGGTGGTCTGACTCAAGGCATCCAGATGCTCGGCAATGAACTGATCGGGCATCTTGCTATCGACGATCTGGCCGGGCATCGCCGCCGGCAGCAATGCGACCAGCAGCCAGATGCCCAACGCCGGCATGGCCCAGAACATCAATGGACGCAAGACTTGCAACGCGTTAGCGATGATCCAGCCAATCAGCACGAAAAACACCAGCGACAGGCTGAACATTTCAGTGTTTTCGTAGATCTCTTTGGTGGTCTGCAGATAGAGCAGGACGATCAGGGCTATGGTAGCAATGACGACATTGAGCATTCCGTTGATACGAATCGCTCGGCCGCGCGCGTTGTTCAGCGACTCGGTCAGAGCATGGCCCATCAGCAACGCCAGGGGTAACAGGCACGGCATGATATAGGTCGGCAGCTTGCCGCTGCTCAGGCTGAAGAACCCCAGTGGCAACAGCAGCCAGAGCAACAGGAAACCGATCGCTGGCTGGCGTTTTTGCTGCCAGGCCTGGACGAATGTCGTGGGCAATAACGCAGCCCATGGCAGGCTCGAGGCAACCAGCAGCGGCAGGTAGAACCACCATGGACGAGCGTGTTGAGCATTATCGGCAGCAAAACGGCGAATGTGTTCGTTCCAGAAAAAAAACCGCCAGAAATCCGGTTCCTGATGGTGGATTGCGAGCGCCCACGGCAGGCAAACCACCACTGCGACAAGCACCGCCAACGGCCCGTAGCGCAACAGCTCACCCATGCGTCGTTGCCAGAGCATCCAGGGCAGGGCGATCAACACAGGGAGTAGCCACGCCAGAAAGCCCTTGGTCATGAAACCCATCCCACAGGCAACGCCCAACAGCGCCCAGGCGCCGAGGCGACGACTCAAAGAACGGCTATCAATGGCGAACCACAGTGAGACCAGACTCAGGTTGGCCCAGAACGTGAATTGCGGATCGAGGTTGGCATATCCAGCCTGACCGGCGATCAGCCCGAAACTCATGTACAGCATTGCGCAGGCAACGCTTTTGCGCCGCTCGCCCCATAAGCGGCTGGCCATCAGGTAAGTCAGCCAGACACTCAGTCCTGTGCTCAGTGCCGAGACGATACGTACCCCAAACAGGTTGTCGCCAAAGATGGCCTGCGCGATGGCGATCATCCAGTACCCGGCGATCGGCTTCTCGAAGTAGCGAATGCCCATGAAATGCGGGGAGGTCCAGTTCCCGCTCAGCAGCATTTCCTGGCTGATCTGGCCATAACGGGTTTCGTCTGGCGTCCACAGGCCATGGGACATCAGGGGCAAGAGATAAAACACCAAAAACGCCAGCAGCAACGCAGGTAGGGCCCAGCGTTCGGTGAGGGTGGAGGTCTGGACAGCGGGGCGCAGTAAATCGTCAGCAGCGTAGGACCGCAAGTTATCAGGTGTCATGATTCGACCTTGGCGCAGCAGAGGTTGCTCGGAGGGGGACATGCGCAGTGCATTTCAGCATGCGCGGAACTTAATCTATGTCGCAAATCAATAGTGATCCGAACTGCAAGTATCTGTTAGTTGCGGCGGGCGCTGAGAGCTTTTAGGGAGGGGCCGCTCATCAAGGCTGCAAACTTATTACTTGGTCCACGGGTCTTTAAACAAGGAGTGCCAATCACGGGCATTAAGTATGCCGAGTACTTGCAGCTGGCCATTGGCATCAATGCGGACAAATAACGAACTACCATATTCACTCGAAACCGCGTGTTTAAAACCGGTCTGGGTTTCGAAATCGCTGATGCAACCGCTGTGCGTCACCAGCACCAGATTGTGCTGGGCACGTTTGTGCGCCACCACATCATTACGCAGGGTTTTGCCACAGCTGGCCAACCATTCCTGGGTCATCGCGTCTTTGCCAAACATGGAATGCGAGGTTTGTGCCGTACGGGTGACCGGGCTGCTCAAGACATCGGTCTGGTCCATACCCAGACGCTGGAACCCTTGACCCACGGCCACGGCGGCATCGCTGCCGACTCGGGTAATGCCGTCGGCCGGGCCCAGGCAAGGATTGGCGGAGCGGTCGCAGCGCTCGGTATGGCGAACCAGTACGATGATCTCGCCCGCTTGCCACTGATTGATCAAGCGCGTGGTAGCGTCGGATCCGGTCGTGCCCAGATTTACCGGCGATCTTGGCCACAAGACAAAACCCGTCACTAACGCTACAGCGATGAGTGCCACCGCCGACAACGTCAGCCTGGTCAGCCGCGGGCTCAAGACTCGCTTGGGTAACTGCTTGCGCAATGAAGATTTAATCACGTTTTATTTATCCGTCAGTACGCAATAGCGAATAACTTACAATACGCCCATGCCGAATAACATATCAGTCAGGCCAGAGCGCGGATTCAAAATTGAGGTGGTATAAGAGAGGCTAAATATCGACAGGTGTGGGGCAAGTGAAATGGATGTGAAAAATTTGCACGGCCTATGGGCAGCTCCTAGATAGTTTATGTTTGCGAACTCTTATCTTTTACACCTTGCTAGTGGAAACAAAGAATGGATTTCAAACAGAGCCTGACGAAAAGGATCGTCATCGTATTCGCCCTGATGAGCGCGTTGGTGGCGGGCGTATTTGCGGTGGGCATCGTCGCAACAGTGCACCTGGTTGACCGAAAGCTCACGACGACGCGATTGGCAGGAGGGATGCACCGTCTGCTGTCGATGGACAATCCCGGTCAGTGGACCCATCAACCGGAAAAAGACGAGCTGTTTTTTACCCAGGGCGGGAAGGGCCTCATGGCGCTTGATTCGCAGCTGGAATCGCTACGTCTTGGATTTCAGGAAATCCTGTATCACGGCGCCGATTTCTACGCGATGGTCGAGGTCGTGGATGGACGCAAGTATGTGTTGCTGCGCGATCAGCAAAGCCTCGAACAGCGCGAGCGGATGTTGTTTGCTGTCGTCATGGTCAGTTTCGTTTTGAGCATTCTGCTGGCGATTCTGCTCGGCCGGTTATTGGCCCGGCGTGTGATGGCTCCGGTGATTCGCCTGGCGCGCCAGGTGCGTCATCGCGATCAACTATTGGACCTCGCGTCGCCGCTTCGTCCCGACTATGCGGCTGATGAGGTGGGAGAGCTGGCGCAGTCCTTTGACCAGACCCTGGGACGTCTGCGCGCAGCACTGGGCCGGGAAAAACTCTTCACCAGTGATGTCAGTCACGAATTGCGTACACCGCTGATGGTACTGGGCAGCTCCTGTGAGCTTTTGCTGAGCAATCCCTCGCTGGACCCTCGTTCCGTGGCTCAGGTCAGCCGAATCGCCCGGGCCACCGACGAAATGCGTCAATTGGTCGAAACGTTTTTGATGCTGGCTCGCGCTCGAGAGGATTCCGCTTCGGAGGCCAATGCCACCCTCAAAGAAGTCGCCGATGCGCTGGTGGATATCTGGGGTCGACTGATCCGGGAGAAGGGCATCGAATTCATATACGACATCGAGCACGTTTCGTCGGATCGTCATAACCTGACGTTCCTGCAATCGGTCATGGGCAATTTGTTGCGAAATGCCTGGCACTACACGGATCAAGGCCACATCCGACTGACCCTGCGTGAACACGGCTTCATTATCGAAGACAGCGGCATAGGCATCCCGGAAGAAGAACGCGATGCGATATTTCAGCCGTTCGTGCGCGGTGATGAGAGTCGAGGTGAAGGGTTGGGGTTGGGCCTTTCACTGGTACAACGGATCTGCAGCAATCAGAACTGGCGAGTACAACTCAGTAGCCGCCAGCCCAACGGTTGTTGTTTCACCGTTGAGCTGGACCGCGAGTAAACTTTTTACTGGGCCGATGGACAACCTCTCGGTGTTCCGGCGGTGGCCTGACTGATCAACGCGGCCAAGCGTTTGACGTTGCTCTGCTGAGCCGCTACCAGTTCATCGATGGACGGCCCTGAAGGTGTTTGCAACGTACTGCGACAAGTGACGAGCGCGTTATCGCTTTCGCCAAGATTGCGCAGACGCCATTTGACGTCAATCAACCCGTATTGGCCGGGGATCGAGTCAAACCGTTGCACGTCCAGCCGCACCGATACCTTGCGCTGGGGATTGCTGTTGACCAGTTGGTCCGCCAGGGCAGTGCGCAATTCATCCGAAAGGCTCGCGCCCCACCATTGTGTTTCGAGGATGGCCAGGCCGCTGTTGCCCTGACGAATGACGATCTGCGGGCGGTCGACCTGAGGAGGGACGCTGAGGCTCTCGATCTGGATATCCGCAGCGCTGGTCCTTGAATTGCCGCTCGGTTGGGCCGGGGTCAGGGTGTGGAATTGAATCGGATCACTGCGGCAAGCGGCGAGTAGCAACAATGCAGTGACCAAGCTGATCTTCAGCGGATAAACCATAAGTGATGCTCCTGTGGTCATTTGCGCGGCGGTCCCTGCAGGTCCATCGGCGCAGCATTGTCGGGACGACCGCGAATCAGCGATTCCGGATGCCGGCCCAGGTAATCCGAGAGTTCACGCAAGGAGCGCGACATGCGCCCGAGTTCGTCCAGGGTCTGACCTAATTGTTCGCGTTGCGGCGAGTCTTCGGCCAAGGTCGAACTGGCCGATTGCAGGGTCTTGCTGACGTCCGCCAGCGTGGTCTGCACGCCGGGCAGGGTCTTGGCGTTGAACTGTGTGAGGCCTTTACGCAGTTCGACGAGGTTGCTGTCCAGGTTGCCGGCAATGCGCTCGATCGGCAGTTGGTTGATCTTGTTGACCATGCCCTCCAGTTTTTCCTGCAATTGTTCGAGGCTGCCAGGAACGGTTGGGATAGAGACTGGACGGGCGGTCGGATCGAACACGACTTTCTCCGCTTTGGGGTAGAAGTCGAGCGCAATGTAGAGCTGACCGGTCAACAGATTGCCGCTCCGGGCCTGGGCACGCAGACCGTTGTCGATGAAGCTGCCGATCAGGCGTACGCCAGCGGCTTCGTCGTTGGGGTCATGCTTCAAGACCTCGAGCATTTTGATGTGGGCCTGGCCGAGTCGTTGCGGGTAGATCACGATGCCGACATTGACCGGAAAACTGCGTTTTTTCGCGTCGAAATCCAGATTGACCGCCACGACTCTGCCGAACTCGATGCCAAGGAATTCCACCGGTGCACCGACCTTGAGCCCGCGCAAGGCCTGATCGAAACGCAAACTCAAGAATTGCCCCTTGCCACTGGGCGGAGCGAGGGCGGTTAGCTGGTCTTCGAACAGGTCGAAGGATTTGTCCTCGGTGGCCGGTTGATCATTGGGGCTGTATTCCGGAGCGCGGAAGGCGATGCCGCCCACCAGGATCGATGACAGCGACTCGGTTTTCACCGAAAAGCCGTTGGCGCCGACGTTCAGGTCGATCCCGCTGGCGTTCCAGAATCGGGTGTTTTCAGTAACGTAGGCATCATTGGGCGCGTGGATGAACACTTCGATGTTGACCCCTTTACCGTCGGCGTCCAGAGCATAGGCCACCACTTGACCCACCGGAATCTTGCGGTAGTAAACCGGAGAGCCGATGTCCAGCGAACCGAGGTCTTCGGTGTGCAGGGTGAAGCGCTTACCCGGCTCGCCATAGGTGATCGGCGGCGGGTTTTCCAGACCGGTAAAGTTCTTGGAGCGAGCATTGGCCTGGCCGATGTCGGCGCCAATGTAGTCCCCGGACAGCAGGGTATCGATCCCCGACACCCCGCCAGCGCCAATGCGTGGACGCACGACCCAGAATTGCGAGTCTTCGCGGGTGAAACTTTCCGCCTGTTTGGACAGTTTGATGGTGGCGTTGACGCTCTTCTGATCGTTGCTCAGTTCCACGTCCGAGACATGGCCGATCACCACGTTGCGGTATTTGACTTCGGTTTTGTTGGCGGTCAGGCCGCTGCCGGTTTTGAACGTGACGGTGATGGTCGGACCTTCCTGCAACATGGTGTGTACAACCAGGGAAATCCCCACCAGCACCGCGACGATCGGTACGATCCACACCAGCGAAACGCTGAAGCGGCGGGTCTTGACAGGGGCCTGCCCGGGGGCTTGCGGCCCATCAGTGGTTTGCGACTTCATCCATGACCTCCTCGTTTGGGTGATTCCGCTCTTCTTTATCCCAGATCAGGCGTGGGTCGAAACTCATGGCCGACAGCATGGTGAACACCACCACCAGGCCAAAGAACAGAATGCCCGGGCGCGGTTCGATATCGGCCAGGGCTTGAAACTTCACCAGTGAGGCCACCAGGGCGACCACGATCACATCGAGCATCGACCAGTAACCGATGAGCTCGACGAAACGGTACAGCGTTGACCGCTGCTTACTCGCCCATTGGCTGTCGCGCTGAACGGTCACCAGTAACAGCGTCAGGGCGACGAACTTGATGCCCGGCACCGCGATGCTGGCGATGAAGATAATCAAGGCAATGTCCCAGGCGCCGTGCTGCCAGAACTCCAGCACACCGCTCATGATCGTGCTATCGGCGCCGTTGCCGACCATCTTGGTGTTCATCACTGGCAGCAGATTAGCCGGGACGTAAAACGCCAGGGCAGTGAACATGTAGGCCCAGGTCCGGGCCAGTGAGTTGGTTTTGCGCCGATGCAGCGGCGCGCTGCACCGTGTGCATTCGTGAGGTTCATCGGTCATGTCACAGGCCAGGCCGCAGCTATGACACAGGCACCGGTTGAGTTCACTCGCCACCGGCGGCCTGTTCATAAGATGTCCCATAGATCACGGATGTCGCGCCCGGCAATGCGGATCATCATCAGACTGAGAATGGCCAGGGCAAACAGGCCGATGCCGGGCAGCACATCCAGCAATCCAGCGAGTTTGATGACCGCGACCATCGCCCCCAGCAGACAGACCTCCAGCATGCTCCAGGGCCTTAGGGTTTCCAGCCAGCGCATGCAGAACCTGAAACCGGGCGAGCGACGGGAGGCGAGGGCGAAGCTCAGCACCCAGATAAGCAGCAACAGCTGGAAAATCGGCGCGATGATCATCGAGATCGCCGCCACCATGGCGATGAAAGTGATCGGCCCCAGACTCAGGGCAAGCACCGAATCCCAGAGTGTTGCGCTGTTTTTAAGGCCTTTGAGGCTGATGCTCATGACGGGATAGAAGTTGGCGAAAATCCACAGCATCAACGCGGTGAAGGTCAACGCCAGACGTTGTTCCACCGTCAGGCCGTTATAGCGCTGAAGCACGCCGCCGCAGCGTGTACACAGGGTTTTCTGATGTTTGGCGAGCGTGACTTTTTCGTACACGCAGTCGCAGTGCTCGCAGATGATCAGTGGGTCAGTCGTAGCCATAGGCTGCACTCGCCAGGACGCAGGGAAGTCAGAGCACCTCCTCAATATAGAAGCGCCGGGCAATTGAGCAAATTAAAAGGCTGTTCAATGAGATGCGGACGGACGGTGATCTCCTGTAGGAGCTGCCGAAGGCTGCGATCTTTTGACCTTGATCTTGAAGATCAAAAGATCGCAGCCTTCGGCAGCTCCTACAGGGGAATGGCGTTTGATCTAAAGTGGGGGGCGGTCAGCCGAGCAGTTCGCGCAAGCGATACCAGAACATGCCGAGGGCCAGCAGCGGAGAGCGCAGCATCGGCCCACCGGGAAAGGTCATGTGCGGCACCGCGCTGAACACGTCAAAGCCCTGGCTGTGTCCGACGTGGATCGCTTCGCCCAATAGCTTTGCGCACCAGTGGGTCACGTTCAGGCCATGACCGGAGTAACCCTGGGCGTAAAACACGTTCGGGTGCTGGCTCAAGCGCCCGACCTGTGGGAAGCGATTGGCGGAAATGCCAATCTTGCCGCCCCATTGATAGTCGATGCGCACGTTGGCCAGTTGCGGGAAGACCTTGATCATGTGCGGGCGCATGTAAGCTTCGATGTCCGCCGGATCACGCCCGGAATAATGGCAGGCGCCGCCGAACAGCAAGCGTCGGTCCGCCGAGAGCCGGTAGTAATCCAGGCCGACTTTCTGGTCGCAGAGCGCCAGGTTTTGCGGGATCAATTGCGCCGCAACGTCGGGCGCCAATGGTTCGGTGGCGATGATATAGCTGCCCGCCGGAAGGACCTTTCCGCTCAGTTTCGGTTCGAGCTCTTCCAGGTGAGCGTTGCACGCCAGCACCAGACTGCCGGCGCGCACCGTGCCGCCGGCACAGCGAACCTGCACGGTGCTGCCATGGATCAACTCCAGCACCGGGCTCTGCTCGAAAATCTGCACCCCTAAGGATTGCGCCAATAGCGCTTCACCAAGGACCAGATTGAGCGGGTGCAAGTGACCCGAGCCCATATCGACTAGACCACCGGCATACACGCCGGAGTTCACCACCTGCTGACGGATCTGCTCAGGCCCGACGAGTCGGGTTTCGTGGGCGTAACCCGATTCGGCAAGGCCTTGCTGCTCAGCCTTGAACGCCGCGAACTGCGCTTTAGTATTGGCCAGTTCACAGAACCCCCAGCGCAGGTCGCAATCAATCCCGTGTTCACGAATGCGGTTGCCCACGAGCGCTACCGACTCGACGCCCGCACGCTCAAGGTAGCGCACGCCTTCTTCACCGACATGACGGGCAAAACCGCTGACGTCATGGCCGATGCCGCGGATCAACTGCCCGCCGTTACGCCCGCTGGCGCCCCAGCCTATCCGCCGGCCCTCCAACAGAATGACCGAGAGCCCGCGCTGCGCCAGTTCGATCGCCGTGTTAACGCCGGTAAAGCCGCCGCCGATCACACAGACATCGGCTTCAAGGTCCGCGGCCAGTGTAGGGTAAGGCGCCATTCCATTGGCCGACGCCGCGTAATAGGAGCGAGCATGTTCGTTGCTGTACTGGTTCATTGGTTGGACTTCACTTTGCTCCAGGAACGGGTCATCAAACGCATGATTGCCTGGGGCGGGGTGGTCGAAATGTAGAGCTTGTCGAGGACTGCCTGAGGCGGATAAACCTCAGGATTGTTGACCAGTTCAGGGTCCATATCTTGCTTGGACGCCGGGTTCGGGTTGGCGTAACCGACTGACGCACTGACCTTGGCAATCACTTGCGGATCGAGCAGGTAATTGATGAAAGCATGCGCCTCTTTCTGGTTGCTGGCGTCTGCGGGAACCGCCAACAGGTCGAACCACAAGTTACTGCCTTCCTTGGGGATCGCGTAGGCGATGTTCACGCCGTTCTTGGCTTCCTTGGCCCGGTTCGCGGCCTGGAACACGTCACCCGAGTAACCGAAAGCCACGCAGATGTCGCCGTTGGCCAAATCTGAAACGTACTTCGAGGAGTGGAAGTAGGTGACATATGGGCGGATGCTCAACAGCTTGGCTTCAGCCTTTTTGTAATCCTCAGGATTTTCGCTGCGCGGGTCCATGCCCATGTAATTGAGGACCGCCGGGAACACTTCATCGGCCGAATCCATCATCGACACGCCGCACTGACTGAGTTTCTTCAGGTTCTCAGGTTCGAAAAACACGGCCCAGGAATCGATACGGTCAATGCCCAGCACTTGCTTGACCTTGTCGACGTTGTAGCCGATGCCATTAGTGCCCCACAGGTATGGGACCGAGTGTTCGTTGCCCGGATCGTTTTTCTCCAGCAGCGCCAACAGTTTCGGGTCGAGGTTCTTGAAGTTGGGCAGCTGCGAACGATCGAGCTTCAGGAACGCGCCGGCTTTCACCTGGCGAGCGAGGAAGTGGTTGGACGGCACCACCACGTCATATCCCGTGCGACCGGCGAGCAATTTGCCTTCCAGGGTTTCGTTGGAATCGAACACGTCGTAGATCACCTTGATCCCGCTTTTCGCCTGGAAGTCGGCGAGGGTGGTCTCGCCGATGTAGTCGGTCCAGTTGTAGACGCTGACCGTTGGTTGAGCCTGCGCAACA
>NZ_SOPU01000023.1:78703-78921 GCF_004402115.1 Pseudomonas sp. F01002 | reverse complement strand
GCGCTGAACAATAACGCCAAAGCGACTGGAGCCACGGATTTCAATAGACGCATATCGACACCTCTTTGAGTTATTGGATTTTTCAGGTGATTGTTTGGTGTTCTCTATCCCTGTGGGAGCGGGCTTGCCCGCGAAGAGGCCGGCACATTCAACATCTCGGTTGACTGACAGGCCGCCATCGCGGGCAAGCCCGCTCCCACAGGGGATGTGTGATGCCA
>NZ_SOPU01000023.1:0-78694 GCF_004402115.1 Pseudomonas sp. F01002 | reverse complement strand
TGTGGGAGCGAGGTTTCTAAACGCTGAGCAGCAGGAACTCACGCTCCCACGAGCTGATCACGCGCTTGAAGTTCTCATGTTCGGCGCGCTTGACAGCGACATATCCGCGGACGAATTTGCTGCCCAGATAACGCCCGACGGTTTCGCATTCTTCCATCTGCGTCAGGGCGTCTTCGATGGTGATCGGCAGGCGCAGATTACGGCGCTCATAGGCACGACCCTGGACCGCAGCACTCGGTTCGATGCGTTCGACCATCCCCAGATACCCACACAACAGGCTTGCTGCGATCGCCAGATAAGGGTTGGCGTCGGCACCCGGCAAACGGTTTTCCACGCGCATCGCGTCCGGCGTAGAGGTCGGCACACGCAGACCCACAGTACGGTTTTCTTCGCCCCATTCGACGTTCACCGGCGCCGAAGTGTCCGGCAGGAAGCGGCGGAACGAATTGACGTTCGGTGCAAACATCGGCAGCACTTTGGGGATGAACTTTTGCAGGCCGCCGATGTGGTGCAGGAACAGCTCGCTCATCTGCCCGTCGGCATCGGCAAAGATCGGCTGGCCGGTGGCGATGTCCACGACGCTCTGGTGGATATGCATGGCGCTGCCGGGTTCATCGCCAATCGGTTTGGCCATGAAGGTCGCGGTGACGTTGTGCTTGAGCGCCGCTTCGCGCAGGGTGCGTTTGAACACAGTGATCTGGTCGGCCAGATCCAGTGCGTCGCCATGACGGAAGTTGATTTCCATCTGCGCCGGGCCGTCTTCGTGGATCAAGGTATCGAGGTCCAGGCCTTGAAGCTCGCACCAGTCGTACACGTCTTCAAACAGCGGATCGAATTCGTTGGCAGCGTCGATGGAAAACGACTGTCGACCACTTTCCGCACGGCCCGAACGACCCAGCGGTGCCTTGAGCGGCAAGTCCGGGTCTTCGCAGCGCTGGGTCAGGTAGAACTCCATTTCCGGCGCGACAATCGGCCGCCAGCCTTTGTCGGTGTACAGCTGCAGGACTTTTTTCAGCACGTTGCGCGGCGACAGCTCGATCGGGTTGCCGAACTTGTCGAAGGTGTCGTGAATCACGATAGCGGTGGGCTCGATGGCCCATGGAATCACGTACACCGCGTCGGAGACGGGCTTGCACACCATGTCGATGTCGGCCGGGTCGAGCAGGTCGTAGTAGATGTCGTCGTCGACAAAGTCCCCGGTTACCGTTTGCAAAAGCACACTTTCCGGCAGGCGCATGCCTCGCTCATGCAGGAACTTGTTGGTGGGTGCAATTTTGCCGCGTGCGATGCCGGTCAAGTCGCTGACCACACACTCGACTTCGGTAATCTTGTGATCTTTCAGCCACGTGAGCAGCTGATCGAAAGGGACATTCATAAAGACCTCGTTATTGATTTTATTAACGCCGGGGAGGCTGGTTTCATCCACCACACACTTCCCCTGTGGCGCGTTGACGACTATCTTGGGCGAGCCTTGACGTTCCATCTATCCACTTTCAGCAGCACCAAAACGCACCAAACGAGTGCGTAAGGTCACCCATGACAACGTGCAATCCCCTGCAAGTCCAAGCGTTCAACACCGCCGATGTAGCCGAGCAAATCCGCGCCACGCCGGGTTGGGTGCAGCATTACCAGCAAATGTCACCGGGGCATTTCGCCGGGCGCGTGCGCTACCTGGACCTGCAAGGCGTGGAGATTTACGAGGAACAGATGAACACCCGGGTCGAGCAGAATTTCAGCGCGCCCGAAGGTGCGCTGGCGTTCTGTTTCGATCGCAGCGACAACGCGCTGTACGTGTTGAATGGTGAAAGCCGCAACATCTGGATCACCCCGGAGAACTACCAGGAAATCGCCGTGGTGTTCGGTCCGGCGTTCGTGCAGCGTCACGGTTTGAACGTGGCCAGGCTCGAAGGCCTGTTCATGGCGCCACTGAACTCGGAACAGAACGCGTTGTTCAGTCGCTGGCTCAGCGGGACGTTGACCCGATTGGCGCAGACGCTTGATCCGCCGAGTAAAGAGGCGTTGACCCAGCAGTTGCTGGAAGACTGCCTGTACATCCTCGACAACGCGTGTGTTTGCCTTGATCGCGGAGGTTTACAGCGCCGCGCAGAAGAGCGTGCAGTGATGAAACGCATCGGTGAGTGGGCGGCTGATGCCCCGGAAGACACCCTGAATCTGCTGGAGCTTTCGCAGGTCGCCGGGGTTTCACTGCGTCAGTTGCAGCATGCGTTCAAGGCCTATACCGGGATGACCCCGACCCATTGGCTGCGCTTGCGCCGACTCAATAGCGCACGCCGCGAATTGCTCAGCCGCACAGCGATGGACACCACCGTTGCCGAAGTGGCGATGCATTGGTCGTTCTGGCATTTAGGGCGATTTTCCAGCAGCTATCGGGCGTTGTTCAACGAACTTCCCAGTCAGACGCTCGCCCGCAAACCCTGTGGCCCAACAGGTCGCGGGTAAGCCGGGGACACGTCAGCGCGGCTTTGTGGCTTTCGCCGATTTGCTGTTGCCCGGCATGTGCAGGTAAGCCATCACGCTTTCGGTCAGTTCGGTCGCCAGTTTGACGGCTTCCTTGTTGCGCGCCATGACGCCCGCCACCAAGCCTTCGATCAACGCGAGCACCGCGATGTTGGAACTGGTCAATACCGGATGGTCAGCGGGAGCAAACAGCACATGTTCGGCAATGCTGGTGAGCGGCGAGGCGGGTGAATCGGTGATTGCCAGCACCGAGGCACCCCGCTCATTGGCGAAACGGGCGAGTTGCAGGGTGTCGAGGGAATAGCGCGGCAGGGAGATCGCCAGCAACACATCCTGATCGGTAATCGCGGCCAGACGGTAAGCGGCGTTTTCGTTGCCGCCCTCCATGCTGATGGCGGTGGCGTCGGCGCAGAAGGGCATCAGGGTCGAGGCGGCGAGGCCGGCGAAGTAGACGCTGTTGCCAAAGCCCAGGATGTAGATTTTTCGCGCGGTGGTCAGGCGCGTGACGAAGGCTTCAAAGGTGTCTGCATGGTTGTTGGTCGCCGCCGTGGCGAGGTTGCTGCTGGCGCTTTGAATTTGCTCATGCAGGCCAAACGCGCCGCCAGGACGATGTGCCAGTTCGTTGCGCAGTTTGTCGACCGGCGACACCATTTGCTGCAATGTCGCGACCAGTTCGGCCTTCATGCCGGTATAGCCACCCAGGTTCAGGGCCTTGGCCAAACGGTTGACCGCCGCTGGCGAGGTGGACGTTTCGTGAGCCATTTCCTCGATGGTCAGCGTCGCGGCCCTCAGTGGGTGACGCAGAATAAAGTCCGCCACCTTGCGCAGTGACGGCTGCAAATCGCCAACGATCTCCGCCAGTTTGCGCATAACCGGTGCGGCATAGACCGTGGTGTTTTTCGATGGGGTCGGCATATCCGGCTCAACATTTCCTGAGGGTTAATAAGCTGGCGGGAGTGTATCCGAAGCCGACCCTCGGTGTGCAGCGCTTGGCCAAGGGTCGGTGATCGTGCCGGTCGGGCAATGCCAATCAGTTAAGCCATTTCAGCCACAACGCATACTTTGTAGCAGCTGGCGAAGCCTGCGTTCGGCTGCGCAGCAGTCGTAAAACCTGACCGCGAGGTAGTCCTGAGGAACCGCATTACCTGATTTCACGACTGCTACGCAGCCGAACGCAGCCTTCGGCAGCTGCTACACGGAACGCGTTACGGCTTAACTGATTGGCATTAGGCCGGGCCGGTTATTTCAGGCTGCCGGCAAGAAACTGCTGGAGGCGTTCGGACTGCGGGTTGACCAGCACTTCGCGCGGGTCGCCACGTTCTTCGACCTGACCCTTGTGCAGGAACACCAGTTGATTGGAAACCTCGCGGGCAAAGCCCATTTCGTGGGTAACGACCACCATGGTGCGACCTTCGAGGGCGAGGTCCTGCATGACTTTCAGCACTTCGCCGACCAGTTCGGGGTCGAGTGCCGAGGTCGGCTCATCGAACAGCATCACTTCCGGCTCCATGGCCAGCGCCCGGGCAATCGCCACACGCTGCTGCTCGCCGCCCGACATATGGGCCGGCCAGGCGTCCATCCGGTGCGCTACGCCGACTTTGTTCAGGTAGTGCTCGGCCTTTTCCCGGGCTTCTTTCTTGCCCATGCCAAGCACATGCACCGGGGCTTCCATGACGTTTTCAAGGGCGCTCATGTGCGACCACAGGTTGAAGTGCTGAAACACCATCGACAGCCGCGAACGCATGCGTTGCAACTGCTTGGGTTCGGCGGCCTTGAGCCCGCCGAGTTTGTTGGTCACCAGTTTCAATTGTTCGCCATTGAGCACGATGTTGCCGGCGTTGGGCTGCTCCAGCAGGTTGATGCAGCGCAAGAAGGTGCTTTTGCCAGAGCCGCTGGAGCCGATGAGGCTGATCACGTCGCCGGCTTTCGCCTCCAGGGACACGCCCTTGAGCACGTGGTGGCTGCCGTAGCTTTTGTGTAGATCCTGAACTTCAAGTTTGTACATGGTTTTTATTCTCTGGAATCAGTCGCTGAGCAAGCGACCCTGGCGAATAAGGCGGGTGCCGGCGACTTTGGCCAGCCACAAACCGGGCTGGGCAAAGCGCAGGCGTTCTCGGGCATAGAGGATGCCGTCGGTGCTGGCGCGCACGATACTGTGGCGATCGGTCAGCGGATCCAGCACTTCGAACAACGGATCGCCCACCCTGACCCGGGCACCCAGCGGTTGCAGAAAACTCACCACCCCCGGATGCGGCGCATAGGCGTACTGCGCGCCGGCGAATGGCGTCGCTTCACAACAGGTCGGAGGCGCTGTTGGCCAGTCACCGCTGATCAGGCCTTGCTCGGCGAGATAGCCAAGAATGGCCTCGGCGCTATCGACACATTGCTCGCGTTCGGTGTCGGCCATGCCGCGCAACTCGATGGTGGTGGCCACACAGGCCAGCGGAATATGGGCTTCAGGAAAGCGCTCGGCCAACCGCAACCAAGGGATCGCACAGGCTTCATCGAAGGCACTGCCGCCCGCACCCTCGGCCAGCAGCGCGGCGCCGGCACCGAGTCGAGCGGCCAACGAACGCAATCGCGGCCAGTTTTGCGGCATGGCGTAAAGCAGCATGATCGACTCGAAATCGCAGTGCAGGTCCAGCACCACATCGGCGTCACAGGCATGTTGCAGCAACAGGCGGCGCAGGCCATCGAGTTCCGATGTCGGTGCCGACATGTCAGTAAGAACAACGCTCATGGCGCGGCGGATCAACGCAATGTTGGCGTCGGCATCGTCTCCCAGTTTTCCTTCCAGCAGCGCCGCCACGGCTTCGGTCAGCTCCGGGAAATCCCGATTGAAATTCTTCCCGCTGGAGAACTCAAAGCGTCCCTGATGGGTGGCCTGGAACATCTGGGCGATGCCAATCGGATTGGCCATCGGCACCAGCTCGATCACTCCGTTCAGGCGACCTTGTTCTTCCAGCACCCGCAGACGTCGTTTGAGTTCAACCGCCACGCGCATCCCCGGCAGCTCATCAGCGTGCAGGGACGCCTGAATGTAGGCCTTGCGCGGTCCGCTGCCAAAACGAAACAGCGACAGTTTCCGTTCAGTCCCCGAGGCACTCCACGGCAACAGGTATTCAATGTGCTCCATAACAGCTCCTTAGTGCTTGCGCGGTGCCAGGTACGCCAGCCAGCGACGCTCGGCCAGCTTGAACAGGCGAACCAGGATGAAGGTCAGGGCCAGGTAGATCAGACCGGCAGTGATGAAGGAACTGACCGTACGCGCGGCGCCGGTGATATCCACCAGCGTGACAATCGATGCCAGGCTGGTGGTTTGCAGCATCATCAGCACTTCGTTGCTGTACTGCGGCAGCGCCCGGCGCAAGGCCGACGGCAGCAGAATGCGGTGGTACAGGGTAAAGCGCGACATGCCCATGGCTTTGGCGGCTTCGATCTCGCCATGAGCCGTGGCCTTCAAACTGCCGGCCAGCAGTTCCGCGCTATAGGCACTGGTATTGATCGCAAAGGCCAGGCAGGCACAAAAGGTTGCGCTGGACAGGTACGGCCAGAGCGCGCTTTCACGTACCGCTGCGAACTGCGCCAGGCCGTAATAGATCAGGAACAGTTGCACCAGCATCGGCGTGCCGCGAATCACGTAGGTGTAGAGCCACGCAGGGAAGTTGATCAGGGGCGATCGGGACACCCGCATCAATGCCAACGGAATCGCCAGCACCAGGCCGAAGGCCAGGGAAATCAGCAGGACTTTGAGGGTCAACAAGGCACCGTTGAAATACAGCGGCAGGTTTTCCCAGATCAGGTTGTAGTCGAGAATCATGGGGGGCTCCCAATCACAATTCGGCGGCTTTGATGCCGACCGAGTAGTGTTTTTCCAGATAGCGCAGCACCAGCAATGACACGCTGGTCAGCATCAGATAAAGCGCCGCCACCGCGAGGAAAAACGTGAACGGCTCATGGGTGGCGTCCGCTGCGTTCTTGGCTTTGAACATCATGTCCTGCAAGCCGATGACCGAGATCAGCGCGGTGGATTTGGTCAGCACCAACCAGTTGTTGGTGAACCCGGGAATGGCGAAACGAATCATCTGCGGCACCAGAATCCGCCAGAACACCTGGCCGCCACTCATGCCATAGGCCAAGCCGGCCTCGGCCTGACCTTTAGGGATCGCCATAAACGCGCCGCGAAAGGTTTCCGAGAGATAGGCGCCAAAAATGAAGCCCATGGTGCAGACGCCGGCGATAAAGGGGTTGATGTCGATATAGCGCGTGTAACCGAGCGCAAGGGCGATGCGGTTCACCAAGTCCTGGCCGCCGTAGAAGATCAGCAGGATCAACACCAGGTCAGGAATACCGCGAATCAGGGTTGTGTACCCTTCGCCCAGCATCGCCAGCCATTTGAGCGGCGACAACCGAAAGGCTGCGCCGATCAGACCCAAAGCAATCGCCATGCTCATGGAGGTCAGGGCCAGGTTAATGGTCAGCCAGGCGCCATCGAGAATGCTCGATCCGTAGCCGTGAAGCATGATGAAGTTCCTCAAACGAGCGCCGCGAGGCGCGCGAGACAAGCCCAAAGCGGCGCCCGCAAAGGCCGGCGCCGGGGTTTGGGGTAAAGGCTTATTCGCCGTAGATATCGAACGCGAAGTACTTGGCCATCACTTGCTGGTACTTGCCGTTGGCACGGATGGCGTCGATCGCTGTACTCAGACGTGCAACGTTCACGGTGTCGCCTTTTCGCACCGCGATCCCGGCCCCTCGGCCGAAATATTTCGGGTCGCTGATGTCCGGTCCCACCAGCGCGAAACCTTTGCCTGCCGGTGTTTTGATGAAGCTCTCATCGGTGTTGACGATGTCGGCGAGCGTGGCGTCCAGTCGACCCGACGCCAGATCGAGGTAGGCTTCATTTTGTGAGCCGTAGCGCACCACTTCGACGCCGGCTTTTTCAAGCTGCTCGGTAGCAAAACGGTCGTAGGTCGATGAGCGTTGCACCCCGACCTTCTTGCCCTTGAGATCAACCAGCGGGTCGTTGATCACATTGCCGGCCTTCATCGCGAACTTGCCGGGTGTGTGGTAGTACTTTTTGCTGAAGTCGACCGACTTCATACGGTCTTCAGTGATCGACATCGACGACAGCACGGCATCGATCTTGCGCACTTTCAGCGACGGAATCATGCCGTCGAATTCCTGGATGACCCACTCGCATTTGACCTTCATTTCTTCGCACAGGGCGTTGCCGATGTCGTAATCGAAACCGCTGACGTTGCCCTCCGGCGTCTTGAAAGAGAAGGGTGGGTAGGCGGCTTCGATACCGATAAGCAGGCTGTCTTCGTCGGCGTGTGCCAGCAAGCTTGCGGCGCACAGTGCCAGAGCACCTAGAAGTTCGGTCTTGTTCATATTGTTGACTCCTTGGAGGGGCGTTGGGGTGGTACAGGCCATCCGATCTGGCACGGTGGATCAGTCCTGATGATTTTGCGTGGCTACAAATGATATGTTTTATTTCACAATGCAATGATGTGAAAATAAACGTGTCACTCAGTGACGCAAAAACTCACAACGATCCCGTGTAATCACGAGCATCTTCAGTCGCCAGGCAGGCTATTGATGGGCATTACGCGGGGGGAACAGGCTTGGCCAGTTCGATGCCGGCCGCACCCAATCGCTTCAGGATCTCAAAGAGCAGATCGCTCTTGGTCGTACTGACAATCCTTGGGCTGCTGACATAGCCGGTGATGGTTAGGGTGATGCCTTCAGGACTCAGATTGCTGAATCGGACAACGGGGGAGGGTTTGTCGAGGATGGTTTCATGTTCGCAATAGGTGGTGTACAGCAGGGTTTTGACTTGTTCGGGGTCGATATCCAGAGGGAACACCAGTTCGAGTGTGGCCACCCCTTGGGCGCTGCCGCCCATGGTCACATTGCGCAGGTTCTGGGAAATAAGCTGCGAGTTGGGCACGATCACGATCGAACGGTCACTGAGCTGTATCTCGGTGGCCCTGACATTGATCCGCCGGATATCACCTTCGACCCCGCTGATGCTGATCAAGTCGCCGACCTTGACCGGACGCTCGGTGAGCAGGATTAACCCGGATACGAAGTTCTTGACGATCTCTTGCAGGCCGAAGCCGATCCCCACCGACAACGCACTGACGATCCAGGCCAGGTTCGTCCATTTGACGCCCAAAGAAGACAACGCCAGCAGAATGACCAGCGCGTACCCGATATTACTGAACAGGGTGCTCAGCGACGCCCCCATGCCGGGGTCCATATCGGTTTTCGGCAGGAATTCGTTATCCAGCCATCTGCGCAGCGATCGAATCAGGTAAATACCGATCAACAGTGCGAGGACCGCATTCAACAGATTGCCCGGAATGATGTTCAGCTTGCGCAAGCCATCGCCGCCGAGGATCGCTGAAACCCTGTCAGTCAGCTGTCCAAAGGTCGCTCCAACCCCCCCCACAAACGTTGTAATCGCGGCAATCAACAGTAAGGCCGCTCTGCCAATACCCGACACAACAACCTCGATTTGTTCAAGCCGTACGTCGCCGATACCCAGCAACTGTTTGATCGCCTTGCCGCTGGAGTGCTTGGGCGAAAACAGGTAATCACACAGGTCCCTGAACAACTGCGTCAGCAAATAGAAGCTGGCAAGAACGATATAGAGCCAGACAATTTCGTAAGTGATGAACCGGGCCAGGGAGATGTAACCGACCAGCAGGCCAAAAATCGAGATCAACATGGCGATACTGACGCCGGTATAAATCAGCCCCGCCAGCGTAGTACCTGACTCAGGGTGTTCCCCGGCAATGACCATCGCTCGGCGGGTTTTACTGACGCGTAGCAATAACGCACCCATTATCAAGATGACGACTAATGACACGACGCCCCGGCTGAAGAGAACCACCTGCGAACTCATGCCCGTCGCATTGGTGACTTGTACCAGTGAGATGAGTATCAACATTGAACCGGCCAGCAGCGCCGGAAAAGGGCTGATCGAAAGTGCGACTTCATCGGCGATGCCAGGTAACCGCCATGAGGGATTGCGTTTAGACAGCAGGGCCCGACTCAGACCGATAATCAGGGCGCAGGCGTAAGCGACTTTCTCGACATCGTCGAAGTAGCCTTGCAGTGGCTGCGGCAATGGTTGAAGGCGGGTAGCCGCCGCGGAGATGAGCTGTATTGCGAAACCTGCGCTCAGCATCGTGGCAACTACCGTCGCTATCGCCAATGAACTTCTGCGCAGGCGACCTTCCGGTACTCGATGAATGCAGATCCATGTCAAGCCACGCTCAGCCAGTCTTCGCCCCGGCGTCCAGAAGGCCAGGGCCAGCAATAACAACGTGACGGTCACGGCACGCCGGCCGGGTTGCCAGACGGACTGAATGACACTGTTGGACTGGTCAATCAAAAACGTCAGACGGTTCTTATCCTCCGGCAGTGGAGAAAACAGCGGTAACCAGAAACGGGGGTTGAGGAGGCTGGCGGTTCGCTGGGCGAGTTCGGTTTCCAGTTGTGTGCGCCGAATGCTGGCGATCTGAGCGATGAGGTTAGTAGCGCCTTCTTTGATGGCCAGCAGTATGTTGAGATCGGCATCCACCTTGTCTTTTTGTTCGGTGAGATAGGACCTCTGTTTCACGAGATCGGACTTTTCGATGGCAACGCTGGTGGCGGATGCCGTCCCGAGCACACTGAGTTGTGCTTGCAACTGCGCCTGCTCGGGAAGTAACACGGCCGCCAACTTGTCCGCATCACTGAAGAGCAACTGAACGTTGTCCTGAAAGCCTATCAACTGGGTGTAGTTACTGGTCAGTGACACCTGCTGTTTAAGGTTGTCCAGCCTTAATTGCAGTGCTTCGAGATCGCTTTTTGACACAGTAGCGGTAGCGCTGGCCGCACCGTTGCTTGACGTGTTGGGTAGTTCATCCGCCGACAGCTCGCCGATGTTCGCCCCCATCAGCGCGAACACAACGAATATGAGTAATTTCAATGCAGGACGCATAGACATGCCTCCAGCGGCTTTAGCCATTCAGGTTAGGTCATGGCGTGTGCAGGCGCGAAAAATAGTTCCGCACGCCGGCCACGAATAGAGAAGGGGGGCGGGTGAGAAGGGGGGATCTACAATCTTTTATGCTGAACCACGCTCAGGATCACGAGGTGTGACGTATTGAGCGGTCTGTCTACCGACCCAGTGTGCTTGCAGAGTGCCGGGCCCTGTCGGAGGTCATTATGAAAAGGTTGTCATCCATTAGCCTGTGCATCGCACTGTCGGTTTCCTGGACCCAAGGGTGGGCCGAAACGGTCGTGCCGATGAAAGGGCAGAGTTCGCAACAAACCCAAACGGACATTACCGAATGCCACAACATCGCGGCCAGTCAGAGCGCCTCGACTGCACCGCCTCCTTCCGGTGGAAGGCTGAAGGGGGCCGCCGTGGGCGCTGCGGCAGGGGCTGCGGGGGCGCAGGTACGCGGACGTCAGCATGACGAGTTTTATGATCGCGTCGATGATGACGTTAAGCAGGACTATCGCCAGAATCGCGCCAAGGAAACCGCCGCGGCAGGAGCGGTCGTCGGAGGCTCGCGTCAGCGTCAGGAACGCCGGGCGCAAGAGAAAACCAGTGCTTCGACCAGTTCTACCGCCTATACCAGCTGCTTGCAGGGTAAGGGGTATCAGGTTAACCCTTGAACGTCATTTTGCCGCCCTTGATCGAGCAGATGAACCATCAGGCAGGCATACAGCGTCACGAGGAGGAACAAGCCCATGCGGATGGCGAACGCTGTGTAAACGTCCTTGCCTGCTGCGCTGTCCTGTACTGACTGACCCAACAGGATGATCAGCGTGATCAGAGTATTGAGCCAAAACCCCGGGGTAAACCGCGTCGGGCTCAGGGCATACAGCTTGCGCGCCAGCACCAGGCCGAACAGCAGCATCCACAGAAAGAACATCCACAGATGCACAAACAGACTGAGGGCACTCCAGAAGAGGATCGCCAACAGGCCTGCGAGCAAGGTTGAGCCGAGCAGCTCGCGACCGGCGTTGCGGGCATTCGTCGCGGAGCTTTGCTGTCCCAGGCCGACGGCCTTCAGGATGATCGGCAGATAACCGGCCGGGTCGATCAGCGCCAGCAGGAATGCCGGTAACACGATCAGGGTTGCACGCAGCGCAATCCGACTGACTTCTTCTGCCGGCAGGAGTGGGGCAGCCGGCGGGGAAGGGGCATTGGGTGGATCCGGGAATATCCCATGACTGAACGCCACGACGACAAAGGCGAGTAGCAAACCCTTGACCAGTGCGCCGATGGCCATCGCCGCCAGATCGAATTCGGCGATACCGGCCGAGGAAATCATGGTCAGGCCAATCACCAGGAAGGTCATGATCAAGGTGTTGCCGCCCCGCAGGCCAAAGCGGAACGCCAGGAACAGACCGACGCTGATCAACAGCACGCCGCTGACGGGGTAATAACGCAGGACCGGGATCAATAGCAGGCCGATGCCGGTGGTCAACATGGCGGCCAGTGCGAGAACCAGCCTGGCCTTGAACGGCAGCGGGCGATTGACCGAGGCCAGCAACAGCAGGCAAAGCACCGGCGCCATAAAGGGAATCGGCAAGCCCAGGCCGAAACTGGCGGTGAGGCACAACGCTGTACCGGTGGCCAGGCGCAGTGCGCGTTGATCCCGCGGAGTGCGCCGAGTAGACATACCCTTAATAGGCATAGCTCAGCCAGCTCATGAACCCCACAAACACGCGGCCGAGTGGGTTCAGCGGATTGCCCTCGGTGGGGAAGGCCATGACTTCGGCCTGCCCACCGGCACGGATCCCCCGACTGTCACGCAACGTGTTCAACGAGTCTGGCGAAAACTCGATAATGACCGGAAAACGCTGGGCCGGACGCAACCAATCGCGGCTGTTCTGCACGCTGGGCAAGGTGCCAGGCGCGGGTGTCTGCCCCACGCTGACGCCGTAACCGACGCTGCGCACGCGCCCCTCGAAAACCTCGCCCGGCAGAGCATCCAGAACAATCGAAACCGGCGTGTCGAGCTTCACCAGACCGAGGTTGTTCTCGGTCATGTCCGCACTGATCCACACATCGTGAATGGCGATCAGGGTCATGACGGGGCTGCCGGCAGCGGCGAATTGCCCTGCGTCAGTACGCAGATCCGTAATCAGCCCGGCCGAGCGAGCGCGAATCTGCGTGTTGGACAGATCCAGTTCAGCTTTGGACAACGCCGTGGCGGCACTGCGCAGCAAAGCGTTGTCTTCCTCGCTGCCACCTTCCTGTTCACGCGCGCGCTGCACTTCGGCGCGGGCAGCGGCGACCTGACTCACAGCCTGTTCGCGGTTGGCGCGAGACACTTCGAGCAGACGTACAGAAATGGTGCCGGGGTCTTCGCGATACAAACCCTCAAGACGCTGATTGTCCTGGCGCGCCTTGAGCTCATTGGCCTGGGCTGCCCGCAAGTTGGCTTGCGCCGAGGCAATGCCGGCGGTGCTCGCACCGATCTGTCGGCGGGTCGATTCAAGGTCGGCGCGCGCACGGTCGACGGCAATCTGGTACGGCTGAGGGTCCACCTCGAAAAGGATTTCGCCGGCCTTGACGTCCTGGTTGTTGCGCACGTTCACCCGGGTCACGCGGCCTGCCACTTCCGAGGCGACCGGAATCACAAAGGCACCCACCCGGGCCTGTTGTGTGTAGGGGGTGAAACGATCCGCCAACAGGTACCAGGCCAGGCTCAAGAGGATCAGTAGCAGCACCCACTTGATGCCTTTTTTTGCCGGGTCGGCGGCCGGTGCTGGCGCCTGGGTGACAGGTGTCTCGGGCGTGGGCTGGGCGGCTTCACTCATTGGTCTTTTACCTTGTAAGACATTGGAATGGCAGGCTGTGCAGTGGCGGGTTCTTCCAGCAGATCGCCCCAGTCGGTACGTTTTTCCATTTGCTGGCGGGTGGTTGGATCAACTTTCGGCTGGGCGCTGTACCAGCCACCGCCCACGGCTTTGTACAACGCAATGACATTACTGACGGCATTGCTGCGGGCGACCAGATAATTGTCCTGTTGTTCGAGCAAGGCACGCTGCGCATCCAGCACCCGCTGGAAGTCCGAATAACCTTCGCGATACTGCGCGCTGGCCAGCACCAGCGAGCGTTTGGCGGCTACTTCGGCCTCGCGCAGGATGCGTTCGCGCTCCAGGGATTTGATCAGGCCATAGGCCGCATCGTCTGCCTCGCGTGCCGCCTGGCGAACCTTGTCGCGGTAGACCTCGATCAGCTGCTGCAACCGCGCATCCTGCACGCGCACGTTGTCGCTGATCTGGCCGTGATCAAACAGATTCCAGCGCAGACTGGGGCCGCCGATCAAATCCAGATTCCGGGGCGTGCCACTGAGCGTGTCGGTGGACCAGACGATGCTGCCCAGTAAGGTCAGCGACGGATAGAAATCGCTCTCGGCCACACCGATCAGCGCTGACTGGGCGGCGACATTAAGCTCGGCGGCGCGCACATCAGGCCGACGCAGGAGCAGGTTGGCCGGTACATCTTGCAACACGGCACGGTCGACCAGCGGTATCAATCCCACGTTCTCGAGCAGTTGCGGCAGTGCGCCGGGTGGCTGACCAATCAACACCGCCAACGCATTGCGGGTCCTTTGCAACTGGTCTTCGAAGTTGGGGATGGTGCTCAACGTGCCCAGGTATTGTGTCCTGGCTTGTTGCAGGTCGAGTTCGGCAGTTTGGCCGCGATTAAACAGCTTCTCGGTGATCTCGAAGTTGCGCTTTTGCTGTTTGGCGTTTTCCCGGGCGACGCGTAAACGGGCTTCGGTGGTGCGCAGCGAAAAATAGGTATCGGCCACTTGCGCGCGCAGCAGGACGAGCACGTCTTCATAGTTGGCCTGAGCGGCGAAGTAGCTGGCATCGGATGACTCGATGGCGCGACTGAAGCGGCCCCAGAAGTCCAGTTCCCAACCCACGTCGAACCCCGCGCTGTGTTGCCAGAAATGGCTGTCTTGCGGGTTGGTTCCGCCGGATTGTCTGCGGTTAAAGTAAAGACTGTCGACACTGGCTTGCTGCAGTTGCGGGTAAAGACCACTTTGAGCAATGCCGAGTTGGGCGCGGGCTTCCATGACGCGCAGGCCGGCGATTTTGAGGCTGGAGTTGCGTGCATCCGACTCGGCAATCAAATGATTGAGGACCGGATCGGCAAAGACTTGCCACCACTGACGGATGTCCGGGTTAAGGCTGCGCTGGCTGGATTGCTCGAGGGCAGGGGTGCTCCAGTGTTTGACCCATTCTTCGCCGGGCGGCTGGAAATCCGGCCCAAGCCGTACGCAACCACTGAGGCCGAATACGCCAAGCAACACGAACCGGCCAGGCCAATTCAGCAGGGTTGTACCTGGATGCATTACGCATTTCCCGACCAACAAAGATCACTGGAGCATAGCCGTCCAAATGGGCACACGGCTGCTACGCTTTTTTAAGCGCCATCAAATCTACTGTGATCCGCTAGAAAGGTACGACGATTATGAATAACACCCCGGGTGTTGTTGAACCCCATTCAGCCGGTTGGCGCTTTAAGTTGGGAATAGTCATTATCTGCTTGATGCTGGGTTCCTGGCTGTTGGTGCCACTCGCAGCGGCAGCCGATGTGCCGGGGTCAAAGATCGCTGCACTGACCGGCGTGCTGTTCATCAGCAACAAAATCCTGCTGATTCTCGCCATTGCCATCATGGGCAAGTCCGGATTCCAACAGTTAAAGCGCAGCCTGTTCGGTTATGTGTCCTCACTTGCACCCAGCACGGAAGTCGAAGTGGGCCCATTGCGTCATAGAGTTGGCATCGTGATGTTTTTTGTGCCGCTGATTTCCTCCTTTCTTGAACCCTACATCGACAGCATTTGGCCGGGGCTCAGACCCAACCTCTGGCAAGTTCAAGCGCTGGGTGACCTCATGCTGATCGGTAGCTTTTTTGTATTGGGGGGGAATTTCTGGGAGAAAGTGCGCGCCTTGTTTATTCGCACTGCTCGTGTCGCAAACACAAGTGCAGCGTGAATAACAATAGTGGGCGAGGGTAGTGAGTACTCGTGTGCTCAAGCTCTAATGGCTAGCTCTACTAAAGAGCTATTTAGCATAGTTATTATTAATCATATGCGTAGCCATAATAGAGTTAGCGCATTAATTGCGCGCTATTTCAAAGGCTGGAGGGCTCAATCAACATGACTACCAACACCTTTGATAAACACATTCCCAGCGCTGAGGCTGTAGTTGCAGCACTGAACCTGGAACCCCACATGGAAGGCGGTTTCTACCGCAGAACCTTTCAAACCGATCACCACGCGATGGTTGAGACCGCTGGGGGCCAGCGCTACCTGATGACATCCATTTACTACTTGCTGACCAAGGATTCGCCGACAGGTCATTTCCATCTGAACCAATCGGACATCGTGCATTACTACCATCTGGGAGATGCGATTCAGTACAGCCTGATTTTTCCGGACGGCACATTAAAAACGGTTGTGATGGGCAGCGATATAATCGCCGGACAATGTTTGCAGTTGCATGTACCGGGTGGTGTCTGGAAAGCTTCGCCGCTTACAAATGGATTGGCGGGATACGGCCTGATCAGCGAAGCGGTTACACCAGGGTTTGATTTTGCAGATATGGAATTGGGCAGTCAGCAAAAGCTTAGCGAGCAATTTCCCGAACATTCGCAGCTGTTTGAGAAGCTGACGGGAGAATGAGTGGCTGAGGCGATTTGATCGCTGCCAAATCTGCGTGCAACCGGGCTAATCTCGAAACACCTTGTTACGCGTAATGTATATTATGTTAAATTATGTGTCTGAGTGGAACTTCTTCCAAGGTTGTAGCGCACCGAACTAAATACCAAAAAAACGACTACTAATTATCTGAAATCGTGAGCCCGAATACCATTTTTGATTTTTAATCCACTTTTACAGAGATTATCTGCCACGTCGGACCTGGCAGCCTACAGACTTGTCGCCTCCGCGCTAACGGCCTAATATTGGCACAGCCACCAATGACGAGATTCAACATGACCAAGACAGCCGTTCAGATCGATTTGGTGTGGACTGAGGATGAGTCCCAAGCCATTTGCATCTATGCCATCCAGTCAAATGCAAAGCTTGCCTCGGAAAAAATGCATTGCCACCTTATCGAATGGAATGGCGAAGAAAATGAAATATATCCTGGGCTGCTGATCGATGAAGATGGTACTCACTGTAAGTATTCAGCCGAATGGGGATATAACAACCAGAGGATCGATTTTTTTTATTTCTTAGATCAGCCGCTAGCTGTTGGCCAACTAGTTACTCGTACTCAGATCTTATCGAGCACCCCTGAAAGTTTCACTTACAGAATAACCTCAATCATGTCCCTGCTCACCTGACCGCTAATAGACCGCCGAAGCAATTTTGAAGATAAACGTGAACTAATCGCAAGATAACCTCGCGCCCAAGCGCTATCCATACATTACTTCGGTTTTTTCACGGTCGCTGCGAAAATCGTCAGCCTGTCAGGCTGGTTCACTATATTTTCTTTACTCGGGTCGGTGCTGCGGTTGCTGGGCTTCAGAGGTGATGGCCAATGTGGGAACTACGAACGGTGAGCAAGATCATGAAGAGTGGTTTTCAGATTTCCGGAATTCGCGTGCTTGCCGCTTCCGAAATTACTAGTCACCCTCCCCCGGGCTTCAATCGCCTGATTCGGCCGGGTGACAGCGGAAATTTACCATCCTGGATGCCATCGACCTTTGTCTTTGGCTGCAGGTGTGAACGTTGAAACGAAAACGGAACGCTCAGCGGCTCGGAACTCATCTTTTTGCATCCTGACCTGTCGGTGTTATCACCAGCGCAGGATTGACCCAGTTACCGAAATTTCACTGACCCAAGCTCCTATCTTGAGAACCATTACCACGGCTGAATATTTGCCGATTCGTGTTGGAGAACCGTAAAAGTCGGACTCTGCCTCGGGACTATACATTTGCATCACGAATAGGCCTGAGCACTATGGCCCCGTTAACCAACTCGATACTCAGTGAATCACCGAGATTGAGATTCATGCTTGCGAGAAGTTCTGAAGGAAGGTCGATGATGACATCCCCACTTCCATCACCAGAGTCTTGGCATTTCACAGTTGTCTGCACGAATTCATTCATGGGGTACGTGTCCGGCCCTCGGCCAATGGGTTGCCTTACTATCCTACGCTGGCGGATTCCCTGCCGGCAGGTAGCAGCCCAGTCTGAACAAAATCGTACTTCAAGGCGCCCGACGTCCAGCTAGAAAGCTCGGCCAGCCGCCGGTATGGCGTCCTGTTATGGCTTCTGTCCTCGACAGTTCTGTCACGAAGAGTGGCAGAGAACGCAAAGGTTCATTCAGTCAGCTACGTTATTAGGTCGCAATTTATCCTCCAGTCATCAGATGTTTGTATTACGTGACCTATGATGTGATCGCTCCAATGCGGCGCTCATCCAACGTGGCATCCTGCAGGCACGAAGTGTAATTATTTCCATACTGCTTAACATTTTACAAATTTTCGTAACCAAGAGATCAGATGCACCTCTCGGACCAAGATAATATAGGGCGGTAAGCGCCTCTCCAACTCTAGTTCCTGCATGCTGCAACCGTTCGGCTGACGCATGCTGTAACCGAATCACGGCATTTCCCACTTTCAGATCGCGTGTATAGCCACTCGTATAGTAAACAGGCCTCACTTGCATCTGATTGCTCAACCTAAATCTGCGCACTGCTTCCGCCCCATGGATTTGGATAGTTTCTCCATTTGCCTGGGCGATTATGCTCATAATTTCCAATGGGCTCGCGCGGACTTTCCCAACATGCTTACCCCAGTGAGGCCGCATATAAATCCCGCGGGCCACACGCTCAAGTAAGCCTGCTCGTACTAGTCGTGTTAAAGATTTACTGATTGCTGAAGGTGAGCCGGCTTCGACGAAAACCATACGGTGAAAGGGCCTGCCTGAAGCCATCTCCAATACCTGATTTGAAATAATTTTCGAAACAGACCCCATAACTGTCCCTTATCCCCACGTAACTTTAAACTAATCGATAAGTGAGCCGATAGCGAATTCCGTTCCGTCGTAACCTATCTGGGAAACGATAAATGAGGGGCATCCGTTACCTCTTGGTAAGTTGGGATCTGCACCGATGTACTGACCAAGACTAATTTATCCTCCAATCGTCGAACTAAAGATCGGTCCCATTGGTGCCACTCCAGTGTCTGCGTGCTCTTCTATATATCCAGCAAGGAGCATCTGGCTATCGCTCGGGAAGTGACGTAAAAGAAATATCGCATCACCACGAATACGCATTGGTAGCGATTTGTCTTGGGACAGTTCTACCAGAAACTCTCTAGTCTGAATGACCGCACGCGTACGCTCATTTGGCATCGTCATTTATGGTTACCTACAATCTTCGGTCCTCGAAACACAGAGCAGGAACGCTCGCCCAACCCTTCACCACTCTAAACACCGCGATGTCGTTAAGAGTTAAACACGTCTGCTTTCAATGCTTTTTACTTTAGCCTGGATCCACAACGCATCTGAGCCCAGCTTGTGAGGAGGCATGCGGGGTATCTAGTCTTTTCATAGTTAATCTCCTTTCTTTCGATGGTGATTTTTATTTTCTCCTTTACCGAGGTGAATTAGGGCGTCGAAGATTTTTTGGGGCTTAACACTCTGCAGGCAGGGCGACTGACCGAGTTTATAAATCTGCCCGCCCGTCACTACGTGGCACACCTCCGCTGGAAAGCAACGTTCATTTCTCAAGACGACGACTTCTAACAGCGATTCCAGTTTCCAGCTGCCACTCTCGTTTATGGATCCGGGAGTGACGATATATGCCTCTTCCAGCCACACAGAATCAGTGCGGGCGCTCACGATATCAGCCAGATCTGATGCCGTAGACACCATCAACATCGTTCGCATCTCCTCGTCACCAAAGTCCTGTACTACTTTGAGGTAATACCATGGCCAGTGCACCTCATGCTCCACGTGGTGCCAAAACTGAACTCCGTCTGGTCCACTCGGCGCTGGAAAAATCGCAGACCGTTCAGTTGTCTTGAACACACAGCCCCCATAGATGTGAATTAATATCAGTTAGCAACCAATATACTTGGTGGTCTTATCCTACCTGCTGTCGCCTGATTGTGCCATTTTGTGGGGCTACAAAATGGACATACGGTCTTCACTCGGACAGGCGCTAAAGATGGCCCGTATGAGCAAAGGGTTGATTCAAGAAGATTTTGCAATTACGAGCAGTACAAATTTCATAAGCCTGCTCGAAAACGGTAAGACCAGCCCTACGTTGCAGAAGCTCGAGGCAATTTGCTCTACGCTTGATACACATCCACTGACGTTGGTGGCATTGGCTTACGCCCTTGAAAGTGAATCGTCGACTGAATTTGATCAATTGCTGCAGCGCGTAGCTGACGAAGTCCGAGACTTGATCAGCTTCCAGGCCCGCTGAGACAGGGGCAGAGGTTCAGGCGTCCGCGCTGAGAAACTCCTAGTCCCTCTACCCCGCATAGGTGCGATGGCGATTGAGTGTTCCTCACCGGGCCCATTCGCAAATGGCTCCCAGTAATCTCCTAGCTTCGGTGGTGGGAGGCACGGAATGCGCCATTCTGAATTTTGTGAATTAAAGCTGTCGCAAAGAGGCCCGGTTTCCGGGTGCCTCCAGGCACTGTAAAAAATTCGCAAAACTGTCTCAACATCCTAAAAAGCCTCTTAAGCGCCAACGTCTTGCGAATTAAAACTGTCGCACTCGGCTCGATGCAACCCTAGTCCCGCACGGAGCGAAGCATCAGCGTTGCCATCTCGGTGCATTGGGCGTAAAGCGAATTGATCACAATGGTCAATTTGCTAGAGTCGTAAGCGCCTGTTGCCATGCCATCTGACGTAGCTTTGTAAAATGCTTTGGAGTAGCTCTCCTTGTATTCCAGCGCTCCGTGATAGATATCCAACGACTCCTTGTAGTTTGTCCAAATCACCTGCGGGGGCGGTCGCCCCTTTAATCGAAGATCCAAATAGCATTCGATGGCTGCTGCACGGCCATTGATATCCACACTCTCGACACCGCTTGGCCCCCGGGCCGAAAAACTGCGTAGCTCTTCAAGGGCAGGCAGAAGCATTGCTCGCATGTTTGCCGGAAAGTTGAAACGACGGAGGCCTTCAAACGCCTCGACCCCTTCCGCATCGTTGTCAAATAGGATGACAACACGATTGTGGACATCAATCTTGATCAATCCCTCGGCAAACTTTGACAAGCTTCCTGTTCCGGAGAACGGATGTCGCTCCTCTATGTCGATGAACCGAAAAAAATCTTCGATATCTGGTCGGAGAAGCATGAGGGCTCTCTTCAGGATTCGAGTGTCGGAAGTCCCTTCAGTCACGATTAAATAAGTCTGAGATCGACGGGCATTGGGAAGGAAGTCTTCGTTTTGCGCCCAGCCCGCACTGACGAAATTGCCGTAATCCCACACCACATGAAGGCTTAGATTGGCCGCATTCTCAGCAAGAATTCGGAGATTGGAGTAAGGGTGGAGGAAGTCAATTAATGCGAAAAAATGGCTGCGTTCAGAGTAGGGGATGCGGACAAAAACTTGGACTGGTTATGCCGCTAAGTCCAGGCTTTCACGATACTCAATGGGACTGAGCGCGCCGAGGGAAATCTTTATACGTTTTTCGTTGTACCAGCGAATGTATGAATCCAAGGCCTGAATGAACTGCTCGATGCTCGTTGACTGCCAGTTGCGAGGATAGAACAGTTCCGTTTTCAGTCGGCCGAAGAAACCTTCACAAGCCGCGTTGTCTGGTGAGCAGCCTTTGCGCGACATCGAACGAATCAGCTTCGCATCAGCGATGCGCGATAACCAGCCGGGCCAGCGGTAGTGAGCGCCACGATCGGAGTGAACAACAGGCCGTTTATCGTTACTGGCCACCGTTTCGATAGCTGCATCCAGCATCGTGTTCACAAGCTCGGCGTCGGGACGCGTGCCGATCGACCAACTGATTACCTTCCCATCGAAGCAGTCGATCATGGGGGACAGGTACACCTTGCCTGCCGGGATCTGGAACTCCGAGATGTCGGTCAGCCATTTCTCATTCGGAGCTAGGGCCGTGAAGTCGCGGTTGAGGAGGTTTTCCGGCGCCGGACTGATCTCCCCGAGGTAGGAACCGTATCGACGCCGTTTCGGCTTGGCGACGACTAGGCACTCCTGCTTCATCAAGCGCTGCACCACCTTCTCTGAAAGGCGCACACGCTGCCTGCTCAACGAAGCTCGCATCCGACGGTAGCCATAGCAACGATGATTGCGCTCGAATATGTCCGCCATGGCACGACGCACTTCGGTGTACTTTTCCGCGACCTGCATTCGGGCTCGATGATAGAAATAGGAGCTTCGGGCCAAGCCCAACGCGTCAAGCAGCTCTAGCAAGGAGTACCTATGCCTAAGGGCATCAGCCAGCAATGTCTTCTCCCGATTGGTCAGGACTTGCCGGTTGATGCCCGTCTCTTTTTTTATGAGTTCATTCGCCCTCATCAACAGGTCATGTTCAAGCTGCAAACGGCGAACATCGAGCTGGAGAGATTCGAGTTGCCGCTGCAACTCCTCTCGTTCCGGTGACGATGAGGGTTCAAGTCGACACTTCATGGATGGGGATACCTCTGGGCCGAGTAGCTGGTTTTTCCAGTTGTACAAGGTCGGCCTGCACACGCCCAGCTTTTGAGCCAGGGCTTTCGCACTTTCTTTTCGCGTGCACAGCGCGATGACCGCTGCCTGCTTCACCGCTGGCGGCCGGGCTAACCCGTCTGATCGACTGACAACACGCGTATGCAACTCGGGGTGCATTTCGTAAATCCAGGCACGCAAAGAATCCCGCGCGGGGTAGCCCAACGCCTTGATGGTAGCGGCGATGTTGCGACCGTATTCGAGATAGTGCTCGACAGCCTTTTCCCTTTGGGCCGGTGAGTACTTCGACTTCGAGTTCTCGTAGCCACGCGGCAGGTCGAGGCATCGCTCATACTCTGCGTGCCAGCTCTTCAAAGAGTTCTTCGTCGGGTAGCCCAACTGACGAATAGTTGCCCCGGTTCGCTTGCCCAGTTTGATGTAGAGCTTGACCGCTCGGATACGGTCTTCGTATGAATACATGAACTACCTCCAGGTAGTCCAAGATTTCCGCCGCATCCCCCCTGGGTCAAAATCACATCAGTGCCAACAATCGTGTCACCTATCGGAGATAGTTGATCCTCAACGGAGGCTTTCACCGGACCTCTGCCGATCATGATTACAAAGCGTACTGGTTAAGTTAGATGCAATCGATTATCAAAACGAACGTAAACGGGGAGTCCACCAAGCCCACCTCGAACTACGTGTGTAAACCGACTTTTTCACTGTTAACTAATGTGGTTAACAGTGAAAAAAACTAGTTTACAGGGGCGGCACTGCAGGTGGTGCCTTTTCCAGCCGCGGGGGATTTAGTAGAAAGCCCCCCATATCCGTAGCGAGCCGAAAAAAGACGTACGAGTAAGCCCAACTCATGTGGCGTGAATCAGGCAGCCCCACCGATGCGTCAGAAGTCGCTCGATGTCACTCCCCCCGATATCTCCCATAGTTTATTTCAACATTGAAGCCCGGCGGTGAGCTTGCACCCGCGGGTGAGATGCTTTGGTGCAGACACAAGCGAGTGCAGCCTCCTCTCGCAAGCCTACCGTGCTCGCAAAGCGTTCATCACTAGATACGCTGATATGATGCGGTGTCACTTCGGCCGTTTAGGTTTGAGAGGGGCAACCCCATCGATGCCGCGCATGAACAGGCGATCACGATAGAACCCTTGTCCATGCGCGGCTGCTGCCACGGATTGATAGCTTGGAAAAGTGCATCCGTGCCGGCAGTGGCGCGTGGTTCGGGATGTCTGTCGAGCGGTTTTAAGCGTTTGAGCCGCGACGTAGTGCGGCAGCGGATCACGTTGTGTTGGTGATCACGCTACTGGGAAACGTCTGAGAGCATTTTTCCTAATAGACTCTCTAGGCACTTCAGCTCCCCAGTCGTGAGGCAACCCGTGAATTCATTCATGGCGGCGGCCTCCATCGGCGGGAACATCGATCTCAGTGATTCGCCTTTCTCGGTCAGCATCAGACGCACCTGGCGTCGATCCTGACCATCCTGTGTGCGGACGATCAGACCTTTGCGCTCAAGGCGATCGAGCATTCGCGTCATCGAGGCGCTGTGAATGGAAAGGTGTCGACACAACGCGACCGCAGTGTCATCGCCACGACCTACAATCCTCAGCACTTTGAGCTGTGCAGCAGTTATGCCGAGTGGCATCAGATGTCGATCCAGCAGCCGGTCTTTAAGTGCGGCAGTCTGCCCTAGCAATATTCCGAGGTGGACTGTTTTGAAACTGGCGGCTGAAAAATTGGCCATGTGCTCCCTCCTCTTTCAATGCATGGGCAGATCGTTGTGGATTTTCCCGCCGCGCTCAATCAATCAGCTCTCGGGCACCAGAATCTTCTGAATGGCTGGGCCGATGATCCGCACCAGTTCGTCATGTTCTGCAGCCACCATCATCGGCACGCCGATGATGCGTCGGCTGACCACCATGCCGACCAGCAAGGACGCTGCGAGGCCGGATCGCAGTTTGGCTTCAGGTTCCAGATGCTCGTGAGTACCGCCGAGCAATCGCGATTGAATGAAGGCGCGTAACTGATCGCGTGCCTGGTCATTAACAAAGGCGCCGCGAAGCGTGGCCATCAACGGTTCCGATTCTTCCGGGATGCCCTCCCATGCCGTGAGAAAAGCGCGCACTACTCGTTCGCCCAAGTGTTCGTCCGGGCCTTCATAGAGTGCGTCGAAACGCTCCAGCGCAGAGGCCGGGATTGCCATCACCGCCGCGAAGAGCTCGTCCTTGGAGCGGAAAAACTGCATCACTTGCGCCACGTCGACGCCTGCGTCTGCTGCCACCACGCGGATAGTCGTGGCGGCAAAACCGTCACTGGCAAAACGCGCACGTGCCGCTTCTAGCACCAGATGCCGCGTGCTGTTAGGGCCTGGCCGACGCCCACGACGCGGCGCAGAAGTGGTTTCTTTCTTCATAGTCATATCCAAATTATTACGAAACATCGTCCATATCAACGAGTGTTGAATTATTTTCTCGTCCGCCGTACCTTACTGGAATCGATCCCATAATCAAGAACAATAAGGAATCCAGCATGAGTCTGTCTCCTGCACCTGCACTGAGCCCCGTGTTAACAGGTATTTTTGCCGGCCCGATCGCCGGACTCAAATACCAGACCCCCACGCTATCCGGCGTGACCTCCGACAATGGTGAATTCCACTACCGCGCCGGCGAAGCCATCAGCTTCAGGGTCGGCGGTATCGTGTTGGGCGCTATACCGGCCGCGCCGCGCCTGAATCTGGCGCAACTGGCCAATCGTGTCGACGGCAAGATCGACAAGCTGCTCGATCCTTCCGTCACCAACCTCGCTCGTTTCGTGTACACCCTGGATCAACAAGGCAGCATCGAATCGGGCGTAAAAATTGCGCCGGTTGTGCATGAGCTGATTGGCGCCACACCGATCAATTTCAGCCCACCGGTGATGCCGATGGGCCAAGGCGGCGTGGTCGATTTTGCTAACGATCCGACCCTGCTGCAGATTCTCGAAACACTCAACGCCACGCCCGGTGTGTTCACCGACAAAACACCGCGCACACTGTGCGATGCCGCGACCAGCCGTAACGAATTACGCCGCAATATCCGCGGCATCATCAAAATGACCGATGTACGTATTCCGTTGCGCGACGGCTCCTACGTCTGCGCCGACGTCTTCCGTCCTGCCGAGCCGGGCGAATACCCGATCGTCATGAGCAAGGGCTTCTACGGCAAGAGCTTTTATCACGACTGCATTTGCAACGAGGCCGACGTTCTGCGCAAGGAGCAGATGGAGGATCGTTATTTTTCCGGCAATCCGGATGGCGCCCAGTACGAAAATCACGAGACCGTCGACACCTCGGTGTGGGTGCCGGAAGGCTATGTGTGCATCCGCGTCGACGCGCGTGGCGTGTGCAAAAGCCCGGGCCTGCAAGCGCCCTTCAGCGTTCAGGAAGCCGAAGATTATTACGACGCCATCGAATGGGCAGGCACTCAGCCTTGGTCCAATGGCAACGTCGGTTTGTGGGGCATGTCGTACCTGGCGATGGCCCAGCACAGTGTGGCCAGCCTGCAACCTTCGCACCTCAAGGCGATGATCGCGCAAGGCACCGACGCGGATATCTACAACGAAGCCCTGTACGGCGGCGGCATCTTCGGCTCCGGCTTCTGGAACTGGTGGTGGAAGATCTGGTCCGGCAACAACCACTGTGGCGAGCGTCCGGAAACCGACTGGATGGCACGCGTGCTGGCGACTCCGTTCAATGACATCAACGCCTATGGCCCGCGCGGCAGCATCTTCATGCGCCCGGACATGAGCAAAGCCACTGCCCCGGTGTGGATCGTCGGCCCGCAAGTCGGTGCGATCATTCACCAACTCGGAAGCAGCGAAACTTACATCCGTTCCACCGCTGCCAAAGCGCGCAAATTCGATTTCGCCGATGCCTGGTTCCCGGACTCCTACAGCAACAAATCGATCGCCGAACACATGCGCTATTTCGATTACTGGCTCAAGGGCATCGACAACGGCGTGATGGATGAAGCGCCGGTGCGGGTGCAGGTGCGAACAGGCAGCGGAGCTCACTTCGTCCTGCATGAAAACGAGTGGCCGATAGCGCGTACAGAATACCGTCGCTGGTACCTCGATGCTCGCCCTTCAGACTGGCAAAACGACGGTCGTCGTCCCAACGTGCTGCGCATCACCGAGTCGCTGCCCACCGAACAAAGCCGCGCCGAATACGACGCGCACCTTGATCTGGGCACGCCAACTCTCGCGCCGGCGGGCTCCAGTGACGGCACGCCACGTTGGTCGACCGGTATCTCGTTTGTCAGCGAGCCGATGAGCGAAGACATGACCCTCGCCGGCTACATGATGGTCGGGTTGTGGGTGGAATCGACCAGCGAAGATATGGACGTATTTGTCTCGCTGCGGGTTCTTGATGAGCAGGATCGCGAAATCCGTTACGAATCCGTGGTGCTGCCGGTGGATCCGTTGCACATCCATCCGGTCGGGCATGGCTTGTTGAAAGTGTCCCGCCGTGCGCTGGATGCCGAACGCACTACCGAATATTGGCCGGTGCACACCCACCTAGAGAAAGACTGCGCGCCGCTGCAGCGAGGAGACATCGTGCCGGTCGAAATCGGTCTCAACCCGAGCACCGCGAGGATCCGCAAAGGCTGCCGTCTGCTGGTGAATATCCAGCCTTATGCGCCGGCCGGCGTGCCGGTTCGTGCCTATGACAAGAGCTATCACGTCGATGCCGTGAACCGCATTTACACCGGACCGGAGTACCCGAGCTACCTGCAACTGCCGATCGTTCCCTGACCGATCAAGCGTTGTAGCCTTGAACGGAACCATGGTGTTCACCTGACGTAATGAGGTGAACACCATGCCCCCCAATCAGTCAGTGGCGATTGCACACTTTGGCGGTGGCAGCAGCGTGTGCTGAATCGCCGGGGCAACCACCGCCACCAGCGTTTCCCGATCGGTCGCGGCAAGAATCGGCACGCCGATGATTTGTCGTCCGGTCACTATTCCCACCAGCATGGACAACGCCAGACCTGCGCGCAGGCGCGCGTCTTGCCCAAGCGATTCGCCTGCGCCTGCAATCAATCGCGACTCAATGTAGTCGCGCAGTTGATGACGCGCCTGCTCGTTGACCATCGCATTTCTGAGCATCGCCATCAGCGGTTCCGACTCTTCTGGCGCTCCCTCCCACGCTTGGAGGAACGCGCGAACCACGCGCTCCCCAAGATGCTCGTCGGTGCCAGCGAAAACGGCGCCGAGCTTTTCCAGAGCCGATTCCGGAATATTCATCACCGCTGCAAACAGCTCGTCTTTTGAACGGAAAAACTGCATGACCATGGACACGTCAACGCCGGCATCGGCGGCCACGCGGCGCATCGTGGTCGCACCGAAACCGTCGCTGGCAAAACACGCGCGTGCCGCTTCAAGCACCGTTTGGCGGCTGTTGCCCGAGCCAGGACGCCGCCCGGTTTTGATTTCTCGGGCATCCGCTGTGGTGAGTTCTTCTGTGATTTTCATCGCGCCGATATTTCCCTGTGCGTGGTCATTTTTCTTTGTTCAGTGTGTCGAGATACATGCTATACATAAAAACTCAACACGTGTTGAGTTAATTGAAGACCAGAACTACACTCGCGCCGCTGCACTGCGCAAATCCAAGATCTGCACTACAAGAGGACCTCTTCATGAGCGATACCCTGCAGACTTTTACCCACGCCACAGCGTTGTTTGCTGGCGATAGCGGACACGATGCCTGCACGTTGCATACCGGTGTGTTTTCCGGTCCGGTTGCCGGGCTCAGATATCAGACTTCTACCCTTAACGGGATGACGAACGAAAACGGTGAGTTCCACTACCGCAAGGGCGAGCGGGTTGCCTTTCTGGTGGGCAACACACCGATCGGTTCCGCACTCGGCGCACCCCGACTCAATCTGGCAGACATCGTCAGCCGCGTGGACGGCAACATCAACAAGTTGCTCGACGCTGGACTGACAAACATTGCACGCTTCCTCTGCTCGCTCCACCGCGATGGACACCTGGATGGCGGCATCTGCATCGATCCGGCAGCACACAAAATTATCGGCCAGTATCGCCTCAATTTCCGCCACGATATTTCCTTTGCCGGCGTCACGCTGAACCCGGTGCTTGAGTTCGAACAGGATCCTTTGATCGCATCGGTACTCGCCGAGCTTTCGGCCGCCGGCGTCTTTGCTGATCGCACACCGCGCCAGCTCTGCCATGCGGCGACGGCACGCAATGAAGTCCGGCGAAATATTCTCGGTATTCTGCGTTTCAAAGACGTCAGAATCCCCCTGAAAAACGGCCTGCACGTGTACGCGGACGTGTTCCGTCCGGCCAAGCCTGGCCGCTTCCCGGTCATCATGAACTGCGGCCCTTACGGCCGAGCCTTCTACCATCACTCGATTGACGACGACGCCGACTTTGTCGCCCACGAGGACATGGAGGAGCGCTATTTCCACGGCAATCCCGAAGGGCAGGTGTTTGAGAACCACGAAACAGCCAACTCGGTGGATTGGGTGCCGCATGACTATGTGCTGGTGCGTGTGGATGGCCCTGGCTCAGGCAAAAACCCAGGAACACTTGCGCCATTCGGCATGGAAACGGCCGAAGCCTTTCGCGATGCGATTGACTGGGCGGGAGTACAGCCCTGGTCAAACGGTAATGTCGGGCTGTGGGGTATGTCGTACTACGCGATGAGCCAGCACGCAGCGGCAAGCCTTGAGCCGGAGCATCTGAAAGCAATGATCGCCATCGGCACCGATGTTGATCTGTACGACGAGGTCGCCTATACCGGCGGCATCCTCAACGAGGAGTTCTTCAGTCACTGGTACAAGGCCGGCGTGCTGGCCGCGGTGTGTGGCGAGCCCAATGCAGTCGACTTTATCGGCATGCTCAAGGAGGCCACGTTCAAGGACTCGGATACCACCAAGGCGTTCGGTCCACGCTCGACGATTCTGATGAACCCGGACATGAGTAAGGTGAAGGTGCCGCTATGGGCCATCGCCTGCACAACGCACATGGCGCACTTCCATCAGCTCGGCAGCAGCGAGGCCTATCTGGCCACGAACACGGCATCGAAGAAGATCGATTTCTGGGAAGACTGGTTCACCAAAGCCTATTCGCGCACCGCGATCGCCGATCATCGGGCTTTTTTTGACCATTGGTTGAAAGGCATCGACAACGGCATCATGGACACCCCGCCGGTGCGTCTTGAGATTCGAAGTGGCAATGGCGCCTCCTATATTCAGGAAGAACAAGAATGGCCAATAGCAAGAACGAACTATCCGCAATGGTTCTTCGACGCCACGCCATCAGACTGGCAAGGCGACGAGCACCGCGATGACTTTCTGCGTCTGTCGTTGAACCCTCCAGTCGTCAGCGGGCAGGCCGATTACTCCGCGCAAATTCCTTTGGCGCTGCGCACGGGCATCCCGCCGTGCTTTCTTCCCGTCAAACCCCCTTCAGTATTGGAAATATGGAAAACCGGCATTTCGTTCATCAGTGATCCCGTGACGCAAGACATGGTGTTCGCGGGGTATGGCAAAGCGCGGCTGTGGGTCTCCTCCAGCAGCGATGACATGGACATCTTCGTGAGCCTGCGTGTACTCGATGAAAACGGCCTAGAAGTCGACTACGCCGGCCCGACCACAATGGGCATGAACGTGCCCAACTATCCCTTGGCCAAGGGCTGGTTGAAGGCGTCGCATCGAAAAGCGGATGCATCGCGTACCACCGAGTACACGGTCAAGCACACGCATCTCAAAGCCGACCATGCACTGCTCGAAAACGATGAAGTGGTGATGGTTGAAATCGAGATCATTCCCAACACAGCGTTGATCCGCAAGGGTTACCGCCTGCGCGTGGACATACAGCCTTTCGACGGCGTCGATCATGGCCCCCGGCACGGATATGACAGTGCCTGCCACGACGGCGCGCGCAACACGGTCTACACCGGGCCGGATCGCCAGGGTTTTATTCAGCTTCCGATTGTTCCAGCGAAAGCACCGTTGCACCTCTAACAACGATGAGTACAGGAGATAGCTATGACGCTTGAAGAACTTGCCGCGCGCACCGAAATTCACGATGTCCTGCTGCGCTATTGCCGTGGCCTCGACCGGATTGACATGTCACTGGTGCGTGGCGCTTTCCATAAAGACGCCTACATCCACTTTCCCGAAAGCCTTCATGTCGGCGGCGCCGAGGGATTCTTTCAGTTCCTGACTGACGAAATGCCACGGTTCAACCGTACTCAGCATTTCCTCGGAAATAGCCTGGTCGAATTCGACGGCCCCGAGATTGCGTTCGTTGAAACCTACCTACAGGCTGACCACGCCGCTTCAGAGCGTCATCACTGGAACGGCGATACGGTTAAATTATGGGCGCGCTATTTTGATCGATTTGAACGTCGTGACGGTGTTTGGCTGATTGCCGAGCGGCGTCTTATGGTCGACTTGATGTACCGCTATCCCAAGGGAAACTGGTTCGACGATCATCCAGACGCTTCCGGCAGTCCGCGTGACGGCACCGATCGGGTATTGCGCAAGGTGGCCGGTTATTCGGGCACCCCGATCGGGCAAAAATCACTCAAAGACGCTTGATCGACGAACACCAGAGGGGCAATGCCCCTCTGCACCCTCCCCCGTAAAACCGCCGCGATTATTGCAACCTGCGAACGGCCGGCTTGTTGCCAAACCGGAAACGGCTGAGCAACTTAATGTGCTCCTGGGTCACATGTTGGATTGCACTGATCGCCGCCATCATCAGCGCTGAAGGCGTTGGCCGCGCCGGTTGCACCAACAGCAGCTCCAGCGTCAGGCCGGCACCGGCAAAAGGGTTGATCCTGAAGTCCCGCTCTGCGGGTTCAACACTGAAATCGTGGACGAATAGCAGACCGGGAAGAATTGCCATCCACTCGCTCTGCCTGATCAGGTCGAGCGTGGCCAGCACCGCATCGAGCTGGTAACAGGGGCCCGGCCCCGAAAGAGCTTCCAGTTGTGATCCGATCCACTGCGCATACTCGCGACTGTCAGGGGCCAACAGCTTGAACCCCGTCAGCTCGTCGAGCTCAATCAGTTCGCCATGCTCGAAGCCACTGTCATGGGTAATTGACGAAACCAGAAACGCAGGCGTGGCGGCAAATACTGTCGTGGACAGATCCGCCGGTGGCTGCGAAATCGATGGAATGATCGCAAAGTCGAGTTCGCCAGCCCGCACCATGTCGATCAGCATGTTGCTGGGGGCATCGATCACCGCGATTGACGCGTTAGGGTTCTGCGACATCAGGCGCAAATAGGCCGGCGCGAGCTGATAAGTCGCCAGTGTCGGCGTTACCCCGAAACGAACTTCGCCGGCCAGGCCCTGCTCGAAGGTGTCCAGCGCCTGCAGTGCCCTGGAATTGGCTGCCACCACCTCCAGGCAATGCTGGTAAAACGAGGTGCCTGCTGCGGTAGGTTCTACGCCTTTCTGTCGGTCAAACAGCTGCACGCCAAGCATTTCTTCGATCTGTTTGATGTGCTGGGAAATGCCCGACTGAGTGGCGAACTCACGTGCCGCCGCCGCCGTGAACGATCGAGTCTCGTACACCGCCACGAACATTTGCATCTCCCGCAGACCGGGTAGCGAGTCATTCATGGCGCGATACCTCATTTAAGTCTGCGTTTGACGATTGCTCGCCATGGGCGATACGGATCGGTATCGCGTTGATGTCTTCGGTGGCCTTCTTCAAAACCCCGATGAAGTTCTGGGCAATCGTCGACAAGGGTTTTCGCGCCGGCTCCACCAACAACATTTCGTCCCAGAGAATTGGATCGGCCAGCGGGTTAAGCGTGAAGCGTTTGCGCCGCAGATCGTCAGCGATAAACAGGCCGGAAATAATCGCCGCCCAGTGGCTGGAGCGCACCAGATCCATGGCGCCCAGCATGGACTCGAACCAGTTGAGGCGCTGCACGACTTGCACCCTGTGATCGATCAGATACTGCTCCAGCAGCGGTCGTCGCCCGATTGGCAGCACCAAGTGCAAATCCTTGATGTCGCTTAGGCGCACCGGTTCGCAGTGCGGTAAACCTGAATCAGGTGAGGACACCAGAAACGCCGGTGTTCTCGTGAACAACGATGTACTCAGCCCGACCGCCCCGCCACCGCCGTCGTAAGACATGCGTTGGGTGATGGCGAAATCCAGCATGCCACGGCGTACTGCGGTCGCAATCACGCTGCCTGCGCCTTCGGTAAGGTGCACGGAAACGTTGGGGTAAGCGGCTTCAAAAGCCAGCAGTGCGCGGCTGAATACCGAACGCGTCATGGTCGGAATCATGCCTATGCGCAGCGAACCGTCCGACGGCTCTGCGCGATGACCGACCGCGTTGCAGGCGCTTTCGTGCTGACGCAGCAACTGCACACATTGTTGGTAATAAGCATGCCCGGCGGGCGTGGGAATAATCGTGCGATCGCGGGCGAACAGGCGCACGCCCAATTGATTTTCCAACTGCCGAACGTGCGCAGACACGCCTGACTGTCCCAGCCCTTCGCGACTGGCAGCGACAGTGAAGGAGCCTTCCTCGTACACGGCAACAAACATGCGGATGTGCAGCAACTTGGGGAGCATCATGCGCGAAATCGTCTCTTATTATTGCTTGCTGAACACCGTCAGCAATTTATAGGTGGCTCGTACTCTATCCATATCGGGAATAGCTTGCCAGCCCTGATCCAACCTCGATTAACGGGCGCAAAATCACCGGTTGTGGACAGGCGAAAGAAGGGATTAACGAGGGTGACGACGGCAAGACTGCGCTTGCCGATCGCCCTTCAACCGGAGGATGACGCGGCTCAGCAGGTTTTCATCATGCCGCCATCGACAGCCAGCACCTGTCCCGTCACGAACTGTGCGTCCTCGCTGGTCAGAAACAGAATGGGCCCGACAATATCGTTGGGCGCCGCCATTCTCTTGAAGGCCTGTAAATTGACAATGCTATCGCGTACGACGTCGGGTATATGGCTGGTGCCCGGTGTCGCGGTCAGTGCGGGCGCGAGCGTATTGACGGTAATGAAGTCCTTGCCCAGATCATTCGCCAGTCCTCGGGTGAAGCCAATGATGCCCATCTTGCTTGCCATGTAATGGCTGACGCCAACGGCGTTGGTGACGATCGATGTCGAAGACACGTTGACGATGCGCCCCCAGCCATTAGTGCGCATCATCGGTACGAAGACTTTTGCGCTGAAAAACATACTGTCCAGATTGATTTCAAAGGTGCGTCGCCAGGTTTTGAAGTCCAGCGCATCGAAGTGCACATTGGGATAGATCCCGGCGTTGTTGACCAGAATGTCGCAGCGACCGTAGTGGTTTTTGACGACCTCGCCCGCAGCGATCCAGTCGGTTTCCTGGCTGACATCACAATGAATGGCAATGGCTTGGCCGCCCGCCTCCTCAATCAGCTCGCAGGTTTGCGAAAGATCGGCGATGTCCAGCAGGGCCAGAGCGGCGCCTCGTTGTGCCAGTTGAATCGCCAGTTCCTGGCCAATGCCCTTGGCGGCGCCCGAAACAACGGCAACGCGATTTTTATGGGTTTGCACGGCGTCTACCCCAAAGGTTGAAGGTTGTCGTTGCCCCGCCGCGCGACACTGTCGATTAGCGCGGCAAGGTCAGGGTTAGCCACCAAAACGCGGCTCTGGCAGCCCTTGCACACCCAAGCCACGCACGGCGAACAGACTCCCACGCATGACGTTGTCACCCGGATAGCGTGGCAACGGTGGTTTGGCCATCGAAGTGACAAATAACGTGTCCATCTCAGGCCCGCCGAAGTTGACGCTGGTGACCTTCTTCACCGGCATTTCGATAACCCGATCGAGGCTGCCGTCCGGCGCAAAGCGGCACAGCTTGCCGGCGTAGACCTGAGCATTCCAGAGGTAGCCTTCGGCATCGACCGTGGAGCCGTCGGTGGTTGTCGTCTCGGTAAAACCTGCTTTGGTGAAGGTGCGACGATTGGCGATGCCGCCGGTTTCGAGGTCGTAGTCATACGCCCAGATTTCACCGGAAAAAGTATCGGAGAAATAGAACGTCGAACCGTCGGGGCTCCAGCACGGCCCGTTGGAAATCGCAAAACCTGAGTCGAGCGTATGCACCGACAGATCCGAGTCGATGCGAAACAGCGCGCCATCAGCGAAGCCCTCGCGGGTGTCCATGCTGCCGACGATGAAACGCCCACGGGCGTCGACCTTGCCGTCATTCAAGCGGTTATGCGGCTTGTCAGCCTCGGGATTGACGATCAGCTCGGTCTCGCCCGTGTCGAAGTCGAGGAAGTGAAACCCCGAACCCAGCGCCACAATGGCACCGCCATTACGACGCAGCGCCATCGAACCGATGGTGTCGGGCATTTCCCACGTACGCACCTCGCGCCCGTCAGCGGTGCAGCGATAAACGCGACCGCCGACGACGTCGATCCAGTACAGGCGCTGCTCCTGCACATCCCATACAGGGCCCTCACCGATGGTGGTCTTTACGTCCACCAGAACATCGATCTGCATGTTATCTCCTGGATTTTCCTGAACTGGTATGAGGCGATCCGACCCAAGCTGAACCGCGATATTGAACGGAGTTGCTTAGGCTTTTGGCGGTTCGGCAATGGTGATAAACACGCCGTAAGGGTCTTTGAAGCTGAACCAGGTCATGGTCAGGTTTTGCCCAGGCTTGCGGATGATGATGTCTTTGGGCTCGCAAACCACTTCGACACCTTCGTACGCGCTGATCTTTTCAAAGGCTTCGCGAGTGTTTTCAACCAGCAGTGCAAGACGGGTAATCCCGACCTGATTCATCAAGTCATACGGGCCATCGCCGATGATCGTTGCCGGTTTGGTGTACTCGATCAGGTTGATTTCGGTGGCGTGCTTGGCATCGGCACCTGCGGTAAGGATGTGATGGGCGTAAATGCTGATCTCATCTTCGGCGAAACCCAGCAGCGGGCCATCCGCTTCATCGGTTCTGGTTTCAAAGGTCGAAACAAAACCCAGTACATCGCGGTAGAACTTGAGGGCCTGATCAACGTCCGGGACGGTGATGCAAACGTGAAGCAGTTTTTTTACCAGTGCGTTCATGACTTTTTCCGCCCTTTAATTAGCCGTTCCAGGTGTTAGTGAGGTCGTAACGCGTTGCCCATTGGACGTCATACACCTTGTCGCCCCAGGTCTTTGTCTTGTCTTCACCGGCTTCAATGCGCGACGGGCTCTTCATCCAGTCTTCGAATTTTTCCTGGCTGTCGAATTCATAAATCGTCAGGTACGTCGGGCACGGCTGGGTGGTTACGCCGACGTGATAGGTCTCCTCGGCCAGTTTGAAGCGGCTGACTTTTCTCACGCAGTCGCCCTGCATCAACATCGGTACATGCACGTCGTCGTACCAAACATTGAACTTGTCTTCGTCTTCCGCTGAGCAATTGATGCCCACTGTCCAGATAACGCTCTGGTCATTCATGGTTAAGTTTCCAATATAAAAAGTTGCTCTTCGCCAGAGCCCCACAGTGGAATTTCGGGCAATAGAATCCCCAGACCACTTCCGCCAAACAATCGGAAGTGGATCCGTCGTTGCTATTAACTGATTACTTTTTTGCGATGGCTTCGAAGAACCGGACCTTGCCTTCTTCGCGATGACTGCGCAGCGTGTGAGTGGTCATCACTGGATGCTGTTCATACGCGGGTTCAGGCACATTCGGATTGCCTGTCCAGGAAATCAGTCGGCACACGCGATTGCTGATGCGCCAGCCCTTATCGGTGCGCACCAGAATATCGTCGTACCAGCCACGGCCAACCCAGTCAGGGCCACCCACTGCCGAATCACGGGACAGCAGCCAGTCGCCGTAGGTCAGCGCGTAGGCCGTATCGCCCTCCACGTGTACGCAGGAACCGGTCATGGTGTGCATGTGATTGGTCAGTGTTTCGTGGAAGTCCTTGAAGGCGAACTTCAGCGCACCGATCGACTTCCAGACCGCGCCGGCCGGCCCGAAATCAGCGTGGGCATCCTCGGTAAACACCTCGTCCAGCAAGTCCCAGGCGTGAGCGTCCAACGCGACGCCATACAGGTTGATGACATCAATAATTTCGGACTTGTCTTGTGTGACACTCATTTAAATTCTCCGATTTTTCCGAGTAATAAATTCTACAAACACGGGTTACTTGCAGTACTCAATCACTTCCAGAACGTTGTCGAACGGGTCTTTAAACGTCAGGATCTTGAATTTGCCGCCGGTTGGCGCGATCACCACTTGTGGCTCGCACAGGAAAACGATGTCGCCGCGCGCCTTGAGCTTCTCATGAATGGCATCGGTGTCGTCTACACCAAACGCCATACGGTTAATGCCAGCGTGGTTCAGCGGCGCGGAAGCGTTTTTGTTGACCACGGTTTTTGGCTCGACGAACTCGATCAGGTCGATAACGGTGGCGTTGTCCTTGTCTTTGCCGACGAGGTGGTCGGCATGGATTTCAATGATCTGGTTCGGGAAACCAAGGATTTCACCGGGCGCCCTTTCGTGGCGCAATTTGCCGATGGACTCAAGGCCGAGCACGCCACAGTAGAACTCAAGTGCAGCATCGATATCAGCGACGGTGATGCACACGTGAAACAGGCGATTGATATAGCGATCCATGGTGTTTCCTTATTTTAGGTGGTGTGAAAAATCAGGTTGATGGGTTACGGCAGGCATCTTTCGAATACCGGCTTCTCGGGTTTGGTGGCGGATAAGGGTGCAGAGACCGCTGGCGGCGGTGCTTGTTCGGTGACCTCGACGACGGCTCCGACGCGTGCGCCAGGCAGCAGAAACCGCGCCAGTGCCGGGATCAGTACCAAGGCGCCGAGCATGTTCCACAAGAACATGAACGCCAGCAGCAGACCCATGTCGGCCTGGAACTTGATGCTGGAGAAATGCCAGGTCGCGACCGCCGCCGCCAGCGTGATACCGGTCAGCAACACCACGCGGCCGGTGAACTGCAGCGCCGTGGCATAGGCTTGTTTCAACGTGGCACCGGCACGCATTTGCGCAAGCGTTACGCTCAATACGTACAGCGCGTAATCCACGCCGATGCCGACGCCAAGGGCGATCACCGGCAAGGTCGCCACCTTGACGCCCATGCCCAGCGCGACCATCAAGGCTTCGGCCAGAATCGAGGTGAGCATCAGCGGCAGCATCGCCACCAGCACCGCTCGCCATGAGCGGAACGTCACAAAGCACAGCAGCGCCACGGCCCCGTAAACCATGAACAACATCTGGTACCAGGCCTTGTGAACCACGATGTTGGTGGTCGCGTCGATCCCGGCGGAACCGGCCGCCAAGAAGAAGGTGGCGTCCTTGTCATTGTTTTTGGCGGCAAAACGCTGGACCAGATCGACCACTTGCTGCAAGGTCTCGGCGCGGTGATCACGCAGGTAGGCGTACACCGTCAACAGGTTGCATTCTTCGTTGTACAGTTCACGTGGCGCCCGGGCGGTGATGGTGTTGAGCATGCTTTGATTGCTCGACAGGTCGTACCACAGCGGACTGCCCTCGTTCATGCCGACCATCAGGCGCCGTTGCAGCCGCGCAATCGACTGCGTGGATTCGACGCCGGGCAGATCCATCAACGCCCATTCCAATTGGTCGACCCGACGCAATACGTCGTACTGGCTGCAGTTGCCTTCGGATGTCTTGACCATGATCGCAAAGAGATCATTGCTCGCGCCGTAGTTGGTGGTCAGGTAGCTGACGTCGCGGTTGTAGCGCGAATCGGCTTGCAGCTCCGGAGCACCGGGGTCGAGATCGCCGACCTTCAGCTGCGTGCCGACGGCAATGCCAACCACCGCCAGCACTACCGCCGTAACGATTGCCGCCGTGGCACGACGGCCTTCGGTGAAACGCACCAGCCAGATAAAGAACGCACTGCTCTCCCCGGCGGCGGTTGCCGATTCCCGGCGCACGGCGCGCTCGGCGGCTTTACGGCTGACACCGACGTAGCTCAACAACACCGGCAGCAGGATCAGATTGGAAATCACCAGCACCAGCACGCCGAGGCTGGCGGCGATGGCCAGTTCGCGGATCACCGGAATGTCGATCATCAGCAGCACCGCGAAGCCGACGGCGTCCGCCAACAGTGCAGTCAGGCCCGCGAGGAACAGGCGGCGAAAGGTGAAACGTGCCGCGACGTAACGGTGTGTGCCCCGACCGATGTCCTGCAGGATGCCGTTCATTTTCTGCGCGCCATGGCTGATACCGATGGCAAAGATCAGAAATGGCACCAGCATCGAATACGGGTTCAGCGAGTAACCCAGCAGCGGCAGCAGGCCCAGTTGCCAGAGCACGCCGGTCACCGAGGTGATCACCACCAGCGCGGTGCTGATCACGTCACGGTTGTACAGAAAAACCATTGCCGCACAGATGATCAGTGCGATGAAGAAGAAGCCGATCACCTCCTGCATGCCATCCATGAGGTCGCCGGACAGCTTGGCAAACCCGGTGATGTGAATGGCCACCTCGTCACTGCTGTACTTGGCGCGCAACTGCTCAAGCTGCTTGGACAGCGCCGCGTAGTCCAGCGGTTTGCCGGCCGCGTCATGTTCCAGCAGCGGCACCTGAATCACCGTCGAGCCGCCGTTGACCGCGACCAATTGGCCGATTTCGCCCGAGCGCTGCACGTTCATGCGCAACTCTTCGATTTTGGCTGGCGAGCCGTCGTAGTGCGCAGGGATCACCTGCCCACCGTCCAGTCCGTCTTCGGTCACCGCTGTCCAGCGCACGTTCGGCGTCCACAGCGATTTCATGAAAGCACGATCCACGCCCTGCAGGGTGAACACGTCATCGTTGATCTGACGCAGCGTTTCCAGATAGCGCGCGTTGTAAATGTCGCCCTTGCGTGCCTCCACCGCAATGCGCACCGAGTTACCCAGGCCCGTCAGCTCTTTTTTGTGTTCCAGATAATTGGTGATGTACGGGTGGCCGGTCGGAATGGTCTTTTCGAAGCTGGCATTGAGCTTCAGGCTCAGCGCGCTGAAGCCCAGCAGGACGGTGACCAGCACGCACAAACACAGCACCAGGATGCGGTGGTTGAACACGGCGCGTTCGAGCACATTGCCCGAGCGCGGATCAAAGTCTTCGAGCCGGCAAGCGCCGGTCTCAGCAGGTTTCACTGTGGTCATGTCATTGGACTCTTATAAGGCGCGTCGAGTGAGCGTTCAGGCGGATGTCGTCAACCAAGCCGGGAGACTCCACCCATGCTGGTGGCCACCAACCCTCCGTCTGCAGCTTCGACCAGCGAGGTCAGCGGCACGCGTCGCGGCAGTTGCTGTTCGGCGAAATGGACACCACCGTCGCGACTGGCAAGCACTCGCCCACCCTGCGCCAACAGCATCACCCGACCATCGCGCAGCTCAACGCTTGAAAGAATCGTCAACGGCGCCGCCAGTTCGATGGCTTTCACGGTTGGACTGCCCGAGTCGATGCGACACGCAGCGCCCAACAGCCCGGCAAAGATAAAACTTCCACCGCGCGTGGCTGTTGCGGTGAACAGAGTGCGTTCGGAAGGTGCCGCCAAGGCCGTGAAGCTAGCGCCATCGTCGTCGCTGCGCATCAGCACGCCCTGCTCGCCCGCCACCACCCAGGTCTTGGCATGGTGGGCAACCGCATACAGATGCATGCTCATGGGATTGACCAGACGCTCGCGGCAAGGCGTCCAGGTTTTACCGCCGTCATCGGTGCTGGCGGCGAGGCCGAAGGCGCCCACCACCATCCCGTGCAATGCGTCGGCAAAACAGATCGACAGCAGCGGTTTGTCTGCACCGTCATCCACCAGACGCTGAGCCTGCTGGACGCGGTGTTCGCGATCGGCATCGGTATCGGGCAACGCCTGCGCCTGAACGAGACTGGCCTGTGCCAAGGCGATTCCATCGGTCTGAATGGACCAATTCTCACCACCGTCAGAGGTATGCAACACAACGCCACTGTGGCCAGCGATCCAGCCCTGACGGGCGTCGACAAAACTCGCTGATGTCAGCGTCACACTGACCGGTACGCGGGCCTGGCGCCAATGCCGGCCGCCGTCGTCGGACAGCACGACCATGCCGCGTTCGCCCAACGCCACCAAACGCTCACCGGCCACCACCACGCGGGTCAGCACAGCCTGTGCTGCCCGTGGGGTCATGGTCGCCGGTTGGCCGAGCAGCCCTGGCATGGCTGCCGAAGCGAACGCTACCGTGGTAGAGGCCAGAGTCGGGGCCAACAACACTTGCAAACCCAGGCCCAACCCCACCAGCAACAGCCCGCGACGGGATACGTCGACGCCTTCATTGTTATTGTTATTCATACCGGTCATCTCATCAGGTTCATCGTTCAAGCCAAATACAGTCTTTAGCGCACGCCCTCTCCAGACAGGGACTCAGGCGTGAAGATGCGGTCTGGCAACGTGGCCTTCAGGTCGACTTGTTTGTCACGCGGGAAATAGGCCGAGGCGAAGTAGCCGCCGCCGATCAGGTCGTACGACATATAGCCTGCGACGATGGTGCCGGGACCTGCCGGGAACACGGTTGGCAAGTTGTACGTCACTTTCCACAGTTGCCCCTGGGCGTCCCAACGTTCGCCGGCGACAGCGATCCAGGTGTCTTCATCCAGATACACGCGCAGACGCGGAATCACGTGGCGCTGACCGGCCTTGAGCGTGCCCTCCACCACCCACACCCGATGCTGCTCGAAGCGCACGAAGTCCGGGTTGACGGTCTTTTCAGACATGAGCTTTTCCAGCGACGGCGCCTGGTGATAGCTGTTGGTGTTGTACGGCACGTACATTTCTTTCTTGCCGACCAGCTTCCAGTCGTAACGTCCGATGGACGAGGAATACACCTCGACTTCGTCGAAATTGAGGATGCCGCCCGCCACCGGGCTCGGTACATCGCAGCAGGTCAGCGGCAGACGACGGACGCGACGCTGGCCGGTCAGGTAGACCCAGGTTTTAGACTCGATGTCGTTGATGTTGACGCGTTGCAGCAGGATCTCGCCGGCACGGATCGGCGGGCCGGACGTGTCGACGCGACGCACGACAATGTTGGAGCCGGCGGCCTGCCATTTCTCCAGGTTGCTGTTCTGGTCGTAGTAAGGGAACGAGCTCTTGGCGACGTTCTGCGAGACCGGAATCACTTTGCCTTCTGGCGTTACGCGAGCCAGGCTAGGCGTGGTCTGGTAGCTGGGGGTTGTCCAGCGCAGCAGGTGGTTCCAGATCGCCTCTTCCCCGTTTTTCGGAATCGGGAACGGGATGCCGCCGTAGGTGCCTTTCGGGAATGGACCGAGTTCGCCAGATGGATCCATTGTCGCTCGGGTGGCGTTGGCGAAGGTATTGTCATACACCCACTGTGGCGCCGCGGCGGTGCGTCGGGTCGGGAACACCTGAACGTTGAAGCTCGGAAATTTCTTCAACAAACCCAAGGTGCCTTCGGTCAACTTGTCTTTGTACTGATCGGCATTCTGCGCAGTGATAGTCAGCAGAGGCTTATCCTTGAACAGATCCGGAATCGCCGCTGAGTTGTACGAGTTGTCGACCGGATACCCCCCCTCCCAAGGCGGAATCGTCCCGTCCTTGTTGCCGGCACGCTCGGCGCCCAGAGGCGTCAGCGTGGTCTTCAGCTTGGCGGCTTCGTCTGCCGAAACAGCGGCCTGGACAACCGGTGCCGTCAGTACGGCGCACGTCAGAGCCAGCAAGGTCATGCGATTGAACATGGTCATTATTGTTTTCCCTTAGAAGGTGCGACGCAGCGAGACTGAGACGAAATCACGATCTTTCAAGGTCTGAGCGAAGGTGTACGTCCCGTTGACGCTCGGGTCACTCGACGCATACGTGGCGGTGTTTGCTCCGCCGTAGTAATGGGTGTACGCCATCGTGAAATCCCACACGGTCAGATAGTTACCGGCGAGCGTGAAGGTCATGTCGCCGCCATCGTCTGGCCCCATGATCGCCACCGGGGATTTACCATTGTTGTAGCCAACGGTGAAGGAAGGCGTGAGGTCGAGGCCGTCCATGACGTTGCGCTGCGGTATCGCGTACAAGGCCCGCACCGCAGCAGCGCGTCGATCCAGATCCGGATCCATGGCCGAGCAATTACTGGTGCAACTGGTCAGCTGGTTGTAGGCCACTTCCATGCTGAATGAAGGTTCGTCGGACATGAAGTTGCGCGGCATAGTCCAGATCATCGACACGTTGGCATGCGCCGAATTACCGATGGCATAAAACGCGTGGTTGTTGTTGTCCGCCTCTTGGGCTCCAACCTCCACCGGCAGGCTGGTCAACGGCGTGTCGCGACGTACGGAGATCTCTCCGGCGTAGTTGATCGTATCCACTGTCGTGGTGGCACTGATACCGAACGCCTTGATGTCCTCGGGGTACACCCATTGGTATGTTCCGAACCCGGCACCTGTGACAGGGGTGCGTCCTGCGTGTGAATAAAGCACAGGCGTTTTGGCGTGGTAGCGGATCGCGTAGGCACCCAGTTCCCAGTCGCCCAATTGCGTGCGCAGTCCAAGACCGAACTGGCCGCTATCTTTAGCCTTGATGTCAGCACCGCGCGACAAACCGATTCCCGGTAAGCCTGGTGCAAAGCGAATTCGTTCGCCGCCATCGGCGATGAAGTCGTTGACCGAGAAGTAGCTACCTGCGGCCGGCAAGCGAGTAGCTTCCCAGTCGTATTGGTAGTAACCCATCAGGGTCAGCGCTGGGGAAAACTGGATCTGCCCGGAAAACTGGCCCACCGGCCTGATGATTTCTTTGGTGGTCGATCCAGGTACCGAGGAAGCCTTGACCGCGTCCACCGGAGACTGGGTGCCGGCAATGGCATTGGCGCCGAAGAACAGACTCTCGCCCCACAGCACGGTGTGTTGGCCCAAACGGCCACTGACTCGCGCGTCGCCGACGTCAGCACCACCAAAAACGAAGGCATCGAGAATCTCGGCCTGACGACCATGAAGGTCGCGGGTGTCGTGGGTGAAGTGGTCACTCGGCACCGACAACGAGTTGTTGGTCGCTGGTGAGTTGTTATCGTTTTTCTGGTTATAGACGTCGTCGTACCAAGCCGCGCCGCTGATGCGCAGGCCGTAATCGTCGTGAATAACCAGATCCATCTCGGACAGCACATCGAGACGGTTGGAAATCAGCCGGCCTTTCTTGAAGTTACGGTCGCCATCGTCAGCGTTGAGCGCCGCCGGTCCCTTGCCGCCACCCGGCGTGGCAGGAACGTTTTGGGTCAGCGTGTCATCCTGATCCTTGAGACGCATACCGGCAGAGTATTTGAACGTGTTGTCCCAGCGCAGTTTGATGTCAGGGTTACCCACATCAATCGGTGCGGCCAGCGTCGAGCCTGCCGCCATCAGGCTGGTGGCAACCAGCATGGAGCGAAGACTCTGGCGATACAAAACGTCGTGCGGCACTGCAAATCTTATTTTTATTATTTGCATTTTTGCTACCTAGAGGGATTGTGTGACGCATGAACTCCGGTTGCGATCTGCCCGATTACATGAACGTTGGCCAGTCACAGCGACCCACAAGAAAAACCTCCCATGAAGTTGTGGTACCGGTTGAATTCATGCACGGACGAATCATGTGCAGGCAACACAGAGTCTTGGTTTGAGATGGTTTTATTGTCCTCAACCCTGACTGTGTATCTGTGTTGGCCCGAGTATATGCAGGCCCTTTTCGGCCTGAACAATGATAAAACCTGCTACACCGCAGCCAGAAAACTGATGGTGCAATGAAGGCGCGAATTCTTTGGGGGAAGGCGCAAAGAGACACAGCTCCGAGCGCTAAATAGGCGTGCAGACAAGGGGAAAATGCACAGGAAATCTGATCGGATTTGGCAGGATTTGGCAGGACTCGCAAGAACCGCAGGACTGGCAGAGATGGCAGGTTGGCGCAGAAATTGTAGCGAGGGGATTTATCACCGATGGGCTGCGAAGCAGACCCAAACCCTGCCAATGCGATATCTCTGAAAAACTGCGGTGGCTGATTCAAGGCTACTGTGCAGCCCGCCGGGGATAAATCCCCTCACCACAGAGTTCGCTTCAGGAGTTGTCGCTGGTTAAATGCAGTGCCATTTTGTCGAACAGCAGCTTCACTCGCGTCAGCTCCAGTCGCGCCGTCGGCACCATAATTTTCACCCAGCGCTCCACCAGCGGGAATTGCTCCAGCACTGGCACCAATTCCCCCGCTGTCAGAGCATCGGCAACGATCGGCAAGGCCAGTTGCACAATCCCTTGGCCATCGCGGGCGGCGGCGCACAAATAGCCTTCATCGTTGGTGATAAGCACCGGACGCACGTCCACTTCTATCCGGCCTTCGGGCGAGTTGAACGCCCAGATTGACCCGGCAAGGGAAAACGACAGACAGGGATGATCGACCAGGTCGCGAGGATGCAACAGCGCTTCACATCGCGCGAGATACGCCGGCGCCGCACACATCACCCGAGGAAAGGGGCGGATGACCTGCTCGACCACATCCGAGTAGGCCATCTGATCCATGCCGACCGAGATATCGAAGCCCTCCTCCGCCGGATTACCGCCCCGATCAGACGCAACAATCTCCAGTTGCACCATCGGATGTTCAGCACGGTAACGGGTAAACAGATCGCCGAGGCCCTGGCGGATCAGCACCGCCGGAGCTTTGATTCTGATCGGGCCTTCGATGGCGCCGGGGCTCAAGATCGCGCCACTGGCCATGTCGCTGTATGAGCGCAACAGTTGCCGGGCATGAGTCAGGTAGCTTTGTCCGGTGTCAGTCAGAGTCAAACGGCGGGTTGAGCGGTCGAAAAAAGTGGTTTTGAAATCCCATTCGAGCTCGTCAACCCGCTTCATGATGACCGAGGGTGAGGTGTACAAAGTGCGCGCAGCGGCTGAGAAGTTACCGGTGTCGGCGGTGACGACGAAAGCCTTCAGCTTCAACAGCATGTCCATGGTGGAGCGCTCAATATCAAGTAATGAGTTCGGACTCGATCGCGCGACGGATTTCAACGTTCGCCCACAGACGATCGTGGTGCGCCTGACAACTTTGCCCCAACTTTCCGATGCCGTTGACCACGCACCAATGCTCCAGATAGAAGAGCGCGAAATCGGCGATGGTCATTTTTTCGAAGAGCCAGTCTTTGCCGTTGATCTGTCGTTCTGCCCGGTCGAGCCCGGCCTGGAATATCTTCAGACCCTGCGCTTTCACCGCCGCATGATCTGCTTCACTCGGCGCAAACTTCTCTGGCCGGCGAGCGCGAGTGTAGCCTTGCATGTGCACGGTAGATACCAAATATTCCGTCATTTCCAGCACACGAATCTCGCCTTCGATGTCCGTCGGGATCAGCTCTCGCTCAGAGTTCGTCCGGGCGAGATAGAGCGCGATTACCGGGAATTCGGTGAGCAGCGAACCATCGTCGCGAATCAGCGCGGGGACTTTGCCCTTGGGATTGATCTGCGTATACGCCGCAAATTCTGGCGTGCCTGCGCGCGCTGCTTTCTCGATTTCGAACGGCTTGCCGATTTCAGCAAGCAAGGCATGGATGCCGATCTGGCAGGCTCCGGGCAAAAAAAACAGCTTCATAACATGTTCCTTATTGTGAGGTCGGCGTGGCAACGCGGTGACTAGACGATGAACGTTTCGAGGACGCCGATACCGTCGACGCCCGCCTCCACCCGGTCACCCGGTTTGAGGTACCACTCACGCGGATCGGGCTTGTGGTGCAAAGCCACGCCTTCTGGCGTACCGGTGCTGATCAAATCGCCGGGCACCAGACCGAAACGTGACCAGAACGCGACCATTTCGGCGAAACCGAAAATCAGATCACGGCAGTCGGAGTGCTGGCGTAATTCACCATTGACCCTCAGCCACAGCACCAGGGCTTTGGGATCCGGTACTGCGTCGGCGGTCAGAATGTAGGGGCCGATCGGACCAAACCCCGGAAAGTTCTTGCCGAGCATGATCATGCCGTTCTGCATCTCGCGCAGTTGCCATTCCCGTGCCGACAGGTCATTGAAAATGGTGTAGCCGAAAATCGCGCTGGCAGGATCAACGTCGCGGCGTGCATCGATTGCCTTGCCGATGACCAGCGCGATCTCGACTTCGTAGTCGAAATCGAGCACATCGTCGGGTCGCTTCACCTGACGTTTATGCGGCACCAGCGTGCGCCCGAGTTTGATGAAACCGGTCGGGAAATCGCTGTGCAGTTTGCTGGCATTGTCGACATTGCCCTTCATCGATTCCGCCTTGTGCCGGCCAAAATTACGCCCGGCGCAGAAGATCGATTTTTCCGGCACTGGCGTAAGCCACTCAACGGTATTAGGGTCATCCAGCCACAGCGGATCCTGACGATCCGCCGCCCACCGGAGCAACTCGCGGGTGGCGTCCATCGCTGCTGCGCCGCCCTCGATCAGGGCCATCACCGATGCAGGTGTGGTTGGGCCGCCTCGCACCGCCGCCGCTTTGGCGACATCTACAAGAAATTCACGCCCCGACGCGGCAACGACGATGCCGAGGCGTTCAGCCCCTGCGGCTGATTGATAGCGTGCGATCTTCATGCGTCGAGCCTGGCCAGAAGATGCTTGAGTAACTGCACTTCACTCGGGTCGAGCTTGCCCTGCACATCGGCCTCGCTCGACTTGCGGATGGCGATCAGTTCCAGAACCGCGTGACGTCCATCGGCAGTCAACCTGACGGCAACACGGCCGTCACTGGCGTCCACCTCCTCCAACAGGCCTCGCGTGATGAGCTGTTGCACGATCGCAGCGGAAATGCCCTGACCGCGCACCTTCTCGCTGCGTGCAACGATTTCCGGCATGCACAAGCCGTCTTCACGACCGATGATGCTCAGCACCGCATATTCCTCGGCCTTCCACTGCCGCGATTCGAGCTTTTCAATCACGCTTTGGCGCGTGCGCAAGTAAGCATTGGAAACCTGATACAGCAGATCATCAGACGACAGGTTGCTGAACTCTTCTGCCGATTCAACGGCGGCGACGGCTTGCTTTGCTAGCAACATGCCGTAGCGGCCGCCATGGAACACCAGTGGCTTGCGCGCGGAGTGGCCGAAATCGACAATCTCGCCGACAAAAATGACGTGATCACCGCCCTCGTACTGATAAGCGAGTTTGCAAGTGAAGCGCGCCATGCAGTCGGGCAGCAACGGCACGCCGTCCGGACCACGATCCAGCGTGAGTCCTTCGAAACGGTCAATGCCTTTGCTCGCAAAGCGCGACGACAACGATTCCTGATCAGCGGAGAGAATATGCACGGCGAAATGCCCGTTGTTGCGGAAGGCATCCATATTCAACGATGTGCGCGCCAGGCTCCAAAGCACCATCGGCGGATCCAGCGACACCGAAGAAAAACTGTTCGCGGTCAAACCAATGTCAACGCCGTCAGGCCCGGCCGTGGTGACAATCGTCACCCCCGTAGCAAAGGAGCCAAAAGCATCACGCAGCGCACGGCTGTCGAAGCTCGGCCCGGCTTTGGAAGGATCTGTTTGAGTTGCTGTCTGTGTCGTCATGGTGAATGCCTCCAGTCTTCTTATTATCGAAACCGCCATGCTGCGACGGGCCACCGAAGTGGCCCCGGCTTCGCTATTTGGCAGCTCTGACGCGGGCCTTGTCCGCCAGATAAGTTTCCAGGGTGACCAACGGACCACGTTCGTGATCGAGCTGTTTGGTCGCAATGCCGCTGAACGCGGTGGTCTCGTTGAACCAGCACTCCTGCGGCGGCATGCCCCAACGCAGCGCCAGGCCGGGCTTGCGCACGTCCCACGCAACGGGCTCGACCTCGATATCGATCAGCAGATAGTGATCACAGAACAACTCGACCCGATGGCCATCGGGATCGCGCAAGTACACGAACAACACGCCGGCCGGGCCGTGTCGACCGGGGCCACGCTCCACGACATCGCCCATGCCCAGATTGCCGGCGATATCGCAGGCGCGCAGGATGCTGTGGGAGTCAGAAACGGTGTAAGCAAAGTGGTGCAGACGCGGCCCCGGGTTTTCCAGAAACACGATGTCTTGGGTGCCGGGCTTGCGGAACATGAAAGTAGCAATCAACTTCTCGTCCAGCGCCATGTATTCGGAGATGCGGAAACCCATTTCTGCGTAGAAATCGGTCTGCTCCTGCACGTTCGGCACTTGAATCTGGTAGTGGTCGAACCGCATCGCCGCACCACCCTTAAAGTCCTGAAATTGCGTGTACACGCGCGGCGTCGTGGTCATCGTGGCGCAAAGCTGCACCGGGGTGCCGGCCGGGTCATTGACCAGCAGCGTGCGGCCCTGATGCGGCACTTCGATCCAGCGTGCCGGCAGGCCTTTGGACTTATAGAAATGCGCGGCCTTGTCCAGCTCTTCTTCGGTGTACACCCGAAAACCGATGGCTTCAGCAGAGTGCTCGCCGTCGTGGCGCTTGATCACCAGACTGTGGTGGCAAACCTCTTCCAGGCCGCGGAAATACAGGGTGTCGGCATCGCGTTCGGTCAGCACCAGGCCAATGACCTGTTCGTAAAAATCGCGACTGGCTTCCAGGTCACGCGAAGTAATGACGGCGTGACTTGAGCGGGTGATATTGAACGGCGGGTAATAGACCGGTGTTGGCAATGGCATGTTAATTCTCCTGATGTCTTTTCAGAGCCGAGTGAAATCGGCCTCGTTGCTCAACTCGAGGGGGCCAGTCAACCGACCGGTCATGTTGTACCAACCAATATTGAACAGCAGCGCCACGCTCTGCTTTTGCCCGAGGCCGTGGTAAACGTCTTCCCAGACCTTGTCGCTGACCTGCGCAGGCGCGCGGGTTGCGTCCCGGGCCAGGCGCAGCACGGCCTTCTCCAGATCGGAGAACAGCGCGCTCTTTTCGAAGTCCCACAGCGCTTGCATCTGTTCCTTTAGCACGCCTTCCTTGAGGGCTCGATTCCAATGCGGATCGTGTTCGTAATGGGTGCCCATGGTCTGGCACGCCATGACGATGGCCATCTCTCGCAATTTCGGATCAATGCCACAGCCGTTGCGCACCGCGTCGGCCATGGGAATGAAAACCTCGAGAATCTCCGGGCAAGTCGCCAGAGTGCGAAAGATCTGCGCATTCGGTGCATGGCCACGCTTGGCGCGCAGCAGCGCGAAGGCTTCAGGTTCGTCATCGGGGTTGGGCAGTTGGATACGAGGCATACAAACTCCGCACATTTTTATTTTGGTGGCTTTCCGCAGCATCGTTATTGCTGGGGCTACGGCAGGCTTCGCTTATTGGCCGTTGATGCGCTGATCCCATTCGCTATTGCGATCAAGGAACGCCCACACACGGTCTTGCGCCTCGCGCGCACCGGGATAGCGTTCGCCACGCATTTGCGCGTTGCGCCATGGATCGCCCGAAAAAAACTTTTCGTACAGATTCTGGCGTCCGGCGAACGATGAGCAGGACGCGTCCCAGGCCAGCCGCAATAGCTGCATTTTGCGTTCGGCGGGGATATCGGCCCCGGCGCAATAACGTTCGATGGCCGGGCCGTTTTCGCTGTAGAGATCCTCGACCGTTGGCGCGACCACCACGTTGCCAGCACCCAACAATTGCAGGATTTCCAGCGCTCGCGCATGCATCGCCGGGTATTGCGCGCGCACCACATTCAGCGGTTGTTCGTACGGCACAACGGTGCCACCGGGGCCTGGCACGCAGTCGATTTCAGCGACACGAATCATCGCGCGCAGGGTTTCGACGTAAGCGACCAGTTCCGACAGTTGCACCATGACGTTGGGGAAACGGCTGTGGTTCACTTCGGTCAGGTTGTAGGCGATGCCCAGCAGGAACTCCATCTTCGCCAGTGAGCGCGTGGCGGACTGGTGCGAACCGTGCGGGCCGGAAGGCGACTTCATCGCCGATTCAACCGCTTTGATGCTGCGATACATGAACACCCGCTCCCACGGGATAAACGCTTCTTCGAACCACAGCACGGCGTCCATTTCGTCCATGCGTCCGGTCAACGGATCGTTGGCGAACCGGCCCTTCGCAGGCAGCGAAGGACGGCAAATCATCTTCATCCCGGGGGTGTCAATCGGTGCTGCGAAACCCACCGCGTAGGCTTCGGCATCCGCCACCAGCGGGAATTTTGCCGCCGCCGGCATGATCAATACTTCGTTGGCCAACGGGCCGAGGGTGGCCACCGAACGGGCGCCGGACACGTAGATGCCGGCATCGGATTCGCGCACCACACGCATGACCATGTCACCCGGCTGCTCGAACATTTGCAGGCGCTTGTCGATGTCCGGCGATACCAGCGAGTGCGTCAGCGCGAGATCGTTTTCGCGGATGAACTCATGGTATTTGAGAATGTTCTGACCGAATTGCTCACCGCCGGCAGCGAACAGTTCGTGCGCCGAGGCATGCGCGCTGACCATGACGTTAAGGAAGTCCGGTGTGCGGCCCATCATGCCGCCGACCGCGTCCATCCAGGTCTTCATCATTTCCCGGCGCAGACGCAGATCGTCAGCCGAACGCGGCAGCATGAACGAGCGACCAACACGCGCACCTGAGGTCGGTGATTCGAAGGTCATCTTGTCCTGCAAGGCTGGATCGCACTGGATGTCATACAGATCAGCGATGGATTGAATCGCGCCACGGAAACGGCGATCCACCGTCACGTCCTTGATGCGCTCGCCATCAATCCACACGGAGCGACCGTCTTGCAGCGAGGCGATGTAATCGGCCCCGTTGCGTACTCCGTTGCGGGCTCCACTCATGGCCATCGGTTTTTTGTTTGCGTTATTTTCCATGGGTCATGCTCCTGCATTTGAAACGTTTGGCCTGCGGCGGGACTACCCGGCGCAAGGCGAGTTCGGCTGCGGTTGCCACACCTCGATGGTATTGAGATGGGCCGCTTTTAAGAATTTGTGAATGGGCCGAAGAGTTGTTCCGAAATAGAAAAGAACGACGCTTCAGGTAGCGAGGCCAAACTCCGCCGCCAAGGCAAGAATGTTCCGCGCCCGCGCCATCACCGGGGCATCGATCATCCGGCCATTGAGCACCACCACCCCGCCGCCGGCCGCGTCACCCAGCTGGCAAACGGCTTGCGCCCATTCGATGTCCTGCGCCGAGGGCGTGAAGGCCACCGCGGCTTCGGTGACCTGGCTGGGATGAATCAACAACTGGCCACTGAACCCGTGTCGCCGCGCACGCGCGGCGTAGCGGGCCAAGCCTGATTGATCACCGATGGCAGTGAACACGCCATCGACCGGCGCCGGCAATCGCGCCCGTTTACTCGCAAGCACGAGCATTGCGCGCCAAGGCAGAAACACCAGTTCTTCAGGGTCTGATTCGTCGGGAATCAGATCGAGTTCGACGGCCAGATCCAGCTTGCCGAACATTAACCGCGCGCAACCCGGTGCGCCGGCGATATGGGCCAAGGCGTCAATGCCTTGCACGGTCTCGATGATGCACAACTGCGGTTTGCCGGTGACATGATGGGCATGCTGCACCTGCGCCGCGTTGTCGGCTTTTGGCAGAATCACCGCAGCGATGCCGGTGTGACGACAGGCGGCCAGATCATGCTCATGCCACAGCGTGTCGGCGGCATTGATGCGCACCGTCACGCGCTCATCGGGATGCTCATCCAGCCAGGCCAGCAAGGCCAAGCGCGCCGCCGGTTTGTCGACCGGTGCCACCGCATCTTCAAGATCGACCACGACGATGTCGGTGCCGCTGGCTAGCGCTTTACCAATGCGTTCCGGACGGTTTGCGGGCACGAATAGAAAGGTGCGTGCCCGCGCCAGATTCAATTGTCGATTCGCCATCACACCACCTTCCTGTCGCGCAGTTCATCGGCACGGTCGGCGTAACCTAGTTCACGAAGAATCGCCGCGGTATGTTCCCCGAGTGCCGGCACCGGGCCCATGCGCGCGGGATGCTCACCGCCCATGCCAGGTGGTTGCAGTGCAGGTATCGGGCCTGCGGGCGTGTTCACGGTCGTCCAGCGCTGACGCGCGGCGAGTTGCGGATGGTTCCAGATGTCGTTCATGGTGCTGACGTTGGCATTGGCGATGTCAGCGGCATCGAGGCGAGCCATCACATCATCAGCGCTGAGACTGGCAAAGTTGTGCTCGATCAATTTGCTCAAGACTTCGCGGTTGGCAGTGCGCAGCGCATTGCTGGCAAACCGCGCATCCGTGGCGAGTGCTGCGTCACCCAACAACTTTTCGCAGAACACCGCCCATTCGCGTTCGTTCTGCAGGCCGAGCATGACGGTACGGCCATCGCCGGCGCGGAACGGCCCGTAAGGGTAAATCGTCGCGTGCGAAGCACCCGTACGGCGCGGTGGCTCCTGCCCTTCGTAGGCGTAGTACATCGGGAAGCCCATCCACTCGACCATCGCATCAATCATTGCGATCTCGATGCGCCGGCCACGGCCGGTTTTGCCGCGCTCGATCAGCGCCGCAAGGATATTGGTGTAGGCGTACATGCCCGCCGCAATGTCGGCGATGGAAATGCCGGCCTTGACCTGTTCTTCCGGTGTGCCGGTGATCGACAGGAAGCCGGCCTCGCTCTGAATCAGCAAGTCGTAAGCCTTTTTCTCGGTGTACGGGCCGCCCTCACCGTATCCCGAAATGTCACAGACGATCAGCTTCGGGTTTTTCGCAGACAGTGCTTCGTACGAAAGCCCCAATCGGGCAGCCGCGCCCGGCGCAAGATTTTGCACCAGCACATCGGCTTCGGCCAGAAGTTTCATCAGAATCTCCTGTGCCTCGGGTTGTTTCAGGTCGAGCGCAAGGCTCTCTTTCGAGCGATTGACCCAGACAAAATGCGAGGCCAGACCATCGACACGCGCGTCATAGGCACGGGCAAAATCGCCGCTGCCCGGACGCTCGACCTTGATCACCCGTGCGCCCTGATCAGCCAGATGACGCGTGGCCAAAGGTGCTGCGATGGCGTGCTCGAGCGAGACCACCGTGATCCCTTCTAGCGCAAGTACCGGTTGGGTAGATGCCATAACGGAGTCCTCAGAAAGAACGCGGCAGCCCGAGCAAGTGCTCGGCGACGTAGGAATAGATCAGGTTGGTCGAGATCGGCGCGACTTGGTACAACCGGGTCTCGCGGAATTTGCGCTCAATGTCGTATTCATTGGCGAAGCCGAAACCGCCGTGGGTTTGCAGACACACGTTGGCGGCTTCCCACGAGGCCTTGGCGGCGAGGTACTTGGCCATGTTGGCCTGGGCGCCACAGAGTTGGTGCGCGTCGAATAGCTGGCAGGCCTTGAAACGCATCAGGTTGGCGGCCTCGATTTCGATGAAAGAGTCGGCAATCGGGAATTGCACGCCCTGGTTCTGCCCGATGGGACGGTCGAACACCACGCGTTCGTTGGCGTATTTGACGGCGCGCTCCATGAACCAGTAACCGTCACCAATGCATTCGGCAGCGATCAACGTACGCTCGGCGTTAAGCCCATCGAGGATATATTTGAAGCCCTTGCCCTCCTCGCCAATCAGGTTTTCCTCAGGGATCTCCAGGCTGTCGAAGAACAGCTCGTTGGTCTCGTGATTGACCATGTTGGGGATTGGCTGCACGGTCAGGCCCTTGCCGATGGCGTCTTTGAGGTCGACGATGAAAATCGACATGCCTTCAGACTTGCGCTTCACCTCGGTCAGCGGCGTGGTGCGTGCAAGCAGGATCATCAGGTCGGAGTGCTGCACCCGCGAAATCCAGACTTTTTGGCCGTTGACCACGTAGCGGCCGTCTTTCTTCACGGCGTTGGTTTTGATCTTGGTGGTGTCTGTGCCCGTGGTTGGCTCGGTGACCGCCATCGACTGGATGCGCAACTCGCCGGCGGCAATCTTTGGCAGGTATTTTTCTTTCTGTGCGGTGCTGCCGTTACGCAGCAGCGTGCTCATGTTGTACATCTGGCCATGGACTGCGCCGGAGTTGCCGCCGGAACGGTTGATCTCTTCCATGATCACCGACGCCTCGGTCAGCCCCAGACCCGACCCGCCGTATTCTTCCGGGATCATCGCCGAGAGCCAGCCCGCGCTGATCAGTGCATCGACAAAGGCCTCAGGGTAGGCCCGCTGCTCGTCGATCTTGCGGTGGTATTCGTCTGGAAACTCACTGCACAAGGCACGGACGGCGTCGCGGATTTCCTGGTGTTCATCGGGGGCGTAGAGCATGGTCATGTCGGTTTCCTGTCTTGTTTGTAGTGATCGCGGCGCAGCAGTGCCCTTGGCGCTTCTGCACAGCGGCACCTTTTTTGAAAACGCTTGGGTGTCAGTCGAACATGACTTCAGCTTTCATCGTCGAGCGCCTGTTGCAGTCGGTCCAAAGATCGGCGCTGCCCGGGCCGGTGAGCTGTCCGCACACCGCAAAGTCCGCCGTGTCGAACAGCGGGCCGATCGCGCGGAAAGCGAAGCGTCGTATGCGCTTGTTCGGGCGCGCCGCGCGAAAGGCTTCGAGCAGCAATGTCGCGGCCAGCGGGCCCTGCACGACGAGGCCCGGATAGCCCTCTTCCCCGGTGGCGTAGGGCTTGTCGTAGTGAATGCGATGGCCGTTGAACGTCAGTGCCGAATAACGGAACAGCAACACCGGGTCGGGATGAATCAGTCGGCGGAATTCGCCTCGGCGCTCCGTCGCTTCGCCGGCAAGGGGCGCTCCTGCAGGCGCTGGTTGGCGGTAGACAATGTCCTGTTCCTCCACTACGCACACACCACGCTCACCGGAAATCTTGTGTTCGACGGTGACAAACAGCAACTCGCCATTGCGCCCGGATTTGCGTTCGCAGCGCAGGATGCGCGAAACCCTGGTGACGGCTTCCCCGACGCGCAGCGGCTGCTCGAAGTTCAAGCGTCCGCCTGCCCACATACGGTTGGGCTGGTTCACTGGCGGCAGGAATCCACCGCGTTGCGGATGGCCGTCGACGCCGATTTCGCTGTGTCGGGCATTTGGCGAGAAGTACACCCAGTGCCACAAGGGCGGCAATTCACAGCCTTCCTGCAGGGTGTCGGAATCGAGGTCGAGCGTCGCTGCCAGCGCTTGCGCAGTGCGTTGATCGATACGATCGCTACGCAGTTCCTCGCGGCCCACCCAATCGCTCAAGTCCGCGAGAGTCGCCTCATTACAGGCATTCATGGTCATCTCCTTCACGCCTCTTTACGCCGTGCCGCCGGCAAGTCGGTGCAGCTGCCGTGGGCAACTTCTGCCGCCATCCCCACGGTTTCACCCAATGTCGGATGCGGGTGGATGGTTTTGCCGATGTCCTCGGCGTTGGCGCCCATTTCGATAGCGAGGCACACCTCGCTGATCAGATCACCCGCACCGGTACCGACGATGCCGCCGCCGACCACGCGATGGGTGTGTGCGTCGAACAGCAGCTTGGTGAAGCCTTCATCGCGACCATTGGCAATGGCACGGCCAGATGCCGCCCATGGGAAAAGCGCCGTCTCGACCTTGATGCCTTGGTCTTTGGCTTCTTGCTGGGTCAGGCCGGCCCAAGCCACTTCGGGATTGGTGTAGGCCACGCCGGGAATCTGCAACGCATCAAAGCGGCTGCGGGCCAGTTCGGCATTGTTCAAGGCTCCGCCTGCCGCGACTTCAGCGGCGACATGGCCCTCGTGAACGGCTTTGTGGGCCAGCATCGGTTGGCCGACGATGTCGCCAATCGCGAAGATATGCGGCACGTTGGTGCGCAGTTGCTTATCGACGGGGATGAAACCGCGCTCATTGATATTGACGCCGGCCTTGTCGGCATCGAGCTGGTTGCCATTGGGTTTGCGTCCGACCGCGACCAACACCAGGTCGTAGCACTGCGGTTCTGCGGGTGCTTTTTCACCCTCGAAGGTCACCCAGATACCCTGCTCGCTCGCCTCGGCTTTCACCGTGCGAGTGTTCAACATCAGGTGATCGAAACGGTGGCTGTTGTGCTTTTCCCAGACTTTGACCAGATCGCGATCCGGGCCTTGCATCAAACCGTCCAGCATCTCGACCACATCGATACGTGCGCCCAGGGCCGAATAAACCGTGGCCATTTCCAGGCCGATAATCCCACCGCCGACCACCAGCATGCGTTTCGGCACAGACCTGAGTTCCAGCGCACCGGTTGAGTCAACGATGCGCGGATCCTGCGGCATAAACGGCAACTTGACGGCCTGACTGCCGGCAGCAATCACGCATTGTTTGAAGCGAATTACCTGTTTCTCGCCCGTCTGCTCCTGGCCGGAGCCGGAACACAGAGCGACCTCGATACGCTGCGGATCGAGGAATCGGCCAACGCCGCGCACAACCTCAACACTGCGCCCCTTGGCCATGCCGGCGAGCCCGCCCGTGAGCTTGTTGACCACCAATTCTTTGTGCGCGTGCAACTTGTTGATATCGATCTTTTGGGCACCGAAGTCGATGCCCATTGACGCCAAATGCGGGACTTCCTCCATGACCGAAGCGATATGCAGCAGCGCTTTGGAAGGGATGCAACCGACGTTCAGGCACACACCTCCCAATGTGGCGTAGCGCTCGACAATGATGGTTTTCCGGCCCAGATCGGCCGAGCGGAATGCGGCGGAGTAACCGCCGGGGCCGCCGCCGAGCACCAGCACGTCGCACTGCAGCTCTGTGCCGCTGGCGGTTGCGGCCGCTGCCGTTGTTGGCGTTGGCTGAATCGCCGACCCATTCGATTCCAGCGTTAACAACACCGTGCCTTCGCCGACCTTCTCGCCAACCTTGACTCTAATCTCCTTGACCACACCGGCGGCAGAAGACGGTACATCCATGGTCGCCTTGTCGGACTCCAGCGTGCAGAGCGGGTCATCGACGGCCACCACATCGCCAATCTTGACCAGTATTTCAATCACCGGCATGGCGGCGGCATCGCCGATGCCGGGCATCTTCACTTCAATCACCTTACTCATTGGCATTCCCTCACAGCGTAATTCGACGGAAATCTGCCAACAGCGCCGCCAGATGCTGAAGGAACCGTGCAGCCGCCGCGCCATCGACGACGCGGTGATCCCATGACAACGCCATGGGCAAAATCAGCCGCGGCGCGAAGGCGTTGCCATCCCACACCGGTCTGATTTGCGCGCGGGTGACGCCGAGGATTGCCACTTCCGGCGCATTGATAATCGGCGTAAAACCGGTGCCGCCAATGCCGCCCAGGCTGGAAACGGTGAAGGTTCCGCCGCTCATGTCTGCGGGCCCCAACTTGCCGTCCCGAGCTTTTCTCGCCAGTTCGGCGCATTCCGTGGCGATTTGGCCGATGCCCTTTTTGTCAGCATCGCGAATGACCGGCACCACCAGACCGTTCGGCGTGTCAGCGGCGAAACCGATGTGGAAGTACTGCTTGAGAATCAGGATCGGCTCGCCGTCTTCGTTGCCCAACGAACTGTTGAACGACGGGAACGCTTTCAAGGTGGAGACCGCGGCCTTGATCAAAAACGCGAGCATGGTGTATTTGATCGCGTCCTTGCCGCCTTCCAGATTGAGCTGCACGCGAAATGCTTCCAGCTCGGTAATATCGACTTCTTCGTTGTTGGTGACGTGGGGGATCATCACCCAGTTGCGCGCGAGATTTGCGCCGGAGATCTTTTTGATACGCGACATCGCGACCTTCTCGACCGTGCCGAATTTGGCAAAGTCGATGTCCGGCCACGGCAGCAGATTGAGCCCACCGGATTGATCGGCACGCGGCGCGGAACTGTCCAGACGCAGCAGAGCGTCTTTGACGAAATGTTCGATATCGTCACGAAGCAGTCGCCCGCCCTTGCCGGTGGCAATCGCGCGGTTGACATCCACGCCCAGTTTGCGCGCATAGCTGCGTACCGAAGGGCTGGCGTGGGGTTTCGGCCCGGAAATACTCACCACTGGCGCAGGCGCTTTGGCGACGGCTGGCTGCGGAGGAACGTAGGCGATGGGTTCGGCCACGACCGGGCTGATGACGGGCGCTTGCGCAACAGGCGCTTCGTCAATCGCCATCTGCAACGTAAGGATCGAACTGCCTTTGGAAACGCGATCGCCTTCCTTGATCGTCACCGCCACAACGGTGCCGGCGCCTGGGCTCGGCACGTCCATTGAGGCCTTGTCCGATTCCAGCGTCAGCAGTGGGTCATCGAACGCTACTTTATCGCCCGGTTTGACCAATACCTCGATCACCGGCAGGTCTTTGAAGTCCCCGATGTCAGGGACATGAATTTCTCTGATTTCACTCATGACGTACCGTCGCCCAGAATTGATCCGTTGCGCGCTCACGCAACGGAGGGAGCGCTCATCGAGCGCGTGCGAAGAGAAAACCGCTTAGCGTGTCCACGGCGCCGGGCTATCACCTTTCAGGCCATAGCGTTCAACAGCCTCGGCCAGCACCTGACGCGGCAAGCTGCCGTCACGGACCAGACCGTCCAGTGCAGCCAGTACCACTTGATGGCGATCGACTTCGAAGAAGCTGCGCAACGCGGCCCGGGTATCGCTGCGACCAAAGCCGTCAGTGCCCAGGGCAATGAAACGTGCATCGACGTAACTGGCGATCAGTTGCGGCCAGGCGCGGACATAGTCGGTGGCGGCAATCACCGGCGCGTTGCCGATCAGGGAGGCACACAGATGGCTGACTTGCTCAGGTTCAGTCGGATTCAGACGATTACGTCGCTCCACTTCCCGCGCTTCTCGTGCCAGTTCGCTGAAACTGGTGACGCTGAAGACCTCGCTCGACACCTGCCAGTCAGCTGCCAACAGTTCAGATGCCGCGATGACTTCGCGCAGAATCGTGCCGGAACCCAGCAGCCGCACGGTTCCACGCGACGCAGGTGCATGTGTCACGGCGTAGCGATACATGCCGCGAATGATTTGGTCTTCCACACCGGAGGGCAAAGAAGGCTGGGCGTAGTTCTCGTTCATCACGGTGATGTAATAGAACTCATCTACATCGCGTTCCATCATCTGGCGCATGCCATGGTCGACAATCACCGCAAGCTCACCCGCAAACGCCGGGTCGTAGGCGCGGCAGTTGGGAACGGTGGCGGCCACCACATGGCTGCTACCGTCCTGGTGTTGCAGCCCTTCCCCGCCCAACGTCGTGCGCCCGGCGGTGGCACCGAGCAAAAAGCCACGAGCGCGTTGGTCGGCCGCGGCCCAAATCAGATCGCCGACACGCTGGAAACCGAACATTGAGTAGTAGATGTAGAACGGCAGCATTGGTTTGCCGTGCGCGCTGTAAGAGGTTGCGGCAGCGACCCACGAAGACAATGCACCGGCTTCTGTGATGCCTTCTTCCAACAGCTGACCGTCACGGGCTTCACGGTAATAGAGCATCGAACCGGCATCTTCTGGTTCGTACAGTTGGCCGAGCGGTGAGTAGATCCCGATCTGACGGAACAGGTTGGCCATGCCAAACGTCCGTGCTTCATCGGCAACAATTGGCACGACGCGTGGCCCCAGTTCTTTGTCTTTGAGCAACCCACCAAGCATGCGCACCACGGCCATGGTGGTGGACATTTCCTTGCCGTCAGCTTCAAAAGCAAAACGTGCGTAGTCCGCCAATGCCGGGATGGCGACGTGCTCGCGGCCCTTCTGCCGCGCCGGCATGTAGCCGCCTAGCGAAGTTCGGCGCTCACGCAGATAACGCATTTCCTGGCTGTCTTCGGCCGGGCGATAGAAACGCAGCTGCGCGACGTCATCGTCCGAAAGTGGCAACGCGAAACGGTCACGGAACGCCTTCAGCGCATCGATATCGAGCTTCTTGGCCTGGTGCGAGGTCATCCGCGATTCGCCGGCGCCGCCCATGCCGTAACCTTTTTTGGTTTTGGCAAGGATCACGGTTGGCCGGCCTTTGTGCGCTTTGGCTGCGGCGAACGCTGCATGCAACTTTCGGAAATCGTGACCGCCACGCTTCAACGCATCGATTTCGGCATCGGACATGTGCGAGACCAATTCTTTGATCTCTGGATCCTGCTGGAAAAAATGCAGGAGGTTATAGGCGCCATCCTTGGAACCCAGCGTCTGGTACTGACCGTCGACGGTTTGAGCAAAGCGTTGCAGCAAGGCGTTGTTGGTGTCCCGCGAAAACAACGGATCCCAGTCCGAGCCCCAAATGACTTTGACCACATTCCAGCCGGCGCCGGTGAACAACGCTTCGAGCTCTTGAATGACTTGACCGTTACCACGCACCGGCCCGTCCAGACGCTGCAAGTTGCAGTTGACGATAAAGGTTAGGTTGTCGAGTTTTTCCCGCGCCGCGAGCGTGAGCCCGGCGATCGATTCGGGTTCGTCCATTTCACCGTCACCAAACACGCCCCAGACATGGCGGTCGGCGGTTTCGGCCAGGTTGCGGTGTTCGAGGTAGCGCATATAGCGCGCTTGATAAACCGCACTGATCGGACCGATACCCATCGAGCCGGTCGGGAACTGCCAGAAGTCCGGCATCAACCAAGGGTGTGGGTAGGAACTCAAGCCGTTGCCGCCGACTTCCTGGCGATAGTTGGCCAGTTGTTCCTCGGATAGCCTGCCCTCCAGGAACGCCCGTGCGTAGACACCCGGCGCCGAGTGCGGCTGATAAAACACCAGATCGCCGCCGTGACTTTCGTCGCGGGCACGGAAGAAATGGTTGAAACCGACCTCGAAGATTTCTGCGGCAGACGCATAACTTGCGATATGCCCACCCAGATCCCCGTAAGCCTGATTGGCGCGCACCACCATGGCCAATGCATTCCAGCGAATGATCGACGTGATCCGTTCCTCGACAGCAAGGTCCCCTGGGTAGGGACCCTGCCGTTCAATCGGAATTGTGTTCCGATACGCCGAGTACGGGTGCACATGCGAGGTGATGCCAAGTGCTCTTGCGTGTTGCTCTAACTGTTTGAGCAGAAACTGGCCGCGCTCGGAGCCGCCATCGCGCACGACGGCTTCCAGCGACTCAAGCCATTCCTGCGTTTCATCCCGGTCGCTATCCAGTGAAGCCAACGACCCAGGGATCGAATTTTCATTTAGCGAACTCATATCTGCCTCCACTCTTGTTGTTGTTTGCTTAGAGATGAACCGACAGAACGTGCCGCCGTACTCAGCCTCATGACTGCAAATGAACCTGTTTCAACACACCGTGCGAAAACCACCAACGGCTGCGTTGAGCGCGCCGCCCACCTGTTCCAGGCCGCGCACCGAGGCGTCGAGCAAGCCGCTGGCAGCGGTGCTTTGCTCAGACACCGCACGTACCCGTTGCATGCTTTCGCCAACCTGCTCAGCCACGGCGCTCTGCTGTTCGGCCGCCGCCGCGATCTGCTGACTCATTTGTTCGACGGTCGACACCGCCGCCGCAATTTCCTGCAGCGCTTGTGACGCTTGTGCGGCGAGTACCACGCTTTCGCCGGTCAGCACTTGACTGCCCTGCAACCGGCTGGCAGCGTGTTCAGCGACGATTCGCAACTGTTGAATGATTGCGGCGATGTCGTCAGTGGAGGTTTGCGTGCGCCGGGCCAGGTTACGTACCTCGTCGGCGACCACGGCAAAACCTCGACCGTTTTCGCCGGCCCGTGCCGCTTCAATCGCCGCATTCAGGGCGAGCAGATTGGTCTGCCCGGCCAGGGCACTGATCACGTCGAGTACCTTGCCGATCGCTGCGCTCTCGTTGAGCAACGAACCCATGGCGTCGGAACAGCCGCTCATTTCTTCGGCCAGGTGAACGATCTTGCTGCTCGCCTGATGCACCAGTGCTTCGCCTTTGCGCGCCTGATCATTGGCCTGTTCGACGGCGTGGCGGGTCTGACTGGCATTGCGCGCAACGTCCTGGGCCGTTGCGGCCATCTGTTGCATCGCGGTGGCCGCCAGCTCGGTTTCTTCACGCTGCGAGTCGACGCCTTGACGCGTACGTTCGGTGACCTGCAACAGACTGTCGGCAGCGTGGTTCAACTGTCCGACGCCTTGGCCAATCCGGCCAATCAGCCCACGTAAACTTTCCAGCATGACGCCGACGCTGCCGAGCAACTGGCCCAGCTCATCGCGGCGTCCTGCGGCATCGATCTGCGCGCTGAGATCGCCCGACGCTACGCGGCGAGTCAGCTCAACCGCTTGACGCAACGGTTGCAGGATCAAGTGACGAATCAACACACTCGCGCCTATGCCAAGGGCGAGCGCCATCAGCACCATCCCCGCCAACAACCGCGATACCCGCTGACCCATTGCCTGCGAGGCTTGAACCTGTGTGGCGCGAACTTCGCTAAGCAATTGACTGACTTTGTCAGCGGCGCCGTTCATTGCCGCCTGGCTGTCGCTGGTTTGCTCGCGGCTGGCGGCGTAACCATTGAACGCGGCGCGGTATTCATCCAGCGCTGTACGGGCCTGGGTCAGCGATTCGCGCTCGGCGCCTTCGAGGCGCAGTTCGAGGTTTTCCATGTAAGAGCGCAGTTCAATGACCCGCGCTTCCCAGGCGTTGCGCTCTTCGGTGCTGCCTTGCAGGGTGAAATAGAGTTCGCTGTCACGCAGGTTCGCCAGTTTGTCGCGCAGCGTGGAGGCTTGTTCCAGTTGCAGCATGCGTACCGCGTCCGCCGGCTGGGTCCGCGAAGCCAGCAAGTTGACCGCGTCGAGTTGATCGAGCATTACCACGGTGAAACGTTCGCCCACCACTTGCGCCAGTTGCTGCATGCGCAGGCGAGCCTCGCGGGCATCGCGCTGGGCCTGGGCATACCGTTCGAACTGGGCGAGATAATAGTGGGTGGCTTCTTTGGAGGCGCCCTGCCCGCTGTCCATTTTCGATTTTTCCAGCAACGCCACCAACTCGGCGGTAATCCCGGAGACCTTGTTGGCCTCGTCCTCGGCCAGGTTCAGGCCGAACGCCTTGACCGCGACCTGCGCTTGCAGAATCAACGACTCAACGGCGGCGACGTCGTTCATCTTCCTGGCGCGGGTTTCGAGTACGTTGAAGGCGTAAAACGCAGTCGCGGCTACGGCTAATGTCGACAACAACACCAAGCCAAAACCCAGCCACAGTTTGCTGCCAACCGACAGGTTGCCGAGTGCGCGGCCCATCACTGGAACGCACCTTGGCATGCTGGCGAGGCAAATCTGAACCCGAACGGAAACGGCAGAAAACACCAAGGCAAACTGAGCATATGAGGGCTTCTTGTTGTTGTTTTTTTGGATTCAGAGGCGCTGCATTTCGTACGTTCAGAGCCTATCGCGTAGGCATGTGGCTCGGCCAATGGCCAATAAAGATGGGAGTCAGTTGAAACGCTAATAGCCTTGGATTTACGCGGGAGCCGCCGCATTGCACGAGCGGCTCATGGACGACATTTCACAGAGTTCCTGTAGGAGCTGCGGCACGCTGCGATCTTTTGATCTGTGTTTTTAAGATCAGAATCAAAAGATCGCAGCGTGCCGCGGCTCCTACAATGTATCGCGGGTTGGCAGGGAGCGCCTTAATCAGAAAGGGTTTTCTTGGCTTCCTTGAAGTGCGCATATTCCCTGCGGACAAACGTTTCGAACGTCGTCGGCGCGCGGCCCAACAGTAAGGACAGCACATTGGAGTTACCGACGAAGTGGTGGTTGCTGTAATGCCTGGAGATCGCAAGGTTCATCCGCAACATATGCTGAAGCGCCTCGGGCTGCAGATTGCCGAAACGTTCGCGGACAAACACCTCGACATCGAAGCGCTCGACCTTGATCTCGCGCCCCACCACTTGCGAAGCAACCGCGCCGATCTCGTGCGCAGTGAACCGTCCGGGGCCGACCAGCTCGTAGGTGGCCCCGCCGTGACGTTCGCGGTCAGACAACACCAACGCAACCACGTCGGTAAAGTCCTCCAGATCGACCATCGACTGGCGTCTGTCCAGCGACCACGCCAAGCGGAACACGCCTTCCTCGAACACCGCTTTCAATCGTGTTGGCAGCATATAATTGGCGGGTTGCAAAATGGTGTATTCGAGTCCTGAGGACAGCAGGTGTTCTTCAATGTCGCGCTTGATTTCATGCTGGATCAAGTCGCTGGCGATGGCGTGCAGCACAGAACTGAACACGAAATGCTCGACGCCCTCTGCTCTGGCGGCGTCAATCATGGCGAAGCCTATCGCGCGTTCGTCGTGATGCAGCGTCGGGCCGATGTGGTACACACTTTTGACGCCCTTCATGGCTTGGGCAATAAACGCCGGATCGGCGAGATCGCCTACCCGCATTTGGTGTACGCCGAGCTTGTGCAGTTGCTCGGCGGAGGATTCGGTTCTGACGCAAGCCCGTATTTGATAGCCGGACGCGAGCAGTTTGGGCACCAGCCGTTTGCCCTGGTTACCGTTAGCCGAGGTGATAAGGATCAATGGATTTTTCTCCTGAAAGGAATCCATGGCGCGATCGATACAGGCTTTTCAACGCCACAGGTGAGGTACGCCCTGCCCTTTGAAGAGCACGGCGCACACCAGGATCAGCTGAGTTTGACGGGGAGTTGCAGGTAGGAGGCGTGTTCACCGCCGGTGTGGATCACGTGTTCGCCGCTGTTTGCGCCGGTGTATTCGGCGATGCCGGGCATCATCGTTCCCATCAAGTTGCGCGAGCTGATGACGAAACGCAGCTGTTCGCCGGGGTAGAACTTGATGCCGAGCGGCAGCAGGTCGATCTCGACATCGACGATCTCGCCCGGAGCGAGTTTTTCCACGCGATCAAAGCTGTGGGCCGGCACGTCCACGCTTGAGAGCGCTTTGTCCAGATGCCGCGCCGAGACACGCAAGCGGCCGTCCGAGCCTTTGTAGCGAAGAATGGTCGCGCCGTGATCGGTGAGATCGTGAATCATCGCGCTGTGATTAGGCGTGGTGAACTGCTGCAGCGGTGTGCCATAGGCATCGAGTTTCTGCACCAGCACAAACAAATCCATGTCATGGGCGCCTTTGGCTTCTACCCAAAGGTGCGCTTTGGGGTAGCCGACCAGCTCGGTGACCTGATCGAAACGGGTGATAAACGAGACCGCATTCGGGTTGTTGGCAACACCATAGGACACCGCGACATCGGCCGCTGGTGCTTCGCAGGTCAGCGTGCGCGAGCGACCGTCAAGGTAGAACCTGGTCGATACCGCGCCTTGTGGCGGAAACTCTTCAGCCGCGACGTTAACCTGGTCGCCGCCTTCGAAGTCGTGCACGGCGTAACGCACGCGTGGGGTGGACTCCCAGTCGTTAGCCTGGCCTTTGAGGAAGCGGTCAAAGAAGCGCCGCAAGTCTTCGACGTTCGCTTCGTCGTAGTAATCCGGCCACTCTTGAGTGTTATGGATGCGCAGCCATTTGTCCTGCGAAGCAATTCGTCGCCACCCGCGGAACGTACCGGCGGTGTGCAGCGTGTTGGAATAGCTGGCGACGATGTACGCTGGCACATTGATGCGTTCGAACTCTGGAATCTTGTTTTCCCAAAGTTCGTTCATCAACGGGTAGCGCGCGGCTTCAGCAAGGATGTCTTCCTTGTTGTTCTTTCCGAAGAAACTGCCGTTCTGCAACAGCCCGGCGAAGGCGAGATCGGGCATGCCGCCACGCAGCACCAGGTCGCGGTACACGTCACTGACGCCTTCCCACGGGTTGATCGCTTTCAGCGCCGCAGGCTGCTCGGCAGCAGCAAACCATTGCGAAACGGCCAGGTACGAGGTGCCGCTCATGCCGACATTGCCGCTGCACCATGACTGCTCCGCGAGCCAGTTAATCAGGTCGTGGCAATCGCGACCGTCCTGACGATCCCAAAGCACGCTGTTGCCTTCGGAATCAACGCAGCCGCGAATGTCCGGGTTGCAGATCGCGTAACCGTTGGCGCACCAATACGCAGGATCCGGCGCTTCGAACTTGGCCAGCCCCGACACGACATTGTTGTTCAAACCGACCAGACCAAACACGCCCATCACACTGACGGAGGTGCCCTGCCCTTTGCCGTAAGGACTCCACGCAACAATCACCGGCACTTTTTCGCTACCGGCCGGGCGGAACACGTCGACGTAAATTGTCACGCCATCGCGCAACTGCACCGCGACGTCCTTCTCGAACACGATGTCGACGGGGATCGGGCGAAACTGCGGGGCGATTTGAAAGCCTTTTTCCAGCGTCCGCGTGCCAGGCTCGAAAGCGGTCAACAAGCCGGTTCGAGCAGGTGGCAGTGGCGTCGACGGTGTGTAGATTTTTTGCGTATCGCTCATGGAGAGACTCCTTTGTCTGGCGCCGGTACTCACCGGGGGCAATTAATTCATTGGTCAATCAAGCTTTAGAAAAACAGCGTGAAACTGGCTTGCAGATTGGGGGCGTCTTTGACGTCTGGACTGAACGCCGGATGTTCGACGTAACTCAGCCCCGCGCGTACATAAGTGCCGGCGGCAACGCGCATGTTGTAAGCGAGCGTTGTCGATTTCGAGTCGTCGGCATTGGACACATGCAGCGTATCGAGCTTTTTGTTGGCGTCGTCGCTGTAGCTGGTGTAGCCGTACTCCAGCATCACCATGTCGAATGGACGCGAGTCCAACGGCCCTTTGGCAAACACGCGCAAGCCGTAATACAGGTCAAACAGGTTGCGATCCTTTGGCGCGGTCATCCAGGTAAACCCGGCGTACAAGCCACGGGAAGCGATGGCGCTGTCGAATTGGTAAAACTGGTAGTCGCCCAGTACGTAGCCGGCGTAGTTGTCATCACTGCGCTCGTTGCTGAGGAACTGCGTGTATTCGGACGTGTTATGGATGTAGCCGGCTCGCAGCCACGCGTACGGTGTGCCCGGCGCAGAGGCGCGTTTGTAGCCGAGCTCATCGATGTACAGCGCGCCGGCGTGATCAACGTGCAAGTCGAGTTCACCGGCATGACGGTCGATCTCCGGCCCCATGCCGTCAGGACTGATAGAGCGTTGAACGCCGAATTTGTTATAGAAGTTGCCGTAATTCAGCGTGACGTTGGCTGCCGGGCTGGACACCGGTGCGTGGCTCAACCCCACTTGAAACGGGATCACCGCTTGTAAACCCTGAGTGCCGCCCACCAAGGTGCCACCGGTAAACGGGCCGATAAATTCCAGGTCGTTGGGCAGCACGCCGATTTTGAATTCGACGGTTTTATCCCAAAGGCTCTGGTAGTAGGCGAAACGCGTGTAGCTGAACTTTGACGACGGATTCACTTCATCCCAGCTGGAGTAATAGCTGCCTACTCCGAAAATAAACTGCCCATTGTCGAGGCCGATCCGCCCCAGATCGTAAGTAAATCCGACCAGCAGATTTGACGAATAGGTCGGGCGCTCACCGCCATAAGCCTGCGGTTTGTGACGGTCGTGATCGAGGTAGTTATTGGCGAAGGTGGTCATGTTCAACATGTTGAAACCAATGCCGTAATCAGCCAGATCACTGCGAAAGCCGCCGGCGTCACCGAGAATGCTTTCCGACGGTGGCGGCAGCTCGGTCAATTGTCCGCGTTCAACCAGTGCATCGATCTTCGCGAACTGCTTTTTGCGTTCGATGATGTGGCCCAGTAGTTGGCTGTCGGGCAAGGCTTTTTTTGTAGCCGCCCGATCAAGACTTTTAGCCGGTTGTTTCAATTCCGGGGCAACCTGACCCACAACGTTCTGCGGCGTCGGGTTTGTTTCAGCACGAGCATTCAGCGAGTGTGCCGCCCAGATTGCCAACAGTGCCGCCAGCGTGACGCGGACAAATTCAGGCGCATGCTTACGGATTCGGTTCGTCCCGTTTTGATGGGGCCGCATACAATTTCCTTTTATTCTTATTTTCGGTAGTCATTAGCGTTATAGCCGGCCAAGGCGCAGGCACGCACGGTGGCCGTATTGCTTGTTTTACTAGGTGGCTTCAGGCGCGATCACACGCTGTGGTTGATCGGGTGACTTGGCAGACAGGCACAACAAACCAAACGCCGCGACCGGGAGTATTGGAAACAGGATCAGGGCTGTGCGGTACGAGCCGCTTTTATCGAACACCATGCCCAACACGAACGGACCGATAATGGCGCCTAGCAGGGTCACCGAAAAGGCGCTGCCAAAGATCCGCGCATACGCCAATTTCCCAAAGCGGCGGGAAATCAGATAACCGAGAATGTCGATCTCGGCACCCTGGGTCGCGCCAATCAGGAAACTGGCCGCCAGCGCCCAGTGCAGACCGTCCAGCAACATCAGAAACCCAACTAACTGGCAGGTGAGGAAAATCCCCGCGACGGTTCGGGTGTGCAGATGATCGAGCAAGGCACCCCCAAACAGTCGCCCGAACAACGACCCGGCAGAACCCGCCGCGACAATGCCGGCGATCTGATTGGCGGATGCGCCCCAATCCGAGAGCATTGCCGGCAAGTGCACGCTGGCCCCCACGACGCCAAACAGCACCAGTACAAAGGCAAGCGAATACAGCCAGAAATCACGGGTAGCCATGGCCTCCCGCAACGTCATGCCGATCACCTCTAGCTGGCTTTTTTCAGCACGGCGCTCAGATTCCGGAATCGGCCCGTTGTTGTCACGGACAAACACCGCGAGATTGGCCAGACCAATCGCCAGCGCAGTCGCCCCGGCCACCAGAAACGCCTCGCGCCAGCCGTTCAATGCGATGTTCTGCGAAATCAGATACGAGAATGCGCCGGTGCCGACCGCAAGGCCTGATGACGTGATTGCAAAGGCCAATCCCAAGTGTTTATCGAACCAGCGCTGGGTCAAAAACAGGAAGGCTGGATAACTCGCCAGATTGCCGAACGCCACACTCATCGCCGTGATTGCAACGAACGCGGGGAACGAGTGAATGAGCGACAAGCACATGTAGCTGCCGCATCCCAACACCGTACCGACCAGCGCGACACGGCGCGCGCCAAAGCGGTCAACGAGAAAGCCAGCCAGCGGCATCACCAGCGCGTTGCAGATCGACGCGACAGAAATGATGATCGCAAAATCGGTACGCGACCAAGCGAACTCGGCGGTCACCGCCTTCATGAACAGGCCCAGCGGAATCAGCAGAATGGCCGGCGACGCGATGCTCATTCCGAGAAAACACCCAACAAGTACTGACCAACGTTTCATCTCTTATGTCCTTATTATTGTAATGGCACACGCGGTGGAGCTTTAGGTCGACGACGTTACGGATCCGGCTTTTCAGGAGCCTACGTCCAGTGGTGATTTATATCAACAGCAGTTGAGATAAATGGCAAGTGAAAGGATGGACGGAGTGTGGGGATTATCAACACGCCGCATAATGCGTGTACTGATCATTCACCCGGAGGGTCGCTGCAAATGGCAATTGCTCATAAAGCTGCTGAGGCTGGTTTCTCAACAGAAGCCAAAATCTACACGCAGGGGCGCCCGGACTATCCCGGCGAAATACAGAAATGGTTTAGAGACGCGCTGAACATTCGCCCTGGATCGACGGTTATCGATTTAGGCGCCAGAACCGAAAAGCTGACGCGTTTGATGGATTCAATGGATGTTGATGTGATTGCCGTCGAACCGGTCGCGGCCATGCGCGTCCGCTTCTGGCCGATACCAGCTTCAAGATTCCGTGTCAGCGTCGCGGATTGGCTTTAGCACTATCGATCCTTCAACCATCTCGATAGTCAACAAATCACCGAGGCCGACGTTCATGGCTGCAAGGACATCCTGAGGGAGATCGATGATTACATCTCCGCTGCCATCGCCTGGGTCCTGACATTTCACAGTCGTCTTCACTGAATCACTCATTGGATTCTCGCTCCACTCTCGGCAACCGAAATGAGTCGTTATCTTACCCTGGTGTACGAGCGACCGGCAGCAAACAGCCAATAGCAGACGTTGGGGCTGGCACCAATAGGTCAGCAAAGTAGCTACCGAGAGACTTCACAGAGGAGGCACGCGAAGGTCCCTTTCGACGCGTGAAGCATCTGACTAGAACTTCGCGGTCGCAGGCTTGCAGTCGCCGATAAAGGCAGCGAACTGTTGGCCATCGTCCAGTTCGTACATCAATACGCCGTTCGCGCTAAATCGATTCAAACTTACATGAAGCCTGACTACTTTCCGACCAAATAGCTCTTTAGTAGAAACGATATACGGGAACGACGAGTACCACTCATTCGTGACAGCGAGGTCGCCAGTGATCTTGCCTGTTAGTGGCGTCGTGACCGTTAGGGCCCGGCTCTGAGGGTCAATCTGAATTGTCAGTTGTCCACGTGCTCCCTTGCTTCGACCAAACCCGTCTTGATGCGTCCATATCTCGCCTTCACACAGGAGGTACACGCTGGCACCTAGCTTTGTCTGCGCAGCGGCAGATTGGGACCATAAGCCGAAAATGGATGCAAAGATGATGGCTCGATAACGCATGAGTCTCTCCACTGATGACCGAGGGGATTACAACGTTACGTTTTGCCTTAACACATCATTTAAGCCGATCCACGGCTGGGCGCCGACTAGGTGTAGCAAGGGATACGGGGGCGGATTTGATTTCCCTGACCGCATTCGTCTGCTTAGGGTCGTTTTTTGCCTGTCGCGAAGGACGGCAACCGATCCACAGCTGCCGGTGGCCGCTGGCAAGAAATGAATTGGGCAGAATCAGGCGAAAAGTGCATGCCTACGGAACTGGGGGGCAAGTCATTCTAAAATTCGGGGTCCTCGACTCGTGACGGCGGGATAGCCAAAAAATTTGACAGAGACGATTCCTAAGCTACTTTCAATGCCAATGCCTAATATCATGGAGGATAAAATGACCGTCGCACTGATCAATGGAAGGCCGATTAGCTTTACAGACACTCTGGATGGCGACGTAGCAATAGTACTTTCTCATGGTCTATTCATGGACCAAAGCATGTTCGATGCTCAGGTTTGCATATTACGTGAGCACTATCGAATCATCACGTGGGACCAACGAGGGCATGGACAGGATACCTACGTCACTGAGCCTTTCAGCCTCTGGGATAGTGCAGACGACCTCTCTGCTCTACTGGTCCACCTCAATATAGATAAGGCCGTTTTATTGGGTATGTCGCAAGGTGGCTACGTTAGCCTTCGGGCCGCACTGCGTTATCCCGAAAAGGTTCAAGCATTGGTTTTGATCGCTACACACGCGGGCGTGGAAGAAGAAAACCAGAAAGTCGTATATTCACAGCTTCTTAGTGCATGGCTTGAAAATTCCCTGACTGATGAAATTGTACAAGGTGTGTCGACATTTATCTTGGGTGCGGATAAAGAACTGGCTAAACCTTGGATCAAAAAATGGCAAACAATTGATGACAACACATTATGCTTAAATTTTACGGCGTTAGCAGATCGCGATGATCTTGCTCCTGCGTTGAGCAAGTTGCAGATGCCGGCACTCGTTATATGGGGTAATGAAGACGGTGCGATCAGTGCTGAACAGGCTAGGCAGCTAGAGGCAGGAATTATCCATAGCCAATTCATGGAGGTTGTTGGCGCCGCGCATTCGGTGAGTATGACTCACGCCGACATAGTTAATACGAAAATCAAGACGTTTTTGACTGAAGCGCTTTTGTGAGTTAATAATTTAATTTAACTAAGTGATTCTTTGGATTTATTAAAATAAAAAAGGAGCGCGAAATGGTTGTTCCGCATGATTTCAAACCGTTATTTAGAACCAGCCCTTTTCTTGATCTTCTAGGTCCCTTCTATTATCGGGAAAATACTGAAGGTTTTACTATTGGGATTCGGGTACAGGAGAAACACGCCAATGCGCGTGGACTCGCCCACGGAGGCTTATTCATGGCGCTGGCCGATGTCGCCCTAGGTTACAGCGCAGCTTTCTCGAAAGACCCACCTCTCAAACTCGTAACGACAGCACTCACAACCGATTTTGCGGGTTCCGCCAAAATAGGCGATTGGTTGGAGGCCGTGGTGGATATTCAAAAAACCGGAAGCCGATTAGTTTTTGCTAACAGTTATATTAGCGTTGGAGATGAGCGAGTGGTGCGAGCCAGCGCTTCTTTTCTAGTGGTGAGCTGAAGCGCGGACTGCGATTATAATACAACATAATAATAAGCGCCACATTTGGCGCAATTGACAATATGTCACGGAGTGATTGACGATGGACAGTGCTGCGCGCTCACCTGAACTAGATCAAATTTCTCAAGATACAGCCGAACGAAAAAATCCGAAACGCAAAGCGATAAGTAGTCCGTACTTTCATCGACTTCAACGTAAGCACTTCCTGCTGTTCGATATTCTTCCTGTGTTTGGCGTTGTTCTCGCAGGGTTATTGGCAATTTACATACCAGTTAGCGCACTAGATATTGGTTTGTTCATTGCCTTTTGGGCACTGACTGGGATCGGGGTCAGTGTGGGCTATCATCGATACTTTACTCACCGCTCGTTTAAGGCGAAGCCAGCAGTTGGTGTTGTCTTAACGATACTGGGTTCCATGGCCGGTCAGGGGGCCCTACTGTCTTGGGTAGCCATGCATCGGCGTCACCACGAGTTGAGTGATCAACCAGGCGACCCGCACTCACCCAATCTGCATGGGTCCGGATTAGGAGGCCTCATCAAGGGGCTGGCGCACTCACACTTCATGTGGATGAAGGAGCACGATTACCCCAACGTTGCCTATTACGCTCCAGATTTGATTCGAGATCCACTCATCGCTAAAACCGCGCGTCTTTATTACACGTGGGTCTTTCTTGGCCTGCTAGCCCCTGCGTTACTGGGCGGGCTACTTAGCCAATCTTTATGGGGCGCATTGAGCGGTTTCCTTTGGGGAGGGGCTATCCGCATGTTCGTTGTGGGTCACATCATTTGGTCCATCAACTCCATACTTCATCGGTTCGGTACTCGACCTTATCAATCCAAAGACTACAGCCGTAATGGTGGTTTATTTGGCTTACTCACCTTCGGGGAGTCATGGCACAACAATCACCATGCATTCCCCGAGTCTCCTTCATTTGGGTTGCAATGGTCAGTATTCGATCCTGGTTACTGGTTTATCCGTGGTTTGTGCTTGATGGGGGTGGCATGGGATTTGCGAGTCCCCACGTTGCAACGAAGAACCAGTCGTAAAAACAGAAACGTACAACCTCTCTAATAAGGAAAATTCAATCATGACTGCCTATGAATCTCTCTCGATAGAAAAAGACACTGTAGTCCAATGGTGTAAGGACCAAATAGGCGAGCTTCTCAATGCTCCCGGAATCAGCATCGATGAAAATAAAGATTTCGGTGAGTTAGGGCTGGACTCTTCCTTGGCAGTTTCTCTGTTAATCGAAATCGAACAAAAATATGGCGTGGAAATCTCAGCGGAAGAGTTGTTTGATAATCCCAGTATCAAGGCCGTGACTGGTTTGATTATGGGTGGGGACAGGACGTCGGAAAAATGAACGCTTTAACAACCGAGCATCGTCTGGAAGAACAGTCGAAAGCGATACGCCATCATTATGATGTGGGTAACGACTTTTATGAGTTGTGGCTGGATCCAACACTTTCCTACTCTTGCGCTGTATGGGCCGGGAGTGAAACCTTGGAGAGGGCACAATTAAATAAAATAGCGTATCACCTTGAGGCCATTGATGCGGGCAATTTACAATCGGTGCTTGATATTGGCTGCGGGTGGGGGGGTGTGCTTGATGCGCTAGAGAATATGCCAAATATCAAGCGCGCCGTCGGACTGACGCTGAGTAATCAGCAAGCGGCTTATATACAAAAGCAGTTATATTCGAAGGTGGCTATAGAGGTAAAAAACTGGCAGGAGTTCGTCCCTGCAACACCATTTGATGGAATTATTTCCATTGGAGCCTTTGAGCACTTCGCTTCTCCTTCAGATAGTATTGAAGAGAAAATAGCAATCTACCGGAGGTTCTTCACTTCCTGCCGAGACTGGTTGAAACCCGGGGGGCGACTTTCGTTGCAAACAATTGCTTATGGTTCCATGTCCAGAGAACAAGCAAGCACTTTTTTCAATGAGGAAATATTTCCCAATGCCGACCTGCCCACGTTGACAGAATTAGCTCAAGCGGCGGAGGGAATCTTCGAAATTCAACGTGTCGACAATGGCCGGCTGGATTATGCGAGAACGTGTGAAGAGTGGTATCGCCGGTTGTCCGCCAATAAGGCAGTTGCTGCGGAACGTGTCGGCGATGCAGTCGTTACCCGTTATCTACGCTACTTGAAGATGTCGGCTTACGGATTTCAGTTCGGAAAAATTCAGTTGTTGAGACTCCAACTTCAAGCTATCCGATAATCAATCTGATGGAAGGAACCTCACGATGTCTGATGGTGCTCAGGATCACTCGTTGACACCCGGTAAATTAATGAATTTACCCCGCTTCAACCCTTTTTCCGCTGAATTTCGTGAGACACCGTACGGTGTTTACCGCCAGTTACGTGAGCTGAACCCTCTGCATAAAGTGTTGGGTATGTGGGTCGTCACCCGACATGCCGATGTCATGAGTGTTCTGCGTGATCGTAGCTGCAATGCAAGCATTATTCCGAAACTGGTTGATAATCAGGCCGCTAAGTTTGGTCGCGATAACGCACCGTTTCAGCGGCTGGCCTACAAATCAATCGTATTCACCGAGAATCCCGACCATCATCGTTTGAGAAAATTGATGAACATCGCGTTTTCGCAGTCGGCGATAGATCAGTTGCAAAGCTCTATAGAAGACACTATCCAAGACTTGCTGCGGGACGCCTATCAGCAAGGAGGTATGGACATCATATCCGGCCTGGCCCAACCCACGCCGCTGCGAGTCATGTGCGAATGGATCGGGCTACCTGCCGAAATGCACTCGACCATCGATGCTTGGACCCATGCCATCCGCTTTCTATTAGAGCCTGGATTGATGGTTAAGGACGATTTTGAAAAAGTCAGTAATGTTCTTGATGAATATATGGAGTATCTCTCCAGTGTCATTGCCGAGCGTAAAAATAATCCAAGGCAAGACTTGATCAGTCAACTACTTGATCTGCAAATCGATGGTGATCGCTTGACTCATGAGGAGCTGATCTTCGTCTGCATCATGTGCTTTGTTGCCGGAAACGAAACCACCAAAAGCCTGATTGGCAACGGCATAAATGCGTTGCTGGAGCATCCTGAGCAATACCGCCTACTCCAGCAGCGACCGCAGCTAATCCACTGTTGTGTACAAGAAGTTTTGCGTTTCGAGACTCCTCTTCAACATACCAAACGCTTCGCGACAAAAGAGTTGATCCTGGATGGGCACGTTATTAAAGCAGGGGATCAGATTCTACTGTGTTTGGGTTCGGCCAATAGGGATGAGCGCGTTTTTCCTGCTGCTGATCGCTTTGATATTGAGCGTAAGACAAAGGGGCATTTAGCATTCGGCTACGGTATGCACGGTTGCTTAGGTGCATTGTTAGCCGAGCGCCAGATGCAGGCGGTACTTTCCAGATTGTTGGAAGGGCCTCGCTTGATACGCCGTCACAGCAAACCGACTTGGCAGGCAGGCAGTTTCATCGTTCGAAGCTTATCGTCTCTCGATGTTCAGTTTGTCTGACTCTACCGGGATAAGGTGAAATGCACACACAAAACATCTCCCTGATCTGTTTTCCTCACGCAGGTGGCAGTAACGCGACTTACAACGGGTGGGGATCCCGTCTCTCGGAAACGATTCGAAAAATCAAACTAGGATGCTTCGACGGGCCTGCCCAAAGAGCCACCTTTACTGATGTCGACAGCTTATCTGCTCATATCGCTGAACAGCTCAGTCATGAGAGCCAGCCACTCGCGTTGTATGGTCATAGCATGGGTGCAGTATTGGCTTATGAAGTCGCCCGCAAGCTTTCAAATCGCAATACTGTTCAAGTGATGCATTTATTTGTCTCGGGCAGACGCGCACCACAGTTGGCGGCACGACTGGCGCCGATCCATCACCTATCGGACCAAGCGTTTCTGAATGAGTTGATGGCTTATGGTGGTGTTCCGGACGCAATCGGTACCAACACCCGACTGTTGAATACACTTATACCGATCATCCGGAGTGATTTGGCTCTGGTAGAAACTTATCAATTCCATCCCATGCACACGTTGAAATGTCCTATCAGTGCCATCTATGCCACCCATGATCCTGTGGTTGAAACTGACGAACTAATGGCGTGGCAGGAGAGAACGACCGGGGACTTCAGTTTCCATGAGTTGAGCGGCAACCACTTTTTCCACTCTTCACGGCCGCAAGCGCTGATCGACATAATTCATCACTCACTGAGCGCACAAAGCACCAGGAGGGTTGAATGCAAAAATTTCGTTTGATGACCGACTGTCTAGACAGCCATAGCGAGCTTTACCCGCAAAAACCGGCCTATATTTTTCTTTCTGAAAAATTGGTGACGGAAGAAGAGCTGACCTTTGCGCAGTTGAGAATTGAGGCGAGGCAGTTTGCCGGTCGTCTGTTAGAGACAGCTCAAAGTGGCGATAGAGCGTTATTAATATTCCCGGCGGGATTAGATTTCATCATCGCTTTTTTTGGCTGCCTGTATGCAGGAGTGGTCGCTGTACCCCTCTGCCCACCCAATAAAAAACGCTCACAACGCACACTACAAGCCATCATCGACGACTGCTCCCCACGTTTGATTATTACACTCAAGGCACTAAGCAGCTCTCTTCAGGATCAGGATCATCGAGAGTCGTTGTCATGGCTTGAGATGGACGACTTGAGGGGGCGCCAACAATTTACGTTTCTCCCTGACCATTTGGCAGTCGAGGCGGAGGACTTGGCGTTTATTCAATATACGTCAGGTTCCACATCCACCCCTAAAGGGGTCATGGTGACGAATGCAAATATTGTTGCAAATCAGGCAATGATTCGCGATGCGTTCAGTCATGACGAAGCGTCTACCGTCATAGGGTGGGTTCCGCATTATCACGACCAGGGTCTCATCGGGAATATTTTTCAACCGATGTTTGTCGGCGCAACCAGCGTTCTGATGTCGCCAGTAACATTCATGCGCTGGCCATTGCGCTGGCTTCAAGCAATATCTATTTATCAAGCACATACAAGCGGTGGACCAAATTTTGCTTTTGGTGCCTGTGTTAAAGCCCTTGAGCGAGAACCGGAAATCGAACTGGATCTGAGCACTTGGCAAGTCGCATTCAATGGTGCCGAGCCAATTCGTAACGAAACAATGAGTGAGTTTCAGGCTGCTTTCCAGCGATTCGGTTTCAGCAGAGAGGCTGTTTATCCCTGTTATGGCTTGGCCGAATGCACGTTACAAGCGTCAGGAGGCGTCAGGGGAACAGGCATGATTACTCTGAACGTTGACAGGCAGGCGCTGCGTGATGGAAAAATTCTGCCGACGGATACGGCATCTTGCCAAACATTGGTGGGTTCGGGTAAAGCGCTGCCGGGAACACGTATAGAAATTGTTGATCCGCTAACCCGAAAACCCCGCACACCATTCGAAATTGGAGAGATCTGGATAGCTGGTCCCCACATTGCACGGGGTTACTGGAACCAGGACCCTCTCACCGCAGGCACCTTCGCAAATCATTTATCAGGGGACATTCAACCGCCTTATTTACGTACTGGAGACCTTGGATTTGTTCACCAAGGAGAGTTATATGTAACGGGCAGAATAAAAGATATGGTCATTATCCGCGGTAAGAATTATTACCCGCATGATATCGAGCACAATGTTTCGACAGCTCACCATAGCCTAGAGAATTCGGCGTGCGCGGTATTTTCACTCTTAGACACGGAAGACAAACTGATTATCGTTCAAGAAGTTCGAAGAGAGTGGAGAAAGAAAATCGATGGGGACGAAATTATCTCGATCATTCGACAGGCAGTGGTTTTAAACAGCGAGATTACTCCCCACGACATTGTTTTATTAATGCCCGGAAAACTATTGAAAACCAGTAGTGGCAAGGTCATGCGCAATGCAATACGTACTCAATACATCGATAAAAAACTTGAGCGATGGCTTGGTTAGTGTCGTTCACAAATCTAGCCTATAAGGATGAATACCATGGAAGATTTCGCTGCAAGCAATCCCGACTTTGACAAGCACGTCCAAGGCGCGGTACTCAGTATGCCAGCGGCAAAATTACTGGGATTTCATTTCAATTACTTAAAGCCAGGTCATTGTGAAATCGAACAGCCAGCGCGCAAAGAACTCACCCAACATAACGGCTACTTTCAAGGTGGTATCATCGGAGCGTTGGCTGATTTTGCCGGAGGTTCGGCCGCCGGAACCCTCCTGCCACCTGGCTGGATAAATATGACTACAGATTTCACTGTCAAACTAATTGCCCCGGCAGATGGTGACAAGCTAATAGCCAGGGGACGTGTCATCAATGCATCGAACAATACTACGGTTGCCGCTGCCGATTTGTTTGCCGTGAAACAAGGCAAGGAAACACTCTGCGCCACCGCTCTGGTGACTATGCGAAATATTCCCCTCAAAGCCTGAAGGTAATGATCTGACCACTCATTAGATAGCAGCGGATACACCTGAAAATCCTGATGCCGACAGTGCTCCCATGGGCATTGTCGGTGATCTTCCGTAAGGCGCTGGCAGCACCTTCGAGAACCAGCAAATCTCACTCCAAACATCGTTTTCATTTTGAAGCCTGACTGTTGGCGCTGATTGAAAACTGACCCACCCTGCCGATTGAAAAATGACCCAGGACGGATTGCTGATTTTTGTCCCAGCAATTGTGGATAAGCTTAGCAGCAGTGTTCTGGTTGAAGACGCA
>NZ_SOPU01000022.1:111660-112028 GCF_004402115.1 Pseudomonas sp. F01002 | reverse complement strand
TCCGGAAATGGTTGAAAGCTGGTGTGATTCATAAAGGCCAGCTACAGGCAACGGATGCCGGTACGCCACAGGGCGGGATTATCTCGCCCACCTTGGCAAATTTGGTGCTGGATGGGCTGGAATCACAACTCAAGCTGTACTGGGGGGTGACAAAGGCCAAGAAGCTGAAAATCAATGTGGTGCGTTATGCGGATGACTTTGTGATAACTGGAGCCTCGCGAGAGGTGCTGGAAACTGAAGTCAGACCTTGGGTAGAGCAGTTCCTAGCGGTACGAGGGCTGCAGTTGTCACTCGAGAAGACCCATGTCGTCCATATAAAGGAAGGCTTTGACTTTCTAGGTTGGAATTTCCGCAAGTACGATGGGAAA
>NZ_SOPU01000022.1:26269-111650 GCF_004402115.1 Pseudomonas sp. F01002 | reverse complement strand
TATCAGTACCAGCAAGACGGTAAGGCAGGAGGATCTGATCCGACAGCTGAATCCGATACTGCGTGGTTGGGCGTTTTATCACCAGCCAGTAGTCGCCAAGCAGGCGTATAGCCGCATGGATCACATGATCTTTCTGGCTTTCTGGCTTTATGGCGTTGGGCGAAACGGCGACACCCTGAGAAAACGCTCCAGTGGATCGGAGCGAAATACTTTAGACCCATGAAGGGGCGCAAAGGGGTGTTTGCCACCGCGACGATGAATGACAAGGGAGAGATGCGAACGATCGAGCTGTATTCGCTAGCGAGCACTCCGATCGAGCGACACAAGAAGGTGACTGGGGAGTACAACCCCTTCGACCCTTCTATGGAGGAAATGGGCGAGAAAAGGCGTATGGAACAGATGCTCAAAAGGCTGGCGTACCGTAAGCAAATCTTGAGCCTTTTCCAGAGTCAGAAAGGATTGTGTCCAATGTGTAAGTTGCCGATTACGAAGGAGACGGGGTGGCATGATCACCACATTCTGTACCGCACAAAAGGCGGTGGAGACTCCCTAAATAACCGGGTACTATTGCACCCCCTTTGTCACCAGCGGCTACACGCTCGCGGATTGACAGTGAACAAACCGGCTCCCCTTACCGGGGGTTTTGATTAGGCCCGAGCCGTATGCGAGGAAACTCGCACGTACGGTTCTTAGGGGGAGGTGGGTCAGTAATGGCCCATCTCTACCCGACATTCTGGGGTCGGAAACGGCCGGCTAACGTCTGTGCAACGAGGAATATCCATGCAAGTTTCTGTTGAAAATACTTCTGCTCTTGAGCGCCGCATGAGCATCACCGTGCCGGCTGAGCGCATCGAGACTCAGGTCAACAAGCGTCTGCAGCAGACTGCCCAAAAGGCCAAGATTGCTGGCTTCCGTCCAGGCAAAGTGCCAATGAGTGAAATCAAGCGCCGTTTTGGTGCTGATGCACGTCAGGAAGCGGTTGGCGACGTGATCCAGTCTTCTTTCTACGAAGCTGTTGTTGAACAAAAGCTGAACCCGGCTGGCGCTCCTTCGATCGAGCCGAAATCGCTGGAAGCTGGCAAAGACCTGGAATACGTCGCGATTTTCGAAGTGTTCCCTGAGTTCACCGTTGCCGGTTTCGAAGGTATCGCGGTAGAGCGCCTGAGCGCTGACGTGGCTGATGCCGATCTGGACAAAATGCTGGAAGTGCTGCGCAAGCAGAACACCCGTTTCGAAGTGGCCGATCGCGCTGCTCAAAACGAAGACCAACTGAACATCGATTTCGTTGGCAAGGTCGACGGTGAAGTGTTCGCTGGCGGTTCCGCCAAAGGTACTCAGCTGGTGCTGGGTTCCGGCCGCATGATTCCTGGTTTTGAAGACGGTCTGGTTGGCGCTAAAGCCGGCGAAGAGCGCGTTCTGAACCTGACCTTCCCAGAGGACTATCAGAACCTCGACCTGGCAGGCAAAACCGCTGAGTTCACCGTGACCGTGAACACTGTTTCCGAGCCAAAACTGCCAGAACTGACCGAAGAATTCTTCGCTCAATTCGGCATCAAGGAAACCGGTCTGGAAGGCTTCCGCACCGAAGTTCGCAAGAACATGGAGCGTGAACTGCGTCAGGCGATCAAATCCAAGGTCAAGAATCAGGTAATGGACGGTCTGCTGGCCACCAACCCGATCGAAGTGCCTAAGGCTCTGCTGTCCAACGAAGTTGACCGTCTGCGCGTGCAGGCTGTTCAGCAATTCGGTGGCAACATCAAGCCTGAGCAACTGCCGGCCGAGCTGTTCGAAGAGCAAGCCAAGCGTCGCGTTGTACTGGGTCTGATCGTGGCTGAAGTGGTCAAGCAATTCGACCTCAAGCCTGACGAAGCTCGCGTTCGTGAAATGATTCAGGAAATGGCTTCGGCTTACCAAGAGCCTGAGCAGGTTGTGTCCTGGTACTACAAGAACGACCAGCAACTGAACGAAGTCCGTTCGGTTGTGCTGGAAGAACAAGTTGTGGATACTGTTCTGCAGAAGGCTAACGTGACCGACAAATCGGTCTCTTACGAAGAAGCAGTCAAGCCGGTAGAAGCTCCACAAGCCGACTGATAGCTTTTTGCGGTAAGAAGTAATCACCATAAGCCAGCCTTCGCGCTGGCTTATGCGTATTCAAGACATAACTATTTGGGAGTGACTGCAGAGCATGTTCCGTAATTCGTATATTCAGCAGAACTCTGATATCCAGGCCGCAGGCGGCCTGGTCCCGATGGTTGTCGAGCAGTCCGCTCGTGGCGAGCGCGCCTACGACATCTATTCGCGCCTTCTCAAGGAGCGAGTGATCTTTCTGGTTGGTCCGGTAGAGGACTACATGGCCAACCTGATCTGTGCGCAACTGCTGTTCCTTGAAGCGGAAAACCCGGACAAGGACATCCATCTCTATATCAACTCCCCGGGCGGTTCGGTGACGGCGGGCATGTCGATCTATGACACCATGCAGTTCATCAAGCCAAACGTGTCGACCACCTGTATCGGCCAAGCGTGCAGCATGGGTGCGTTTCTACTGACGGCCGGTGCCCCCGGCAAGCGTTACTGCCTGCCGAACTCGCGTGTGATGATTCACCAGCCACTGGGCGGTTTCCAGGGCCAGGCTTCGGACATCGAAATCCATGCCAAGGAAATCCTCTTCATTCGTGAGCGTCTCAACACGCTGATGGCCAAGCATAGCGGGCACACTCTTGAAGAAATCGAGCGCGATACCAACCGCGATAATTTCATGAGTGCAGAAGCAGCACGTGAATACGGGTTGATCGATGAAGTGATCAGCCAGCGCCCCGCTTAAATTAAGCAGCTCAAAATAGGGTTGGTCGGCGCGTCCGATCACCAGCGGGCTTGAAAAAGCCCGCAATAGCCTTCATCTTGTGTTGCAAGCCTATCGGATTTGGATCGAACGAATGACTGACACCCGCAACGGCGAGGACAACGGCAAGCTGCTCTATTGCTCCTTCTGTGGCAAAAGCCAGCATGAAGTGCGCAAATTGATTGCCGGCCCCTCGGTCTTTATCTGCGACGAGTGCGTCGACCTGTGCAATGACATCATCCGTGAGGAGGTGCAGGAAGCCCAGGCCGAAAGCAGCGCGCATAAATTGCCTTCGCCTAAAGAAATCAGCGGCATCCTTGATCAGTACGTGATTGGTCAGGAGCGTGCGAAAAAGGTTCTGGCCGTAGCGGTGTACAACCACTACAAGCGCCTGAACCAGCGTGACAAAAAGAATGACGATGTCGAACTCGGCAAGAGCAACATCTTGCTGATCGGCCCGACAGGCTCGGGTAAAACCCTGCTTGCCGAAACACTGGCCCGCTTACTGAACGTTCCGTTCACCATCGCCGACGCAACCACCCTCACCGAGGCAGGTTACGTAGGTGAAGATGTCGAAAACATCATTCAGAAGCTGCTGCAGAAGTGCGATTACGACGTAGAAAAGGCCCAAATGGGCATTGTCTACATCGATGAGATCGACAAGATCTCGCGCAAGTCTGACAACCCGTCGATCACCCGGGACGTTTCCGGTGAAGGCGTGCAGCAGGCCCTGCTCAAGTTGATCGAAGGCACGGTCGCTTCCGTTCCGCCTCAAGGTGGTCGCAAGCATCCGCAGCAGGAATTCCTTCAGGTCGACACCCGTAACATCCTGTTCATCTGCGGTGGTGCGTTCTCCGGTCTGGAAAAGGTTATTCAAAACCGTTCCACCAAGGGCGGCATCGGTTTCAACGCGGAAGTGCGCAGCAAGGAAGAAGGCAAGAAAGTCGGTGAGTCCCTGCGTGAAGTCGAGCCTGACGATTTGGTCAAGTTCGGTCTGATCCCGGAATTCGTCGGTCGTCTGCCGGTACTTGCCACGCTGGACGAGCTTGATGAGGCTGCGCTGATGCAGATTCTCACCGAGCCGAAAAATGCTCTGACCAAACAGTATGCCAAGCTGTTCGAGATGGAAGGCGTGGACCTGGAATTCCGGGCCGACGCACTGAAATCGGTCGCCAAACGTGCCCTGGAACGCAAGACAGGTGCCCGTGGACTGCGTTCGATTCTCGAAGGTGTATTGCTCGACACTATGTATGAAATTCCCTCGCAGTCCGAGGTGAGTAAAGTAGTGATCGACGAAAGCGTTATAGAAGGCAAGTCCAAGCCACTGTATATCTACGAAAACAGTGAGCCGGCTGCCAAGGCAGCGCCAGACGCCTAAGCGTCACGCTGCTGGAATAAAGAAGGGGCCTTCGGGCCCCTTTGCTTTTTGCGCGTTTTAACACCTTCTTTAAGCTTGTTTTTTTTGAAGGTAGCCCCCATCTTGGTTTCAAGCTCACTTCCATCTGTTTACGGCCTTATGGCCGCCGTAGAGGCGAAATCATGAAGACAACCATCGAATTGCCTCTCCTGCCATTGCGTGATGTTGTGGTTTATCCGCACATGGTTATCCCGCTGTTCGTGGGGCGCGAGAAATCCATCGAAGCCCTCGAGGCAGCGATGACGGGCGACAAGCAGATCCTTCTGCTGGCTCAGAGAAACCCTGCTGACGACGATCCCGGTGAAGATGCACTTTATCGCGTAGGTACCATTGCTACCGTTCTACAGCTGCTCAAGCTGCCTGACGGCACGGTCAAGGTTTTGGTCGAAGGTGAGCAGCGGGGCGCTGTTGAGCGTTTCAGCGAAGTGGACGGCCACTGCCGTGCCGAAGTCTCATTGATCGACGAAGTCGACGCGCCAGAGCGCGAGTCGGAAGTGTTCGTACGCAGCCTGCTGGCTCAGTTCGAACAATATGTGCAGCTGGGCAAGAAAGTCCCGGCTGAAGTCCTGTCGTCGCTCAACAGCATCGACGAACCAGGCCGCCTGGTCGACACCATGGCCGCACACATGGCCCTGAAGATCGAGCAGAAGCAGGAAATCCTCGAAATCATTGATTTGTCGGCCCGGGTCGAGCACGTTCTGGCGTTGCTGGATGCCGAGATCGACCTGCTGCAAGTCGAAAAACGCATTCGTGGTCGCGTCAAAAAACAAATGGAGCGCAGCCAGCGCGAGTACTACCTGAATGAGCAGATGAAGGCCATTCAGAAAGAGCTCGGCGACAGCGACGAAGGCCACAACGAAATCGAAGAGCTGAAAAAGCGCATCGATGCCGCCGGTCTGCCGAAAGATGCCTTGGCCAAAGCCCAGGGCGAACTGAACAAGTTAAAACAAATGTCGCCAATGTCTGCGGAAGCGACCGTGGTGCGCTCGTATATTGACTGGCTGGTTCAGGTGCCGTGGAAGGCGCAGAGCAAAGTGCGACTGGATCTGGCGCGCGCTGAAGACATTCTCGATGCAGACCACTATGGTCTGGAAGAAGTCAAAGAGCGGATCCTCGAATACCTCGCCGTGCAAAAGCGCGTGAAGAAAATTCGTGGTCCGGTGTTGTGCCTGGTCGGTCCTCCAGGGGTGGGTAAAACCTCTCTGGCGGAGTCGATTGCTCACGCTACCAACCGCAAATTCGTGCGCATGGCCCTCGGCGGTGTGCGTGATGAAGCGGAAATTCGTGGTCATCGCCGTACTTATATCGGTTCGATGCCAGGAAGATTGATTCAAAAGATGACAAAGGTGGGCGTCCGCAACCCGCTGTTCCTGCTCGATGAAATCGACAAAATGGGCAGCGACATGCGTGGCGATCCGGCGTCGGCGTTGCTGGAAGTGCTCGACCCTGAGCAGAACCATAACTTCAACGATCACTATCTGGAAGTCGACTACGACCTGTCCGATGTGATGTTCCTTTGCACCTCGAACTCCATGAACATTCCACCAGCCTTGCTGGACCGGATGGAAGTGATTCGTCTGCCGGGTTACACCGAAGACGAGAAGATCAACATCGCCGTCAAATACCTTTCGCCAAAGCAGATTACTGCCAACGGTTTGAAAAAAGGTGAGCTGGAATTCGACGCCGAAGCGATCCGCGACATTATCCGCTACTACACCCGCGAAGCCGGTGTACGTGGGCTGGAGCGCCAGATTGCCAAGGTTTGCCGCAAGGCGGTCAAAGAGCATGCAATGGAAAAACGCTTCTCGGTGAAGGTCACTGCCGAGATGCTGGAACACTTCCTGGGCGTGCGCAAATTCCGCTACGGTCTGGCCGAATCGCAGGATCAGATCGGTCAGGTCACCGGGCTGGCGTGGACTCAGGTGGGTGGCGAATTGCTAACCATCGAAGCCGCCGTCGTGCCGGGTAAAGGCCAATTGATCAAGACCGGTTCCCTGGGGGATGTGATGGTCGAATCGATCACCGCGGCCCTGACCGTTGTTCGCAGTCGCGCGAAGAGCCTGGGGATTCCCCTGGACTTCCACGAGAAGCGCGACACGCATATCCATATGCCGGAAGGGGCGACCCCGAAGGACGGCCCTAGCGCCGGTGTGGGCATGTGCACGGCTCTGGTGTCGGCATTGACCGGGATCCCTGTGCGCGCGGACGTCGCCATGACTGGCGAAATTACGCTGCGTGGTCAGGTGCTGGCGATTGGCGGTTTGAAAGAAAAACTGCTCGCTGCTCACCGTGGCGGAATCAAGACCGTTATCATTCCTGAAGAGAACGTACGCGATCTGAAGGAAATTCCTGACAATATCAAGCAAGATCTGCAGATTAAACCGGTTAAATGGATTGACGAGGTCCTGCAAATTGCGCTGCAATACGCGCCGGAGCCCTTGCCAGATGTAGCTCCAGAGATAGTTGCAAAGGATGAAAAACGCGAGTCTGACTCTAAGGAAAGAATTAGCACGCATTAGTACGCATTTGCCTGGGTGGCTTGTTGACAGCTTTTTAGAGCCCTTGTTATAAAGCGGCTCTTAAGTGTCTGTAGGCCATTCAGCACTCGTTTTTGCTTTCACCAAAAAACTTAGAATCATACTCAAATAGATATAAGGGGACTTAGAGTGAACAAGTCGGAACTGATTGATGCTATCGCTGCATCCGCTGATATCCCGAAAGCTGCTGCTGGCCGTGCGCTGGACGCTGTAATCGAATCCGTCACTGGCGCTCTCAAGGCTGGCGACTCTGTTGTTCTGGTTGGTTTCGGTACTTTCTCCGTAACTGATCGTCCAGCTCGCATTGGTCGTAACCCACAGACCGGTAAGACGCTGGAAATCGCAGCTGCTAAAAAACCAGGTTTCAAAGCCGGTAAAGCACTGAAAGAAGCTGTCAACTAAGTTCGATTCAGGTTTTTGCCTATCCGGGTCGGGGTCATGCCTGACCTGGCAGCGGAGCGGTAGTCCAGTCGGCGAGGCGCCGATCCGAGACGCCGAGGCTCGCAAGTTCGAGTCATCGGTCCGCTCCGCCAGTTACGAGAAGGCGCATCCTCGGATGCGCCTTTCTTCTATCCGGATTCTACCCACGCTCCACGGTTGCCTAATTTTGAAGTTCAACCGTTTCTGGGGGACGCATGCTGCAGAATATCAGGGACAATTCACAAGGCTGGATTGCCAAGACCATTATCGGGGTCATCGTTGCACTGATGGCTTTGACCGGTTTCGACGCCATCTTCAAGGCCACGACGCACAGCAATGATGCGGCCAAGGTCAATGGCGAAGAAATCAGCCAGAACGAGCTGAGTCAAGCGGTCGATATGCAACGCCGTCAGCTCATGCAACAGCTGGGCAAGGATTTCGATGCTTCGTTGCTCGACGAAAAAATGCTGCGCGAATCGGCCCTCAAAGGCCTGATCGATCGCAAGCTGCTGCTGCAAGGCGCAGAAAACTCGAAGTTCGCTTTTTCCGAAGCTGCTTTGGACCAGGTGATCCTGCAAACGCCTGAATTCCAGGTTGATGGCAAGTTCAGCCCTGAGCGTTTCGACCAGGTTGTTCGCCAACTCGGCTACAGCCGCATGCAATTCCGTCAGATGCTGGCTCAGGAAATGCTGATCGGTCAGCTGCGCGCTGGTCTGGCAGGTAGCGGTTTCGTCACCGACGCACAGGTTCTGGCATTCGCCCGTCTGGAAAAACAGACCCGCGATTTCGCTTCTCTGAACGTCAAGGTTGACCCGGCGGCTGTGAAGCTGACCGACGATGAAGTCAAAGCCTACTACGACGAACACGCCAAGGAATTCATGACGCCGGATCAGGTGGTCATCGATTACCTCGAGTTGAAGAAGGCTTCCTTCTTTGATCAGGTCAGCGTCAAGGACGAAGACCTGCAAGCGGCGTATCAGAAAGAAACCGCGAACCTGTCGGAACAACGCCGGGCCGCGCACATTCTGATCGAAGTGAACGACAAGGTGACCGAAGCGCAAGCCAAGGCCAAGATCGAAGAGATCCAGGCACGTCTGGCAAAAGGCGAGAAGTTCGAGGCTCTGGCCAAGGAATTCTCCCAGGACCCGGGTTCGGCGAACAACGGCGGTGACCTCGGCTTTGCCGGTCCTGGTGTCTACGATCCAGCCTTCGAAACAGCGCTGTATGCGTTGGCCAAGGATCAGGTCTCGGCGCCGGTTCGTACCGACTTCGGTTTCCATCTGATCAAGCTGTTGGGCGTGGAAGCACCTGAGGTGCCGACGCTCGCCAGCCTGAAAGACAAGCTGACCCGTGAGCTGAAAACCCAGCAGGTCGAGCAGCGTTTCGTCGAGGCGACCAAGCAACTGGAAGATTCGTCGTTCGAATCCTCCGATCTGGCTCAGCCGGCGCAGGACCTGAAGCTCACTGTTCATACGTCCAAGCCGTTCGGCCGTGAAGGTGGCGAAGGTGTTGCGGCCAACCGTGCCGTGGTCACTGCAGCGTTCAGCCCTGAAGTGCTGGATGAGGGTGCCAACAGCACCGCCATCGAACTCGATCCGGAAACCGTGATCGTGCTGCGCGCCAAGGAGCACCTGAAGCCTGCGCAACTGCCGCTGGAAAGCGTAGCTGCAAGTATTCGCGTGCAATTGGCCAAGGAGCACGCCAGTGCTGCCGCCAAGACCAAGGCTGAAGAGCTGATTGTCAGCCTGCACGATGGCAAGGCTGCGCTGGACAAGGCGATCGACGGTCAGAGCTGGAAAGTGACCCAGGCAGCCACTCGTGGCCAGGAAGGGGTTGACCCAACCGTGCTGCAGGCGCTGTTCCGCATGCCCAAGCCTGCCGCCAAGGACAAGCCGACCTTCAGCAGCGTGACCCTGGCCGATGGTAGCCTGGTGATCGTGCGTCTGAACGGCGTGAACGAAGCCGCAGCGCCGACCGATGAAGAGAAGGCCCAGTACCGTCGCTTCCTCGCTTCGCGCATTGGTCAGCAGGACTTTGCGGCCTACCGCAAACTGCTGGAAAGCCAGGCTGAGATCAAACGCTACTGATGCCGGACTGAGTTTTGCGCTACACAAAGACCCCGGCCGTAAGGCTGGGGTTTTTTGTGGGTGAAACGAAAGCCGCACGGGTTACCCGTCGCCTGAGTATTTACCGTGCGACTTTTTCCTGTAAATGACAGTCAGTAGACTTGTAGCTGTTTTAAGACACTAATCGATACTCCGCTAAGCATCGATCTGTTGCACAATACGCCCCGGACCGTTTTCCTCAGGATGTTCAATGTTTAAATCATTTCCCATGCGTGTTGCAGGGCTGGCGTTGGTGCTGGCCGCCGCGGCCGGCTGCTCTTCGAAGAAAGCCCCCATCTACGAGCATGAGAACTTCGATGACTCCGGAACGTTTTCGCGTAGCTACCCGGTGACTGATGCGCAGACGTGCGAAGCCGCCCGTCGGGCGTTGCTCAGCCAGGGCTACATCATCACCAGCTCCGACCCGAAACTGGTCAGCGGACACAAAAGCTTCCAGCAGACCGGCGAGAGCCACTTGGAGATCAGCTTCAGTGTGGTCTGTGCCGATGATGGCAGTGAAGGGCACCACGCGACGATGTTCGCCAACGCCCTGCAGGACCGTTATGCGCTGAAGAAGACCAACAACTCCGCCAGCGTGGGTGTGGGCGTGCTGGGCTCGGTGTCGATGCCGATCGGCTCGTCCGACGACTCGATGGTCAAGGTCGCCAGCGAAACCGTATCGGCGCCCAAGTTCTACGAGCGGTTCTTCACCCTGGTCGAGTTGTTCCTGCCGCCGGAAGCGAAAAAGGCCGCGCACATCAAGGATAAGCCGAAACCCGATCTCGGTGTGCCTGAAGCCAAGGTTGCACCGGCTCCGTTGGCGCCGTCTGCGGCAGAACCTGCGCCGGCACCTGCCGAAGCGGCTCCAGCAGCCTCTGAGCCTGTTGCACCGCCGCCTGAAGCCGCTCCGATTGCTCCGGCCGAGAACAGCAAGCCGGCATCGACCACGGAAACGGTCACTCCGCCGCCCCAATCAAGCCTGCCTCCACCCACCGAGCCTATTTCGGCCATTCCTGTATCTGGCCAGTAATCGTGCTCTGACGCTACGGGATCGGGTCAGACGACACCGATCCCGCGGCGGCTTTTAAATTGATCCGCGTCACCCCATGCCGTTGTCCTACGGCCTGTATCGAAAAAATCTTGTGATAAATTCCTGACGGCCTGCTACGTTTTATTAAGTAGCCGCTGAGCGGCGTGCCTGCGTCATTTTTCTTTCACGTGGGCACTTTATGCTCGGGGCGCTGGTCATTTATTCAGGCGTTTTTTTCAACGAGCTGTGGGGGATTAAAAATGGACGATTATCAAGAAGAGCTGCTCGAGTATCAGGCGTTTGAACTGGACCCGCTGGAACCGGCCGAAGACGCTACCGAGCTGTAAGCGTCAAGCGGATTGGCGATGACTGCGGCGAAACTCGCCGGGAGTCTGGCCGCTCCAGCGTTTGAAGGCCCGTTGAAAGGCTTCGGCTGAGGCAAAGCCCAGCAGGTAGGCGATTTCTCCGAACGCCAGTTCGGTATCGCGAATGTAGGTCATGGCCAGGTCGCGACGCGTGTCATTGAGGATCGCGCGAAATTGCGTGCCTTCCTCGGCGAGTTTGCGGCGCAAGGTCCAGGTTGGCAGCTTCAGGCGTGCCGCCACTTCTTCCAGGTCGGGTTCCCGGCCACCATTGAGCAACGGCCCCAGTAACTGAGTGATGCGTTCACGCAGGCTGCGGGTGCGTGTCAGTTGCTCCAGTTCCCGCTCACACAGTTGCAGCAAGTGTCGCCAGGTGCTCGGGCAGTGTTCCGGGTTGCGCTGGGCGAGGCTGGCAAGGCTCAAGCGCAGTTGATTGTGCTCACAGCCAAACTGGATCGGGCAGTCGCCGAGCACTTCATAAGCAGCTCGGTAATCAGGCTCATCAAACTCGATCTCGATGCGTTCGGCCCGCAACCGGGCAGGGCTTATGCTGGACAATTGCTGCAACCAGCCAGCGATGATCGAATCCACGACGAAGCGGTTGTAGGCGTTATAAGGGCTGATGGAATAGAACCGCAGCCAGGCACCTTGGGCGTCTTCGTGAAAGCTCGATTGACCGCGATAGTTGGAGCCATACAAGGCTTCGAAGCGAATCAGGCACCGCGCGGCTTCTCGCACCGTTGGCGCCTGAGCGGCCGTGACCCCGGCCAGGCCGACCTGGCTCAGGCGACTGAGCTGACCCATGCGCAAGCCAAGTGCCGGGTTGTCGGTCAGTTGAATGGCACTGTGGCCCAGGCGCATGTAGCGCGGGATCGAGAGCCGGGCGCCCGCTTCGCTGAGGCGAGCTGCGTCGAGACCGTATTGTTCGAGTAGCGGCTGAGGGTCTGCACCGTGGCTGCGCACGGCGTCGGCCAGGCTATGAACAAAGCCCACCGACAGATCGCCGAGGCGCATCGGCAACGGTTTCATCGGTTACAACCAGAGGTTCAGCAAACGCGCGCCACGGGCATTGCCGTCGGCGAACTGCTGGCCGTTGCTGCTGAGAAAACTTTGACCGGCGCTGCCTTGATCCCAGAACTGACCGCGCAGGAACACGCTCATGCCGGCGATTGCCTGGCTACTGGGCGGTTGAGCGGTGAGTGTCAGACGATGCCAGGCCTGGCCTTCGCTGAGTTCCCCGGCCTTGAGGCTGACGGAGCCAGGCGTCGACAGGCCCTTGTAACCGCGCCACGGTTTGTCCCAGGTGCCGCGCCCGAGCACAAACGCCGGGACCGCGACGAACTGCGCACCCTGGTCGTCGAGCTTGCGGTAATTGTCCGGGTACCAGCTGTCGCTGCCGATCAGCACACCCAGGCGTCCGGCCGGGGTGTCGACGACGTTGAGCGTATGTTCGCCATTGGCGGCGATGACTTCATGTTCATCGAAAATCGGATGCATCTGGCGCTGGGGTTGGCCGATCGGCAGGCCATCGCGGCCGAACACCACGCTGCTGTTGTACAACGCGCCGCGGCCGATTTTCAGGGTGCCGTCGATGACGCTAGGCTCGGGCAGCACGATGGAGCCCGCCACCAACGTCACGTGGAATTCTTTCGCCAGACCACCAAATAGCGCCTGGTAGTCCTTGGCCATGCCTTTGGCCTTCATGCGCAGGTGCGCGTCGTCCAGACGTTTGTCGCCCTTGGCGCTGATCAGCGCGCGGACGAACTTCAGTGGGTTACTGACCGCCAGCCAGTTCATGGCTTCCTTGAGCGTGGTCGCCTGGTACAGCTCATCTTTCTCGCCGCTGACCATCAACCAGGTGCCGACATGTTCGGGCAGTACAACGATGGTTTTTGCATTTAGCAGGCCTTGGTCCTGGGCTTTCTGCAAATAGGCCGCCAGCTTGCGGTGCAAGCGCTCGGAGCTTTGATAGTCGGTGGGGAACAGCTCGGGCTGGATGCCCAGCAAGTTGCCGCGATCGGCGGGTATGCCTTGGTCGACCGCCAGGTTGATGCGCAGGTCCGACAGGTAATGACCCACCGGACGGTCCGCGGCCCACATGGCGTAGGTCGTAATGGCGGCAATCAATGCCATGGAGAAGGTCAGGTACAGAAGTTTGCGCATGGGGAAACAGTCGACGGCCGTGTGCAGGGTTCGCGACTAGGGTAGGGCGCATGCCGGCACTTGCCAAGGGGCGCTGCACATTTGGATCAATAAGTTGTCAGTTACGGTCATTGAGTGACAGCGGCGCGACTCTTAGTCTGTCCAACATGACTGACGGGGCCGAAGAGCTCCTGCACTTTTTCCGTGATCGCTCGATGTGGAGTTACCGATGGCCGCCGCTCATTACCCGCACCTGTTGGCCCCGCTGGACCTGGGTTTTACCACGTTGCGTAATCGTACCCTGATGGGTTCGATGCACACCGGTCTTGAGGAAAAGCCCGGCGGTTTCGAGCGCATGGCGGCGTATTTCGCCGAACGTGCCCGTGGCGGCGTTGGCTTGATGGTCACTGGTGGTATTGGCCCGAACGACGAGGGCGGGGTGTACTCCGGCGCAGCCAAACTGACCACCGAGGAAGAAGCGCTCAAGCACCGGATCGTCACCCGCGCGGTGCACGAGGCGGGCGGCAAGATCTGCATGCAGATCCTTCACGCCGGGCGTTATGCCTACAGCCCGAATCAGGTCGCACCGAGCGCCATTCAGGCACCGATCAACCCGTTCAAGCCTAAAGAGCTGGACGAGGAAGGCATCGAGAAGCAGATCAGCGATTTCGTCACCTGTTCGACCCTGGCGCAACAGGCCGAGTACGACGGCGTCGAGATCATGGGCTCCGAAGGTTATTTCATTAACCAGTTCCTCGCCGCCCATACCAACCACCGTACTGACCGCTGGGGCGGCAGCTACGAAAACCGCATGCGCCTGCCGGTGGAAATCGTCCGCCGGGTGCGTGAAGCGGTAGGTCCGAATTTCATCATTATCTTCCGCCTGTCGATGCTCGATCTGGTGGAAGGCGGCAGCAGCTGGGAAGAAATCGTCCAGTTGGCCAAGGCGATCGAGCAAGCCGGTGCGACCATCATCAACACCGGCATCGGCTGGCACGAAGCGCGGATTCCGACCATCGCCACCAAAGTGCCGCGCGGTGCGTTCAGCAAAGTCACTGCCAAGTTGCGTGGCTCGGTGAGCATTCCGCTGATCACCACCAACCGCATCAACACCCCGGAAGTGGCTGAGCAGATTCTGGCCGAAGGCGATGCCGACATGGTCTCCATGGCGCGGCCGTTCCTCGCCGACCCGGACTTCGTCAACAAGGCTGCGGCCGGCCGTGGCGATGAAATCAACACCTGCATCGGTTGCAACCAGGCCTGTCTGGACCACACCTTCGGCGGCAAGTTGACCAGTTGCCTGGTGAACCCGCGCGCCTGTCATGAAACCGAACTCAACTACCTGCCGGTGCAGCAGATCAAAAAAATCGCGGTGGTCGGTGCCGGTCCTGCCGGGCTGTCGGCAGCGACCGTGGCCGCCGAACGTGGTCACTCGGTCACTCTGTTTGATTCGGCCAGCGAAATCGGCGGCCAGTTCAACATCGCCAAGCGTGTGCCGGGCAAGGAAGAGTTCTTCGAAACCCTGCGCTACTTCAACCGCAAACTGCAGACCACTAACGTCGAGGTGTGCCTGAACACCCGCGTCGACGTCGCGCAGCTGGTCGAAGGCGGTTACGACGAGATCATTCTCGCCACCGGCATCGCGCCAAGAACCCCGGCGATTCCGGGTGTCGAGAACGCCAAGGTGCTGAGCTACCTGGACGTGATCCTTGAGCGCAAACCGGTGGGCAAGCGCGTCGCGGTGATCGGCGCCGGTGGTATCGGATTCGATGTGTCGGAGTTCCTGGTTCACCAGGGCGTGGCCACCAGCCAGAACCGCGATGCGTTCTGGAAGGAGTGGGGCATCGATACGCATCTGCAAGCGCGCGGCGGTGTCGCCGGCATCAAGGCTGAACCCCATGCACCGGCTCGTGAAGTGTTCCTGCTGCAACGCAAGAAATCCAAGGTCGGCGACGGCCTCGGTAAAACTACCGGGTGGATTCACCGCACCGGTCTGAAAAACAAGCAGGTGCAGATGCTCAACAGCGCCGAGTATCTGAAGATCGACGACGAAGGTTTGCACATCCGCATTGGCGAAACCGGCGAGCCGCAAGTGCTGCCGGTGGACAACATCGTGATCTGCGCCGGGCAGGATCCGCTGCGTGAATTGCAGGATGGCCTGGTGGCGGCCGGGCAGAACGTGCATTTGATTGGCGGCGCGGATGTGGCGGCGGAGCTGGATGCCAAACGCGCGATCAACCAAGGTTCGCGGTTGGCCGCCGAGTTGTAATCCGCAGGTCGAGCGTGCCAATGGCCATCGTCGGAACGCCGCCCGGAGCAAGCTCGCTCCCACAGGTTCTGTGTTGCTCACAAATTTTGTGACCGATTCAAAACCCCTGTGGGAGCGAGCTTGCTCGCGATGGCTGACTTTGAGCGACTAGAATGCTGGATCTACCCGAGCACAATCAGGCGCCAATGCTTTCCCCTCCAACCGATTGGCTACCCCAGGCCCCCCTCGAGCACCTTCATCTTGATTGGCTCACCCGATCAAGCATCGAAGTCGCGATCCTGCGCCTTGACCAAATCGACCCGCTGATCAGCGGCAACAAGTGGTTCAAACTCATCGAGCACCTGAAAGCTGCTGACCAGATCGGTGCCAAAGGCATCATCAGTCTGGGCGGTGCCCACTCCAATCATCTGCATGCACTGGCCGCGGCGGGTAAGCGTTTTGGTTTTCGCACCGTTGGCCTGCTGCGCGGTCATCCGCAAGAAACGCCGACGGTGAAAGACTTGCAGGCGTTTGACATGCAATTGCATTGGCTGGGTTATGGCGGTTATCGAGCGCGGCACGAGCCGGGTTTCTGGCTGCCATGGCAGGCGCAGTATCCCGATCTGCATCCGGTGCCGGAAGGTGGCGGCGGTTTGCAGGGCGCCAAGGGCTGCCTGCAGCTGAGGACAATGGTCAGCGAGCAACTGAACGGTCTTGGCTGGAGCGACTATGACGGCTGGTGGCTAGCCTGTGGAACGGGCACGACCCTGGCCGGTCTGGTGCTGGCCGAAGCAGGTGAACACTCAGTGTATGGCGCGCTGGCGGTGCCCGACGATCATGGGGTTGCGCAGCAGGTCGATTCGATCGTGCGGGAGGCGGGTTTACACAATCGCGCCTATGAATTGTTCGACGCCAGCCGTGGCGGCTTTGCCAAAGTCGATCCGCTGTTGCTCGAATTCATCGATCAGGCCGAACAGGCCAGCGGCATTCCCCTCGAACCGCTGTACACCGGCAAAGCACTGTTGGCGCTCAAGCAGCAAGTCGAAGCCGGAAGATTCGAAAAGGGCACACGCCTGATCTTTATCCATACCGGCGGTTTGCAGGGCCGCCGGGGTTTCCAGTGAGCGGCGGGATTCACCCGCGCTTGGGCATCATCCGCAGCAAGGTGTTATCGCCCACCACATAGTGGTGATAAATCCCCGCCACGGCGTGCAGACCGATCAGCCAGTAACCAAGGGTGCCGCCGAGTTCATGCCAACCCTGAATCTGCTTGGCCAACGCCTTGTCCTCCGCGACCAGCAACGGCAGGTCGAAGCCGAAGAACATCACTTGGTGACCCTTGGCGCTGGTGACCAGCCAGCCCAGAATCGGCATGGCGATCATGAAAATGTACAGCGCCCAGTGCATCAATTTGGCCAGCACGGTCTGCCAGTGAGGGGAGGCCGGGAAGATTTGCGGTGCCGAGCCCAGGCTGCGCGCAAACAGCCGCAGCCAAACCAGGACAAACACCGTCAAGCCCAGCAAAAAGTGCGATTCGGTGATCAGCGTCCGGCCGCCACTGCCTTTTGGAAAGATTCCGCGAAATTCAATACAGGCGTAAACCAGCGCCAGCAGGACCAGCATCAACCAATGCAGCACGATCGATACGGTGCTGTAGCGTGAGTCGGAATTCTTCCAGGGCATACGGTGTTCCTCACAGGTCAGGTCGAGCCACCGTTCTTGTTCGACGGTGTGCTTTAACTGTAATCCGCTTTGGTGGATTTGCCTGTGGCTATTTGGGTGTTCAATGCTCTGGATCAGGTGGTCGACCAAAAAAAAGCGCCAGTTCCGTTAAGAAACTGGCGCTTTTTTATGCGGCGACAGGCGCAATCAGTTGGTTTGTGGCATCTCACCCTTGGCCAGGCGCTGGTTGATATCGGCGATCACTTCCGGCAAATCGCTGATGGTGTCGATCATGTAGTGCGGCCGAGAGCCTTCGAACATCGCATGGATGCGCTTGCGTTCGCTGGAGAGTTTGTCGCTGCCCAAGGCCCGATAACCTTCGTAGTCCAGGCCCAGTGCGTTGCCCGAGCAGATCAACGCCACGGTCCACATGCCGGCGCGACGACCTTCGAGAATGCCCGGCACGGTGTCGTCGATCTTCACGCAGGCCGCGACATCATCGATGCCCAGCGCAATCACGTTAGCCAGCGCCTGGGCCGGCCATGGGCGTCCGTTGGGCACTTCGTCGGTGGCGACCACGTGGTCGGCGACGTAACCGTTGGTGGCGGCCAGCTCGACAACTTTGTCCATGACCTGTTTTGGATAGCCGGAGCAGGAACCAATCTTGATCCCTTGCTGGCGCAGGTTGGCGATGGTGTCCAGTGCGCCCGGGATCAGCGCCGAGTGCTCGGCGATTTTCTCGATTTGCAGGGGCATGAAGCGTTTGTAGATGGCGGTGACGTCGTCGTCGGTCGGCGTACGGCCGAACACTGTGCGATAACGTTCGGCCACTTCCGGCTGATCGCACAGGGTTCGGATGTGGTCCCATTTGCCCATGCCCATCGGCCCGCGGGCTTCTTCGATGGAAACCTGAACGTCGAATTCGGCGAAAGCTTCGACAAAAATCTGTGTCGGGGCGAAGGAGCCGAAATCGACCACGGTGCCGGCCCAGTCGAGGATGGCGGCTTGCAGTTTGGTTGGGTTTGTATAGTTCATGGTGATCAAGTCCTGGGGCAACTGGCTAATAGGGGAGCTGCTTTTGGTGGGAGCGGGCTTGCTCGCGAAGGCGGTGCGCAGACGACATCAATGTTGAATGTCAGTCAGCATTCGCGAGCAAGCCCGCTCCCACAGTGGATTGCGGTGTGGTTTAGATTTCCAACACTTCCATTTCCTGCAACACCTCGGCGATCGCCGCCACGGCCGCGTGCATCTCGGCCTGGTTGACGTGGCCAATGCAGCCGACGCGGAAGGTTTCGACCTGGGTCAATTTGCCGGGGTAGAGGATGAAACCCTTGGCCTTGACGCGTTCGTAGAATTCCTTGAACTGGTAGCGCGGATCTTTCGGCGCATGAAAGGTGACGATGATCGGCGCCTGAATCTCGGCGGGCAGGAAACTGCGCAGCCCCAGTTTGGCCATGTCATCCAGCAGCACTTTGCAGTTGTTGGCGTAGCGCTGATGCCGGGCGGGCAAACCACCCTCTTCGTTGTATTGCAGCAGGGCTTCGTGCAACGCCGCGACCACGTGGGTCGGTGGGGTGAAGCGCCACTGGCCGGTCTTGGCCATGTAAGTGTGCTGATCGAAAAGGTCCATCGCCAGCGAGTGCGAGTTACCGGCGGCATTGGCCAGTGCCTCTTTGCGAGCGAAGACAACGCCCATTCCCGGCACGCCTTCCAGGCATTTGCCTGAGGCGGCGATCAGCGCGTCGAACGGCACCTGTTGCGCGTCGATCGGCAACGCGCCAAAAGAACTCATAGCGTCGATGATCAGGCGTTTGCCGTGTTGCGCGATGACGTGGGCGATTTCCGGCAGCGGGTTGAGGATCCCGGTGCTGGTTTCGCAGTGAATCAGCGCGACGTGGGTGATGCTGGCGTCGGCACGCAGCAGACGGTCAACGTCGGCTGCGGTGGTAGGTTCGTCTTCAGCGGTTTCAATGGTGCTGAAGGAGCGACCGAGGACTTCGCAGATTTTCGCCAGGCGTTTGCCGTAGGCGCCATTGATCAGCACCAGGACTTTGCCGTCGCGAGGCACCAGCGTGCCGATCGCCGCTTCGACCGCGAAGGTGCCGCTGCCTTGCAGGGGCACGCAGTGGTGGCTGTCGCCGCCGTTGATGATCGCGAGCAGTTGTTCGCACAGGCTGGCGGTCAGTTGATTGAAGCGGTCATCCCATGAACCCCAGTCGACCATCATCGCCTGACGGGTGCGGGCCGATGTGGTCAGTGGGCCGGGGGTGAGCAGGATGGGTTCGGCAGTACTCATTCTCGTGTCCTCGCAATCGATGGGATGACGCTACGGGGCTTAAATTGCAATTTGCCGTGCTATCAATCAAATTGTTTGTTGTTATGCCAGCCATCAGTGAGGGTTATTCATGAACCTGTTCCAGCTTCGCGCATTCGATGCGGTGGCCCGCGAGGGCAGCTTCACCCGGGCCGCCGCGCGACTGTTCATCAGCCAACCGGCGGTCACCGGGCACATCAAGGCGCTGGAGGAGCATTACCAGATCACCCTGTTGCGGCGCACCGCACGACGGGTGGAGCTGACGGAGGAGGGCACCAAACTGGCCGCGATCACCCGGGCGATGTTCGGCCTGGCCGAAGAAGCGCAGGTGATGCTCGAGGCCAACCGGCAGTTGCTGACCGGACGCCTGGAAGTGGCGGCGGACGGGCCGCACATGGTCATGCCGATGCTCGCCAGTTTGCGGGCGCGTTATCCGGGGATCACCGTGAACCTGCGTTTGGGTAATGCACAGGAAACCTTGGCGGCGTTGCTATCGGAGCATGCCGACGTGGCGGTGCTGACCGAGGTCGAACCGCGCAAGGGGCTGCATTTGCAAGACTTAAGCGAATCACGGATTTGTGCACTGGTGCCCGACGGTCATCCGTGGGCGCAGATGTCCGAGGGGGTGCCGCTCAAGGCGCTGGATCAGGTGATCATGGTGTTGCGCGAGCCAAGTTCGATCACCCGGCGCACCTTCGACGAGGCCTGTGCGGCGGCGTTGGTCAGTCCACGGGTGTTGCTGGAGCTGGACAGTCGCGAGGCGGTGACCGAAGCCGTCGCCGCAGAGTTGGGGGTTGGCGTGGTGTCGTCGGTGGAGGTCAGTCATGACCCGCGGGTGGCGGCGGTGCCGATTCTTGGTGAAGGGTTGGTTAACCGACACATGATTGGCTGCATGGAGCGGCGGCGAGATTTGCGCTTGATACAGGCGTTTTGCGATTTGGCACCATCCAGTTGATCCGCGGCGCGGCCTTCGCGAGCAAGCCCGCTCCCACAGGGGATCTATGTTGGCCACAGATTATGTGATCAACGCAAAACCAGTGTGGGAGCGGGCTTGCTCGCGAAGGGGGAGGACCTGCCTACACAAGACTCTCGCGAACCATCTCCAGAAACGTCGCCACCACCCGTCGCGAACTCTGCTCGCGCAAGCACACCAGCGTCTCGGTCAATCGTCGTTTGCAGTCGGTAATCGGCAACGCGCAAACCCTCGAATCTGCACCGAACTCGGCGGCTGATACAACACCAACGCCAATCCCCACGACCACCGCCTCACGCGCCGCTTCCCGGCCTTCAACCTGAATCGCCGGCCGAATGCGAAAGCCTGCCTGAGCCATTTCTTCTTCCAGCGTTTGCCGCGTCACCGAACCGATTTCCCGCAGCACCAAAGGCGTGTCATCCAGATCCGCGAGGCAAATCGACTCGCGGTCGGCCCACGGATGATTGCGCGAAACGAACGCCACCATCGGGTCGTTGCGCAGCGGCAGCGAGATCAGACGTTCGTCACTCACCTCCCGGCCCAGCAACGCCAGGTCGGCCTGATAGTTGAACAGCCGAAACAGCGATTCGTCGGTGTTGCCGGTTTCGATCTTCACGCTGATGCCGGGGTAGCGCTCACAAAAGCGAGCAATCTGCGGCAACACGTGCACTGGCGCATCCACCGCGAGAATCAGGCTGCCGGTCTGCAAGGCCCTGGAGTCATGCAAGAGCTCCTGCGCCTCGGCCTCGATAACGAACAATCGCTGGGTAATGCTCAGCAAACGCTCGCCCAGATCCGTCAGCCGGACCGAGCGTTTATTGCGATGGAACAGCAGCACACCGAAACGCTCTTCGAGCTTGCGCACTTGGTCGGAAATCGCCGGTTGCGTGAGGAATAGCCGCTCGGCGGCTTTGGTAAAGCTTCCGTGCACGGCCACGGCGTGGAAGGCTTTGAGCTGGGCGTGGGAAACCGACATCGAAACCTCCAGTAACAAGCTGAGCTTATATTGGAAATACGATAAATCGATTTCACTTATTAATCAGTAATTGTTTTTATCCACCTCAGCCCCGGTGACTGGTCAGTCGAACAGCGTCGGCGGCCATGAGCCTGTGCGTGCAACAGCAGGACTCATCTGACCGATATCGCCTCAGGGACGCTGCGATATCGAAGTGCTCAACAATAAAAAAACAGGCGTGATTTCTCAATTTCTGCCGGCACACTCACACCCTGAGGTCAGAACCACCATGAACAAGCACATCGGCACTATCAAGCGTTGGCGCGTGCAGATCTTCGCGATCACCTGGCTCGCTTACGCCGCTTTCTACTTCACCCGCAAAGCTTTTTCCGTGGCAAAACTGGGGATCGCCGAAGACCCCACCTTCATGCTCGACAAAATGGCCATGGCCAACCTCGACGCCATCTACCTGACGGCTTACGCCATCGGGCAATTCACCTGGGGCGTCCTGGCCGACCGCTTTGGCCCAAGGGTCGTAGTGTTTGGCGGGTTGCTGATTTCAGCGGCGGCAGCCTTGGTGATGGGCAGTTTTGCGACGTTGCCAATCTTCGCTACCTGCATGTTGATTCAAGGGTTTGCCCAGTCCACTGGCTGGTCCGGGCTGTGCAAGAACCTCGGTAGCTTCTTTCCCTCTGAACAGCGCGGGCGGGTGCTGGGGTTGTGGAGTTCCTGCTATGCCTTTGGTGGGCTGGTGGCTTCGCCGTTCGCTGGCTGGTGGGCGTATACGCTGATCGGCACCTGGCATGCGGCGTTCTTTTCCAGTGCGGCGGTGGTTGGGCTGGTCGCCGTGCTGTTTTTTATTTTTCAGCGCAACAAACCCGAAGACGTTGGCTTGCCGGCGGTGGAACCAGAGCCGGAACTGACGGCGCAAGAGGCCGACTTGCAAAGCAAGATCAGCATTCTGGAACCGTTAAAAGAAATTCTGCGCAACCGCACCGTGCTGGTTCTGGGCCTCGCCTACTTTCTGCTGAAGCCGGCTCGCTACGCGATTCTGCTCTGGGGACCAGTGATCGTCTTCGAGCAGATGCCCTCGGTGGGCAAGGTCGGCGCGGCAATCATTCCGACCGCGTTTGAACTGGCCGGGTTACTCGGGCCGATTGTGTTGGGGCTCGCTTCGGACAAACTGTTCGGCGCCCGACGCATGCCGGCGTGTGTGCTCAGCCTGTTGGCGTTGACCGTCACCCTGGCCTTGTTCATGGGCGCCCTGCATACCGGCAGCGTGATGCTGGTGGTGGCGCTGCTGTTCGTCATGGGCCTGACCCTGTATGGACCGGACTCGATGATCAGCGGCGCGGCCGCGATCGATTTCGGCACCGCCAAGGCGGGCGCCACAGCGGCCGGTTTCGTCAACGGTTGCGGCTCGGTCGGGGCGATTCTTGGCGGATTGCTGCCGGGCTACTTCGACTCGGTCACCGTGTTCATCGTCTTCGCTGGCTGCGCGATGTTCTCGGCCCTGGTGCTGATCCCGCACTGGAACAGCCGCCCGGCTGGCCTGCGTGCAGAAAGCGCCTTCGTGCCTAACCAACCGATCACCGTAAAACCTCTGCGTACTTAAGGATTGACCCATGAGACCTTTTTGGCTGGAACAGGCGCTGGCGGCCGAGTCCTGCGCGCCATGCGAACCCTTGGCGGGCGACACCTGCGCCGACGTCTGCATCGTCGGCGGTGGCTACACCGGGCTGTGGACGGCAATCATGCTCAAGGAGCAGAACCCTGAGCTCGACGTATTGCTGATCGAGGCCGATATCTGCGGCGCTGGCGCCAGTGGCCGCAATGGGGGTTGTGCACTGTCGTGGTCGGCCAAGTACTTCACGCTGGAAAGGTTGTTCGGTGTCGAAGAAGCGGTGCGACTGGTCAAGGAATCGGAGCGCAGCATCCATGCCATCGGCGCCTTTTGCGAGCAGTACGCGGTGGACGCCGATTACCGTCTCGACGGTACGCTGTACACCGCCACCAACCGCGCCCAATGCGGCTCGACCGACGCCGTGATCGCGGCGTTGGAGCGCAATGGCATCAACTCTTTCACCCAACGGCCGGTGGCCGATGTGCAACGCATGGCCGGTTCCAGCAAACATCTGGAAGGCTGGTTTTCCCCGGCGGCGGCAAGTGTGCAACCGGGCAAACTGGTGCGCGGCTTGCGCCGGGTCGCCTTGCAACTCGGGGTGAGGATTCACGAGCACACCGCCATGACGGGGTTGCAGGAGGGCAAGCCTGCGGGGATACAAACCCCGAATGGCACCGTTCGCGCGGATCGCGTGGTGCTGGCGATGAACGCCTGGATGGCGCGGGCGTTTCCACAGTTCGAGCGCAGTGTAGCGATCGTTTCCAGCGACATGCTGATCACTGAACCACGACCCGATCTGCTCAACGAAATCGGTTTGACCAGCGGCGTCACCGTGCTCGATTCGCGGATTTTCGTGCACTACTACCACAACACCCCGGACGGCCGAATCATGCTCGGCAAGGGCGGCAACACCTTTGCTTACGGTGGGCGAATGTTGCCGGTGTTCGATCAGCCATCGCCCTATGCCGGTTTGTTGCAGCACAGCCTGAGCGAGTTTTTTCCGGCGTTTGCCCAGGTCAAGGTCGAGGCGACATGGAACGGTCCGTCTGATCGCTCGGTCACCGGTTTGCCGTTCTTCGGTCAGATGAGCGCCAGTGGCAACGTGTTTTACGGTTTCGGATACTCCGGCAGCGGGGTTGGCCCGTGTCATATGGGCGGGCAGATTCTCGCCTCGATGGTTCAGGGACTGGACAACGCCTGGACCCGTTCGCCTCTGGTCAACGGCCCGTTGGGCTTCTTTCCACCCGAGCCGATTCGTTACCTCGGCTCCCTGATGGTGCGCAACGCCATCCGCCGCAAGGAGCGCGCCGAGGATCACGGGCACCGGCCACGGTATCTGGATGTGCGTCTGGCGAAGTTCGCGGCGGCGGCAGGCAAGGCCGACAAGGGTTGAGAGTCAGGGTGTGAGGTCCGAGCGATTGACCAGCCAATCGAACAGCAAGTGGCTATCGCGGCGTGGCTCGGGAACAGGCCGAGTGCGCGGGTGATGGCCCATGCCGACGCACAGCACCGGCCGGTCCGGGTCACTGTCGAGAAAACTGATGAGGACGTCGCTGCCGGCCGTTGGCAGGCTGGACGGGGCAATCCGACCGTCCGGCGCAGCAAGGGCCACCGGTAGCCAGAGACCGGCAGATTCAAGCGGATTCGCTTGCGCTGTTGGCCACAGCCTGACCTGTATTCGACCTCGATCATCCAGCGCCGCCGGATACCCGGCAGGGCCCTGCACCCGGGCGGGCTGATAGCCCGGGATGCTCGGCCTGGTCTGTTTGAGCGCGGGCCTGAATACCGTTGACCAGGGAATGGCGGTGAACTGATTGCGATAATGGCGAACCGTATCGGGTTTGTCGGCGGCAAGAATCGAAGGTTGTTGCCCCTGATGTCGGGTTTCGGTGAGCAGCCATTGATCGTTGAAATTGGGCAGTGGATGTTCTGACACTTGCACTATCCGTGCGCTGCGCAGTGCGCTCTGGTTGCTTTGACCGTGGATCTGCAGATGCTGGCAACGCAGACGCTCCAGTTGTCGTCGGCTCAACTGATCGTGATGGATGTGCTCGGCCGCGGGCCGGACCATCACTGGCAATGGTTTGCTGAAAGCGTGGTTGGCCGCGCCCTCGTCGGGTTTTTGCGAGCCACGGTTCCTGGCCTCCAGTCGTGAGGGAAAGGGCGGCGAGTCATGGCGCTGGAACAACTCACTGATCACCGGCACGTCACTGTCTTCGGGCGCGTTGCCCTGGAAAGGCGTAAGGACTGGTTCTTGGGGGAAACTCAGGCTGTCATCCGCCAGGACCAGCACATGCCCGTCGCGCTGATGTTCGAAGTGATAGTGAATGCCTTCTTCTTCGCACAGCCGTTGCAGCAATGCCAGATCGCTCTCCTCGTACTGAATGCAAAAAGGCCGGACGGGATAGTGTCCGTTGGATAATTCGAAGCGATAGCTCCCCTCGGGCACATCATGTTCCTTCAGCAGTTGGCGCAGGATCATCGGTACGCTGAGGTGATGAAAGACGCGGCGTGAACGCTGTCGGTCGAGCCATTGAAGGTAGGGCACCAGCACCAGTTTGTAGCCGATCCGGTGGGGGCCGCGATGCTCGCGACTGGCACTGTGAAGAACGCCATGAATACCCTGGCCCTCCATCAGGCTGAGGTACACCGGCTGTTGCAGCAATCGGTCGAGGTTCATGGCCGGTGCGAGGCCGATGACTTCGATGTCGAATCGATAGGGCTGGTTGAGGGCTTCTCGGCCACTGAACTGCAACACCTGCAAACTCAAATCGCCGTCGAGAAGTGTCAGGGTGAAGGGACTTTCCTTGTCGTTGTGCATCGAACGCGCTTCTGCCATGGAATTCGGGCGCAGAGGGTACGAAACCACAGCCCTTTATGGTCACCGCAAATCGAAGTTTCAGAATCGCCCTACAACTGCCGGTGGAGATGTCGATTCGTCATGCGGGTGAACAGGGTGGATTTTTTGGTCGATTGCCAACTTTAGGGCGTATAAACTTGCGCCATGCGTCGGCCAATAGATGTCTCGGCGCCACAGATCAAGAGAGTGAGTAATGGGCGCACAGTGGAAGGTTAAACACAAAGAAGCGGCATCTAACGCCAAGGGCAAGATCTTCGGCAAACTGGTAAAAGAAATCACCATCGCTGCCCGCAACGGTACCGATGTCGCTACCAACGCACACCTGCGTCTGGTGGTTGAACAGGCAAAGAAAGCCTCGATGCCCAAGGAAACTCTGGATCGCGCCATCAAGAAAGGCGCGGGCCTGCTGGGTGAGACCGTTCAGTACCATCGCGTGACTTACGAGGGTTTCGCTCCGCACCAGGTTCCGTTGATCGTCGAATGCGTGACCGACAACATCAACCGCACCGTGGCGGAAATCCGCGTCGCGTTCCGCAAGGGCCAATTGGGCGCTTCCGGTTCGGTCGCGTGGGACTTCAACCATGTGGGCATGATCGAGGCGTCCCCGGACAGCCCTGACGCCGATCCGGAAATGGCCGCCATCGAAGCCGGCGCCCAGGATTTCGAGCCGGGTGAAGAAGAGGGCACGACCCTGTTTCTGACCGAGCCTGCGGACCTGGACGCCGTGCAGAAAGCCCTGCCCGAGCAAGGTTTCACCGTGTTGTCGGCCAAGCTGGGTTATCAGCCGAAAAATCCGGTCAGCGGTCTGAGCGATGAGCAGATGGCTGAAGTCGAAGCCTTCCTCGAAGGCCTCGATAACCACGATGACGTGCAGGACATGTTTGTCGGGTTGGCGGGTTAATATTTTTCGCCAGTGACACCGTCATCGCGAGCAAGCTCGCACATTGGTTTTGTGTCGTACACATGATTTGTCACCAATACAGAACCCCTGTGGGAGCGAGCTTGCTCCGGGCGGCGATCCGACGATTGACCGCGAAGCGGTCACCAGCCATTCAACTCCTGAATTATCTCGCCGAACCCCGGTCGCGCCAGCACCTGCGGCTGACAGCAGCGCTGCTGTAATGCCTCCAGCAGCCCCCGACCCTCATCGCTCAACCCCGAGTCGATCCGCTCCAACAATTCCCCCAGCAAAATACCAAACGCCCGCACTTCGATCCGTTGCAGCGCACGGCTTTCAAGGCTGTCCGAGGTGGCATGGAACGACGCCGCGCCGAAATCCCCCAGCAGGCAATCACCGTACTCGTTCCACAGAATGTTGTGGCCGTAGAGGTCGCCGTGGGTGATGCCATGTTGGTGCAAATGCTCGGCTGCCGAGGCGATGCCACAAGCGATGCGCAATGCCACACCCGCGCTGAACCGGGTGTCATTGGCGTAAACGTCGCGGGTACATGATGCGAGGCTCGGCAGCCCGGCCAGATTGCGATAGCTCGGATCGATCAGTTGCATCACCAGCCCGGCCTGGGCTTCTGGATGCCCGACGACTCGCCCTTCAACCCGGATCAGGTTGGAGTGACAACCTGCGGTGATGCAGGCGTTCATCTCGTGCAACGGCGAGCCATCGCTGGTCATTTCGCCTTTGTAGAGTTTGACCGCGACCTGAGTGGCCGGTTGGCCCGGTCGATCCCAGATAGCCCGATGAATCACTCCTGAGGCGCCTTCGCCCAGTTGCTGCTCCAGACGCAGTTCGGACCAGGGAATGCGAGGCGTGGCTTCGAGGGCGGCCGCATCGGCTTCGGTCTCCAGCGGATTACCGGCGTACGCCAGCCAGGTCAGGCTCGACAGGGACAGCAGCCACTCGGGTAATTCGCTCAACTGGTTGGCGGCGATACGGATCAGTTCGAGTCGATGGCAATGACGCAAGCTCTCCGGCAAACGTTGCAAGCGGTTGCCAGCAAGCATGAGTTTTTGCAGGTGCGGGCGTTCACCCAGCTCGGCCGGCAGTTCAGTGATGCAGTTATCGGTCAGGATCAGCCAGCGAAGCAACGGTGGCAGGGCCGCGCCTGGCACGCGCTCCATACGGTTGGCCTTGAAGCCGACCATCGTCAGTGCGGCGCATTGGCCCAGGCAGTTGGGCAGTTCGGTGAATAGATTGTCCGAGCAGAACAACACGCGCAAACGGGTCAGGCGGTGCAAGTCGTCCGGCAGGCTGCTCAAGGCATTGCCGCTGAGGTTGAGGACTTCCAGCGAGTCCGCCAGGTCGAAGATTTCTCGCGGAAACTCCGTCAGGCCGCCGGTGAGGTCAAGGCGGGTAACGCCCGACAGTTGGCCGGCGCGCAGTTGGGCAAGGGTATCCATGAACAGATTCACTTTGATCGGGGCGACATGATAACGGGAAACGTGTGGTGTCTGTCAGGCCGCCTTCGCGAGCAAGCCCGCTCCCACAGTTGATCGCATTCCAATGTGGGAGCGGCGGTGCGACGATTCGACTTGCTCGCGAAGAGGCCAGCAGCCGCACCGAAGAATATTGATCAGACTGCTCCCTTTATTTCCACCAACTGCCCCAACCGGCTGCGCGTGCGCGCCAGATCGATGGCATCACCGCCCAGGCTTTCGCGCAAAGACTGCTGCCCGAGCAGAATCAGGTGCTTGTCCTGGTCGTACAGGACGTCGACCAGATTGATGAAGCGCTGTTGGGCGGCGATGGAACAATCGGCGAGGTTGGGCAGTTCATCGATGAACCAATGATCGAAACGTCGGCACAACTCCAGGTAATCCATGACCGCTGTGGGTTGGTCGCACAGATCGCCGAAAGTGAAACCGATGGTTCGCCCTTCGCAGTGTCGGGCCTGAAGGTTGCGTGTCCCGACGGGCAGTTGAATGGCCGGCGCGTCGCGTTCGGGCAGGTTCAACGACTGACGCTGCATTGCGGTAGCGGGCCAGACGTACTGTCCCTGGGTAAACAGCTGCTGGGCATGGGTTCTGACCTGACTGCGGTAGTCGTGGGGCCGCCGACCTCCATGACCTGCATGCGAGCGTTGATCAGGTCGATCACCGGTTTGAAGCGCGCGTGGTACAGCGGGTTGGGCAGCAGTCCTTCCGGTATGTAGTTAGAAGTGACCAGCAGCAGGATGCCTCGGCGGAACAGTGCCTTGAACAGCCGGGTGATGAGCATCGCGTCGCCGATATCATGGACGTGAAACTCGTCGAAACACAGCACCCGGCAATCGCGCAGCTGTTCATCGAGGGTGGTTTCCAGTGCATCGGCTTGATCGCGATGAGTGAACATTCCTTGGTGTAGCTGCGCAAAAAACTCATGAAAATGCAGGCGCTGTTTTTCCGCGATGGGAATGGCCTGGAAAAACCCGTCGAGCAGCCAGCTCTTGCCGCGACCCACGGCTCCGTGCAGGTAAAGGCCGGGAAGCGTTTTTGCCGAGGTGCCCGGCAGCGCTGCGGCGTGTTGCGCCATGCAGTCGATGACGCGTTGTTGGCTATGGCTGAGGGTGTAGCCTTGGGAATTGGCCTTGCGGCGGAAGTAGTCGTGGATGACGCGACCGGTTGCGGTGTTACCGGCGGATGCTGCCGATGACTTGCCGAACAAGCGGCGTAGCGCAGCGTGGTGTGAGTCGCGAACGGTTTGGCGGTCGAACGGCCACTGTGATTTCACCCCGTAATCTTCATGCCGGCTCCCCGAGCTGCCGCGCCGTAGTGTAACCAAAGGGGGAATTTCCATTCCAGTTGTGTCGACCTGTAGCAGCTGCCGAGCCTGCGAGGCTGCGTTCGGCTGCGCAGCAGTCGCCAATCCATTCCCTGCGGTTTTCCTGAATGACCACGGTGTTTGGTTTTACGACTGCTTCGCAGCCGAACGCAACCTCGCAGGCTCGGCAGCTGCTACATCGATTGCGTTCCTGCTGACAGTTATGGGGTGTTTGTCAGTTAGCGCTCGATACTACGATTCCACCGCGCATTCCACGCCGGACGCTGTTCGTTGACCTGATCCCAATCGATTGCAATGGCCGTGGTCAGGTACTGCTTCATCGCCTCGACCTGGCCGCGAGTCTTGTCGGTGGTCGGGGTATTGGGGTTGGATGGGATCTGGTCGCCGTCTTCAAGCGCGGCGGCCTGCGCTTCAGGTGTCAGCAAGAAGGCGGCGAGTTTCTGTGCCAGTTCCGGCTGAGTGTTGTTGGCGATGGCACATTCGGCCACGTTGAGCACCACGGCGCCTTCCTTCGGCTGCGCATACTCCACCGGCATGCCCTTGAGTTTCAGGGCGGTGACCTGGGTGGGTGTCAGCGGGAACAGCGCCGCTTCGTCGGTCTGAAGCATTTCGGAAATCTTCGCCGAACTCGGAATGTACTCCAGCACGTTGCGCCCGACGGTGTTCGGCCACGCCTTGAAACCTGGCTCGACGTCGGTTTCGCTGCCGCCCTGAATCCGGTTGAACATCAGGAACCCGTGCAGGCCAAAGGTCGAAGACGCCATCGACTGGAACACCAGTTTGTCCTTGAAACGCGGGTCGGCCATGTCCATCCACGAAGTCGGTGCGGTCCAGCCTTTCTCCTTGAACAGACGCGTGTTGTACGCCAGCCCGGTCACGCCGAGGCTGACCGCCACCGCTTGATCCTTGATGCGGCCCTTGGCCGGAATCTGCGCCAGCGGTGCGCTGTCTTCGAGTTTGTCGCACAGCCCCATGGCGATGGCGCGGTACATGATGCCGTCGTCGAGGAACATCACATGCATCTGCGGGTTGCCTTTGCTGGCCTGGACCTTGGCCAGGATATCGGCGGAGGTGCCGGGCACGATCACCACTTTGACGTTGTTGGCCTTCTCGAAAACCGGCAGCACCTTGTCGGCGTAGAGCCGCTCCATAGTCCCGCCGTTCATGCCCAGGTAAAGCGTCGGTTCGGCCTGGGCCTGGGCCTGGGTGACCGTGAGCAGGGCGCTCAAGCAGGAGATACCGAGCAGAGCATTGCGTTTGACGTTATTCATTGGCGCGACCTTCCTCTATCAAGCAACGGAGATGGAGTGAAACCGGGTGATGGAAAACGCATCCAGCGACGCTTTTGAGGCGCCGCTGCAGATGATTTCGGTGAGCGCCTGGCCCACCGCGGGGCCGATCTGAAAGCCCGCACCGGCAAAGCCGAACGCGTGCAGCAGACCGGGTTGAGTGCCACTGTGGCCGATCACCGGTTGGCGATCGGGCAGGTAACCTTCGGTGCCGCTCCAGGTGCGAATCGCCTGGGCGCCTTCAAGAAACGGATAAAGCTCGACGGCCTGACGCAGGATCTCGATCACGGCGTGTTGACCGGGCCGGGCGCGGGCGCCGTCGAGGGCAAAACCCTGACCGCCACCCAACACGCAATTGCCGCGCGCGACCTGGCGCGCATAAATGCCACCGCCCTCGACCCCGGTGCTGGCGTTCATCACCAGCGGCAACGGCTCGGTGACCAGCATCGCCGGGTGCCCGGCGTGCATCGGCACCCCCTCACCGAATTGCTCAGCCAGGGTGCCGGCCCAGGCGCCGGCGCAATTCAGCAGCCAGGGCGCCTGCAACTCCAGACCGCTTTGCGTGCTGATGCGAAAGCGTTGCCCGTCGTGTTCCACCGCCGTCACTGGGCATTGTTCATGGACTTGTGCTCCATGTCGCCGCGCCGCCCGGGCGAACGCCGGGGAGACCAGTCGCGGGTTGGCGTGACCGTCATCGGGGCAAAACGAGGCACCGACCGCCACCTCGCCGACCCACGGAAAACGTGCGCGTAATTCACTGCGATCGAGTACCTGCAAATCGAGGCCAAAGCCCCGACTGCTGGCGGCATAGTCTTGCAAGGCGTGCAGGTCGTTGAGGCTGCGGGCCAGTTTCAGATGACCGCTACGCTGATATTCACCGTCGATGCCAATCAGCTGCGGCAGTTGCCCCCAGATGTCGTGGGCCCGCTGCGACAGCGGCAGTTGCGACAACGGTCGCCCCTGACGCCGTACGCCGCCGTAGTTCACGCCGCTGGAATGCGAGCCACAGAAGTCCCGCTCCAGCAGCGCCACGCGACGCCCGGCCTTGCTCAGAAAAAGCGCGGCGGAGGCACCGACAATTCCGCCGCCAATGATGACGGCATCGACTTCGATCATGACTCGACCTCCAGACCAAACGGTAGGGGTTTGATGGGGGCCTGAGCCCGAAGCCTGCCGATGTCGGACACGCCGCGCTGGCTTTCGCAGGCAATGATTTCCGCGGCGGCGGCGCCACACATCCGACCCTGGCAGCGACCCATGCCGACCCGGCAATGCGCCTTGACCCGATTGATCTCCCAATGGCCCTCGCGCACCACTTGGCGGATGTCGCCGGCCCGCACTTCTTCGCAGCGGCAGATCATCACGTCATTCGGGGCATCGGCGGCCCAATTCTCGGGAAAGATGAAGGCCCGTTCCAGACTTTGGCGGAAGGTATCGATCCGTCCCAGCGCCTGCTCCAATTGCGTCCCACGTTGCGGCGGGATCAGGTAACCGATGTCTTCGAGCAACGCCAGAGCCGCGCGTTCGCCGGCCATTTCGGCCGCGTCGGCGCCCATGATGCCGGCACCGTCACCAGCCAGGTAGACCTCGGCGACACTGCTGCGACCGGCGCTGTCACGTTGCGGCAGCCAGGCACGGTTGAGCGGGTTCCAGGTGAATTCACAGCCGAGCAAATCGGCGAGTTGGGTTTCACTGCGCAGGCCGTGGGCGAAGGCGACGGCGTCGCAATCGAGTTGCTGTTCACCCACTGAGTTGGACCAGTTCAGCGATTGCACACGTTGTTCGCCATTGATGCGTTTCAGGCTGGCCCCCTGATGCACCGGGATGCCGTAGGCGGTCAGCCAACTGCGGTAATAGATGCCTTTGGCCAGGGTGGCGGGCTGCGAGAGCAGGCCGGGCAGGGCGCGGGCCTGAGCGCTGAACGGCGAACTGTCGAGCACTGCGACGACATTCGCACCGGCTTTGGCGTATTGATACGCCACCAGGTACAGCAACGGCCCGCTGCCGGCGAACACCACACGTTCACCGATGGCGCAGCCTTGAAACTTGAGGGCGATCTGCGCTGCACCGAGGCTGTAGACCCCCGGAAGGGTCCAGCCCGGTACCGGCAGAATCCGGTCGGTGGCGCCCGTGGCGACGATCACACGGGAGAACGCCAACCGCGCGGCGCGGCCCTCATGCAAGGTGTCGAGCGCACCGTCCTCGGCGTTCCATACCAGGGTCTCTGGGCGGTAGTCGAGTTGCTTGCACAGCGTGTCGATCGTCTGGTGCAACGCGCTGGCCTTGCCAGCTTCGAAACCATACAGCTTGACCGGTGAACGCTTGAAGTTTGCCGGTTGGCGGCGATAAATCTGCCCGCCACCGCGTGCTGCTTCGTCCAGCAGCACCGGGCGAACGCCGTGGGCGACCAGGGTTTGTGCTGCACGAATGCCGGCCGGGCCTGCACCGATGATGATCACGGAATTCATATAGACCCCATGAAATTCAAGATCAAAAGATCGCAGGCTTCGCCAGCTCCTACAGGAGACCGCGTTCGGCGTAGGAGCTGCCGAAGGCTGCGATCTTTTGGGCGCACCGGATAAATGACCGTCATATGCTGCGCCCCGGTTCGCGGCTGACCTGTTGCCCGGCTTCGAGCAACGTCGAGCAGGCGCGCACGCGCCGGCTATCGCCCAGTCGAACCCAGCAGTCCTGACAGGCACCCATCATGCAAAACCCGGCGCGGGGTTCGGCGCTGAAGTCGCTACCGCGCAAGTGTTCGCTGCAGGTCAGCACCGCCGTCAGCAAGGTGTCGCCGAGCAGGCCGGTGGCAGGTGTGCCGTCGAGGGTAAAGTCCAGGGCCGGGCGGTCGCCTTCGGCCAGTCGTTTCAGCAGAGCCATGGCGCCCTCATTGTTTGCCCACCAGAACCCGATCGAGGCCGTAGACCCGGTCGAGCAAAATCATCGTCAACGCGGTCAACCCAATCACCAGTGCCGACACCGCCGCCATCATCGGATCGATGGATTCGGTGGCGTACACGTACATCCGCACCGGCAGGGTTTGCGTGGCCGGAGAGGTGACGAAGATCGACAGCGTGACCTCATCGAAACTGTTGATGAACGCCAGCAGCCAGCCACCGGCGACCCCCGGCAGAATCATCGGCAAAGTAATTTCCCGGAACAGCGTGAAGCGCCCGGCACCGAGCGATTGCGCGGCGTGTTCAGCGCTGCGATCCAGGCCGATGGCCGACGCCAGCACTAGCCGCAGCACGTACGGTGTGATCACCAGCACGTGGGCGAAGATCAGCCAGGCGAAGCTGCCATTCACGCCCATCAGCGCAAACAAGCGCAGCAACGCAACACCCAGCACCAAGTGCGGAATGATGATCGGCGACAGGAACAGACCGTTGAAAAAGTCGCGTCCGGGGAACTCGAAGCGCGTAATCGCCAACGCCGCCGGCACCGCAATCAGTGTCGCCAGACTGGCGGCGCTGAAGGCCAGGATCAGGCTGTTGTAGAACGCATCGACAAAGTCAGCACGCTCGAACACCGCGCGGAACCAGCGCAGGGAAAACTCCGTGGTTGGCAGGCTCAGGGTGTTTTCCGGGGTGAAGGCCACAAGGCAAACCACCACCAGCGGCGCCAGCATGAACAGCACTACGAGGGTATGGAACAGCAGGGCGAAAGGACCGTTCTTGGACATGACGAGTTATCCCAATGACTTCTTGTAGCGGCCTTCGATCATCCGGTTCCACGACAGCATGATCAGCAGGTTGAGCAACAGCAGGGCCACGGCGATGGCCGCGCCCATCGGCCAGTTGAGCTCCGACAGGTATTGGTCGTAGATCAGCGTGGCGACCATTTTTATCCGGCGTCCGCCGAGCAGGCCGGGGATGGCAAACGAACTGGCGGCGAGACCGAACACGATCAAGGTGCCGGAGAGCACACCGGGCATGATTTGCGGCAGCACCACTTCGCGCATCACGGTGAAGTGGCTGGCACCGAGGGACATCGCGGCTTGTTCGGCGGCCGGGTCGAGTTTTTGCAACGAGGTCCAGACCGGAATGATCATGAACGGCAGCATCACGTGGACCAGCGCAATCACCACCGCGAACGGCGTGTAGAGCAGTTTCATTGGCGAGCCGCCGAAGGCTTGCAGGGTCTGGTTGACCAGACCGTCGGCGCCGAGCAACAGGCTCCAGCCGAAGGTGCGCACCACCACTGAAATCAGCAGCGGGGTGAGGATCAGAATCAGGAAAATCGAGCGCCACGGCGTGCCCATGCGACTGAGGATGTAGGCCTCGGGCACGCCGATCGCCACGCAGAGCAGGGTGGTCAGGACACTGATCCAAATCGTGCGCAGAAAGATCTCGTAGAAGTACGGGTCGCCCAGCAGGCTGCTGTAGTGATCGAGGGTGTAGGCGTCGCCGTTGATCCCCGAGCTGTAGTCGAAGACGTTGAATGACAGCACCAAGGTCAGCAGCAGCGGGATAACCAGCAGGCTGAGGTACAAGGCCAGGGCGGGTGCCGACAGCCAGTAACCCTGGCGTCCCTGGCGAATGGCGACAAGCGTACTCATGCCGGCACCTCGTCGACACTCAGCACCCGCAGCAACGTTGCGTCCCAATCGAGGCCGACCGCCGTGCCTTCGGTCAGCGGTGCCGAACCGTCGTTGCGGCGCACCACGCTGAGTTCGCCCAGGGTCGTCGATACGCCGTACAGCCATTGGCTGCCGAGAAAGAAGCGACTGACGATGTTGCCTTGCAGACGGCCCTGACCTTTTTCCCGCAGATCGATTTTTTCCGGGCGCAGGCTGAGGGTCAGATCGCCGCCACTGCTCACTTGGACGACGCCGGTATTGTCCCGTTCGCCGGGCAGCAGATTGGCCTTGCCGACGAACCCGGAAATGAACTCGGTGCGCGGGTGTTCGTACAGGGTGTAGGGAGCGTCGATCTGAGTGATGCGCCCGGCCTGCATCACCACCACCCGGTCGCTGATGGACAGCGCTTCGGACTGGTCATGGGTGACCATCAGCGTGGTGATCCCGACTTCGCGCTGGATGCGGCGGATCTCGAATTGCATCTCTTCGCGCAGATTGGCGTCGAGGTTGGACAGCGGCTCATCAAGCAACAGCACCGGCGGCTCGATCACCAGAGCCCGAGCCAATGCAACACGCTGACGCTGGCCACCGGAAAGCTCCCGGGGGTAACGCTCGGCATGCTGGTTGAGGCGCACCAGTTTCAGCACCCGGTCCACCCGCTGCTGCAACTCGCCGTTGGCCACTTTGCGCATGCGCAGGCCGAAGGCGACGTTGTCTTTCACGGTCATGTGCGGGAACAGCGCGTAACTCTGGAACACCACGCCCAGACCACGGCTGGCGGGTTTGGCGTGGGTGATGTCGCGATCGTCCAGCAGGATACGACCGCTCGTGACTTCGACGAAGCCGGCGATCATTTGCAGGGTGGTGGTTTTGCCGCATCCGGAGGGGCCGAGCAGCGAGACGAACTCGCCTTTCTCGACCGAGAGGTTGGTGGCAACGACGGCGTCGATCTCACCGTAACGTTTGCCGAGTCCTTCAAGTTGCACAAAAGCCATAACTGCGCTCCACCTGAGATTGTTATGCGTCGCCCGAAGGCGCGCTTTTTTGTATGGGCAGATACGAAAAGGTCTTGCTGGGTGCGTTGGCGCTCGACTTCAGTCGGCTGCCGCTGTTGTTCGAATCGCCCCTGTCTGGACGCAGAGTAGGACGAAGAATAGGATGGGCTCAATGGCCTATTTCACTGAGGCGATGACTATTTTCAGTTTCATTCGGTGAGTAAATTAATACTCGAGAAAACCCATGACAGATTCCATTCAGCGGAATGAAAGCAAAAGTGATGTCGGTGTTGGCGCAGTCTCCAGACTGTTTGCCGTGCTGCGTAGTCTGGGTGACACCGTCGAGGGCGGGGAGCGGGTGACGCAACTGGCCCATCGCATCGGATTGTCACAACCGACCACGCATCGATTGCTGCGCAGCCTGATGGATGAGGGCATGGTCGAGCAGGATGCGCGCAGCAAACGCTATCGCTTGAGTCTGGAGTTTTTCGCCCTGGCGGCTCGTGCCGGGAACACTGGAAACCTGCGCGAACTGGTGCGTCCGGCGCTGCTGCGGCTGTCGGCGTCGTTGGGGGATTCGTTGTTCTTGCTGGCGCGCAGTGGTTTTGATGCGATCTGCCTGGATCGTAGCGAAGGGCCGTTTCCGATCCGCACGTTTACCGGTGACATCGGCGGGCGGGTGGCGTTGGGCGTGGGGCAGGGCAGTCTGGCGATTCTGGCGTTCCTGCCAGAAGAAGAGCGCGACACGGTGATTCACTACAACTTGCCGAGGCTCAAGGATTTCCACCTGTACGACGAGGTGTTCCTGCGCTCGGAAGTCGAGAATGTGCGCAAACTGGGTTATGCCGGGCGCAACACCGGCGTGTTGCAGGGCATGGCCGGGGTGGCAGTGCCGATTCTGGATCGTGAAGGGCGGGCGGTCGCGGCATTGAGTGTGGCCACCGTCAGTGATCGGCTGGGGCCGGATCGCTTGCCGACGGTGGTGGAAATGCTCAAGCGCGAAGCGGCACTGATCGGGCCGCGGATCAATCCGTTCGACCCGTTGCTGCGTAGGCCTTCGCAAGTGTTCGGGCAGGGTTGAAATCTGGACAAATCCAAGCTCGCGAATGCGGTTGATCAGTCAATATTAATGTCGACTGTCACACCGCATTCGCGAGCAAGCCCGCTCCCACAGGGGATTGGTGGTGTGGTTAGAACTGGACGGTTTGTTTGAGCATCTGCGCCGCCGGCGTATCGCTCGGGCTGACCATCGCGTAGTTGTACCCGCCCCCCGACCAGTACTCGGCCTGCAACTCGCCATCGCTGCGACTGCCCCTCGGTAACAGGTAGTTTTTCGGACCCGGTGGGCGGACGTAGAAACTGACTTTATGCCCGTCCTGATCTTCGTAAACCACCATCGCCGCCGGCCCTTGCTCGGTGCTCAGCAAGCGTCCGCTGACCGGTTTGAAACCGGCGCCCGAGAGGTCAGGCAAGCGATTGGCTTGAGTGAAATAGCGGTCAAGCCAACCCTGCATATCACCGTCGTCGCTGACTTTGTAATCGGCCGGCAAGATGCCTTGCTGGGCAATCAGACGATAGGCCTGCAGGGCATCGGTCATCGGCGGCGTGGCACTGATGAGCGTCATCTCCCGAGCTTGCCAACCGCTGAACCCGCCGACGCTGACCGCGATCAGCAACACGGCGGCGCTGGCCAGGTGACGGCGCGATTGTCGTTTGAGGCGTTGGCGAATCAGCGCCGGGTCGAGGTTCGGGTTGGCCGGTTGCTGCAGGGCGCCGCTCAATGCCGCGCGCAGTTGCTGGGCGTCCTGCTGCCAGGCACGCACGTGTGCAGCCACTTCAGCGTTGCTGGCCAGAAAAGTCTCCACCAGACGTCGGTCGGCATCGCTGAGTTGATGGTCGACGTAGGCGTGCAGGTCACGCTCGCTTGGGGGCATGCTGATCATTTGAGTATCCGCAGAGAAGGGCTGGTGATTTCGCCGTCGCTGAGCTGGCGCAAGGCCTGGCGGGCACGGGACAGGCGGGACATCACGGTGCCGGTGGGGACGTCGAGAATCTCGGCGACCTCTTTATAACTCAAGCCTTCGACCGAGACCCAGAGCAGCAGGGCACGTTGTTCGGTGGTGAGTTGATCGAAGGCTTTCAGGGTCGATTGGGCGATCACGGTGCGTTCCACCGACGGCTGTGTATCGTCACGCCCGGTAAAGAATTCGAGCATCCGCGCATAACGCCGGGAGCGCCGGTGAGCATCGAGAAACTGTCGATACAGAATCGAAAACAACCAGGCGCGCAAGTCGCCCTCGGGGCGTTTGTCGCCCCAACTCGACAGCGCGCGCTCAAGGCAAGACTGCACCAGGTCGTCGGCGCTGCTGGGATTGCGCGTCAACGACACGGCAAACCGGCGCAATCTGGGAATGATTTCTCGCAGTTGTTCGTCGATATCGTTCATGAAGTTCTGGCTAGTCACTACGCTGTGGTGAGTGTCCGGTCTCACAAATACGTTTCCTGTTTGGCGGCGTCTGTTGTCGCCATACTGCGTTGCCGCTCCTCGCCATAGCGGGCTATGACTCGTCGCGGCGCCTTGTCTGGCAACAACAGCCACTCGCCAAACAGGAAACGTATTTGTGAGACCGGACACCAGGAAGACGCCCGGCGTTCGAGGTTATTCCACGCCTGAAAAAATAAATACCGCGTGATGGAATAAACCGCCGTGGGGTTCGTCTGCTTGATCCTTCTCACTTGTGGCCGATGGCCCTGGAGTCTTTCATGGTAGATCGCTCATCACCGCCAACCCGGCCACCCTTGAGTGGCGCGAGCGTGACATTACGTCTGGCGGGTATCGCTGTGGTGGTTGCCGCAGTGGCCGGGGCTTTTGCCTACGTCAACGGCACCTTTGACCCACAGCGTCTGACGCCGAAAAAACTGATCAATGTGCTGGAGACCAACAACGTGCACCCGGGCTTCCGGCGTAACCACTCCAAAGGTGTATGCGTGATCGGGCACTTCGAGAGCAGCGGTGAGGCGCGCAGCTATTCCAGCGCTCAGGTGTTCTATGTAGCGCGGACCCCGGTGGTCGGGCGTTTCGCATTGCCGGCCGGTAATCCTTATGCGCCAGACAACAGCGTGCCGATCCGCAGTCTGGCCTTGCGATTCACCCAGGCCAACGGCCAGCAATGGCGCACCGGGATGAACAGCATGCCGGTGTTCCCGGTGGGCACGCCCGAAGCGTTCTACCAATTGCAACAAGCTCAGTCACCGGACCCGGCCACCGGCAAGCCGAACCCCACTGCGGTGCCGGCGTTCTTCGGCTCGCATCCGGAAGCTGCACCGTTCCTGGCCTGGATCAAAACCGCCAAGCCGTCGGCCAGTTACGTGACGGAAACCTACAACAGCGTCAATGCGTTTTACCTGGTGAACTCGGCCGGGCAACGGCAAGCGGTGCGCTGGAGCATGGTGCCCGTCGCTCAGGATGCAGCGGGTGCTACGGCGCCTGAGGGTGGTGATTTCCTGGAAAAGGACTTGGTACAGCGCATTTCCGCAGGGCCGCTGCGTTGGCAGCTGAATATCACCCTGGCCAACCCCGGTGATCCGGTCAATGACGCCAGCAAGGCCTGGCCCGAGGGTCGCAAAGTGTTGAACGCCGGCACCCTGGTGCTCGAAAGCACCCAGCCGCAACTCAATGGCGAATGCCGTGACATCAACTATGACCCGCTGGTACTGCCCGCCGGCATAGAAGGTTCCGACGACCCATTGCTCGCCGCTCGTTCAGCGGGGTACGCCACTTCCTACTTGCGTCGTACCAGCGAAGTCAGCCAGTTGCCCTCTGCGAATAAACAGGAGTCTCGTCAATGAGCGCTCAAGCGAACCACTTCGCGCCTTTAGCGCGATTGCTGCACTGGCTGATGGCGCTGATGATCATTGCCATGCTGTTTATCGGCGCGGGCATGGCCGCTTCGGTGTCCGAGCGTCATCAGTGGCTTATTCATCTGCACAAACCTTTGGGCGTCGCGATTCTGCTGTTGGTGATCGTGCGCCTGGCCGTGCGCTTTTCCACTCAACAGCCACCGCTGCCGGCGGATCTGCCGGGTTGGCAAGCGCTGGCGGCCAAGGCTTCGCATGTCTTGTTGTACGCGTTGATGCTGATCCTGCCGCTGCTGGGCTGGGCGATGATTTCGGCGGCCGGCGACCCGGTGATGCTCAGCAGCTCGTTGCAGTTGCCACCGATCGTACCGGCGAATGCGCAGGTATTTGCGATCCTGCGCAAGGCTCACGGGTATCTGGCGTATTTGTTGTTCCTGACGGTGCTGCTGCATTTGGCGGCGGCGTTGTTTCACGGTTGGGTGCGCCGCGATGACGTGCTGGACAGCATGTTGCGGGGCAAGGATCGCCGCTAAAAGATCGCAGCCTGCGGCAGCTCCTACAAAGATTCGTGCGGTTCACACGATCGGCGTAGGAGCTGGCGAAGCCTGCGATCTTTTGATTCTGATCATTCAGCGCAAGGTATCGACCATGTCAGCAACGGTGGTCAGCACATCCTTGGCCAATTGTTTCGAGCGTTTGCCAGACCAGCCGGTCAGCGCATTTGGCGCATCGTTGTTGTCCTTGAAGGGCATTTCGAGGGTCAGCGACAGGCAGTCGAATTTCTCGCCGACGCTGTTGCACGCCAGGGTCATGTTGGCTTTGCCCGGTTCGTCGCGGGTGTAGCCATGCTTGGTCTGGAAGTCCTTGGTCAGGTGCTTCAGATGACTGCGGAAGTGCTCTTCGAGTTTTTCGATCCGTGGCGTGTAACCCGGGTTGCCTTCGCAGCCGGCGGTGAACACGTAGGGGATTTCTTCATCGCCATGGATGTCGAGGAACAGGTCCACGCCGTACTTTTCCATCTGCTGCTGAACGAACAGCACTTCCGGGCTGATTTCCTGGCTGGCGCTCTGCCAGGCGCGGTTCAGGTCCTGGCCCATGGCGTTGGTGCGCAGGTGACCATGGAAAGCGCCGTCCGGGTTCATGTTCGGCACCAAATACAGATCGGCGCTAGTCAGCAGTTTGTTCAATAGCGGATCGTCGTGTTTTTCGAGACGTTCGATCACGCCTTCCATGAACCATTCGGCCATGTGTTCGCCGGGGTGTTGCTGGGCGATGATCCAGACCTTGCGTTGACCTTCGGCGCCCGTGCCTTTACGCAGCAGCTGGATATCCCGACCTTCGACGCTCTTGCCGGTGGCCAGCAGTTCGGTGCCGGCCTTGGTCAGCGCTTGCTCGATCAACCAGTCATGGCGACCGCGGCTGTAGGGTTCGAAGTAAGCAAACCAGGCGTGGGTGGCGGTGGCCTCAAGGCTGAAGCGCAGGCAGTCACCTTCGAAAATGGTCGGCACCCGGAACCAGTTGACGTGGTCGTAGGACGCCACCGCCTGATAACCATCCCAGGCTTTATTGTAGGAGGACTTGCTGGCATTGTTCAGACGAAACCAGTGTTCCTGACCGACGTGCAGACCGCTGGCCTTGAAGTGGAACCACTGAAAGTGTTGGCTGCAGGTGTCTGGCTTGATGGCCAGCAGGGCTTGCAACGGATTGCTGATGTCCAGCACTTCAATGTTGCCACTGTCGAAGTTGGCACTGATATCGAAAGAGGATTTAGCCACGGTCATAGTCGATTCCTGAATATGATTTTTATGGCTGTTACTTTACACGCTGGGAAGGGAAAAACCGGGGGAAATTCTGGGCTGAAGCGGGGGGCGTCCTCCTTGACGCCGACGCAGCTTAGAGACTGTGCGATTGATTCTCAAGCGCTATTTTTGATTAGTTTGGGCCAATGATGCCGGGCTTCTCTTGCCAACGGATATTCTTTTGATATCATCCGCGCCATTCGAATTTGCAGCACCTAAAGACTTCATTAGCCTGAAGGTAAAGCCAGAATAACTGGCAAAAAAAGACCCGGCAAAAAGCCGGGTCAAAAACCGTGATTAGCCTGATGAGGAGATAGTCCAGGAGACCGACCTAAGGTCACTTGGACAATCGACTGATCTCGCGACCAGCTGCATGCAATAATAATCATTCTCGTTTGCAAGTCAAATGTTTTTACCTGCACGATTGGAAAATTCTTTCCCGTCCTCCTCGTCAGCACCCGTGTCTCACCCGTTCTGATCGCCCTCCAGGGATCGATCCACCATCGCCTTGGCCATGTCGATCATGTGCACCGCCGAAAACGCCAGGTCCCGACTTGCGCCCTGCAAATTGCTGGCTGACTCGTACGCGATGGCGGCGGCACAACGTAGCAAATCCGTGGCATGGACCAGCGCCTCTTCGCAGCTGATGTTGCGGTTTACGTCAAAGAAAAGTTCTTCGACCACTTCCTCTGAAACAGCTGGTTTCAAGTAATAGTCCAGCGCTCGTTGCGCGGCGGCAGAGCCTTTTGGCGAGGTGAGGGAAGTGTCGATTTGCATGTCAGGCAGGTCGTTGCAGGGGATGGACATGGCGATGGCAAGCTCCGTGATAGATTCAGATCCGTGAACCAATCCTAGTACGTACTGTATTTATGACGAGAGATTAAATACTACAATTTGTGTTTTGATGGCCGGAGGCGCCCACGTATGGTGCCGCACATGGATAAATGGATTGAATTGGTCAAGGCCAAGATGAGTGAACTCAAAGTCACTCAAGAAGAACTCGCAGATCGCCTCGGGATGTCCCAGGGCGGCGTCGGCCACTGGCTGAACAAACGCCGCGACCCCGGCGTCGTCAACATGAACCGTGTGTTGAAGGCGCTGGGCATGGATTTTCTCGAAGTGGCGCTGGTGATCCGCGAACCACTCATCCTGGAAGAGGAGGAGATGCCTCTGGCGCTGAAGTACAACCCGTACTTCCGCTACCCGGTCAGTGACTGGAAGGAGCCGGCGCAGCTGCGCGATGGTGAGGTGACGGTGTATCGCAAGGAGGAACGCTTCGAGCTGACCGACTACCACGCCCAGGGCCCGGCCTTCTGGCTGAGTGTGGTGGGCGATGCGATGACCGCGCCCACGGGTATCAGCATTGCCGAGGGCATGATGATCCTGGTGGACCCGGCCATCGTGCCGGAACCCGGAAAGCTGGTGATCGCCCAATGGCCCGACAGCGCCGAGGCGACCTTTCGCAAACTGATAGAAGAGGGCGGGCAGCGTTACCTGGTCCCGCTCAATCCGACGTATCCGAAAGCCCTTTACACCGAAGAGTGCCGAATTATCGGCGTGGTGGTTCAGGCGACAGCCAGGTTCTAATCAGATCGGTCCTCGCAAGACGTAGGACCGATCTTCATTTCATGCTTCTTCAAACTCGACCAACGCACTGCCTTCGCTGACCATCTCGCCTTCCTGGCAATACAGCGCCTTGATCACCCCGGCGTGTGGTGCACGAATGCTGTGCTCCATCTTCATCGCCTCCAGCACCACCAACTGCGCCCCGGCTTCGACCGTTTGCCCGGCTTCCACCAATACCCGCACGATGCTGCCATTCATGGGGGCGGTCAGCCCGCCGTGATGGCTGTGACTGGCCTCGACGGCGCTGATCGGGTCGTAGGACTCGATGCGGCGCAATTCACCTTCCCATTGCAGATACAGAACGTCGCCTCGGCGGATTGCCCGATGCTGGCGGCGCAGGCCGTTGTGCTCGGTCAGCAGTTGTTCGCCCTTGAGTTGAGCGGTGTGGGCATCAGCGGCGCCCAACGTCAGCGCTCGATCCTGGCCTTCACAACTCAAGTGCAGTGTGATTTCTATCGGCAGTCCGGCACGGAAACCATTGCTGTTGGCCCAAGGCGAAACCGGGTCATCGGCTCGTGGAGAACTCGGCTGGCTTTGGGCAAACGCCTGGGCGGCGGCTTGCCAGAATTCGTCACTGAGGTCCGAGGCGACTGGCAGCAGTTCTTCCTGATAACGCGGAATGAACCCGGTATCCAGTTCGGCCGCAGCAAACGCCGGATGGCCGACGATCCGGCGCAGGAAGTTGATGTTGGTCTTGAGCCCGCCAATGGCGAACTCATCGAGCATGCTCAGCAGCCGCAGTCGCGCCTGTTCACGATCCTCGCCCCAGGCAATCAGTTTGCCGAGCATCGGGTCGTAGAATGGCGAAATCTCGTCGCCTTCTTCGACACCACTGTCCACCCGCCGTCCCGGACCTTGCGCGGATTCACGATACAGCTCCAGTCGACCGGTCGCCGGCAGGAAATCATTGCCCGGGTCTTCGGCATACAACCGCACTTCGATGGCATGGCCGATCAGCGGAACCTCGGCTTGGGTCATCGGCAGCGCTTCGCCACGGGCCACACGAATCTGCCAGGCCACCAGATCGAGGCCGGTGATGGCTTCGGTGACCGGGTGCTCGACCTGCAGGCGCGTGTTCATCTCCATAAAGAAGAACTCACCCCGCGAATCCAGCAGAAACTCCACGGTACCGGCGCCGACGTAACCGATGGCTTGCGCCGAACGCACGGCGGCTTCGCCCATGGCGCGGCGCAGTTCCGGGCTCAAGCCTGGAGCGGGTGCTTCTTCAACGACTTTTTGGTGCCGACGCTGGATCGAGCAGTCACGTTCGTTGAGGTACAAGCAGTTGCCATGCTGGTCGGCGAAGACCTGGATTTCCACGTGGCGCGGTTTGAGCAGGTACTTCTCCACCAGCATCCGCGAATCGCCGAACGAGGATTTCGCTTCACGCTGGGCCGAGGCCAGGGCTTCGGCCAACTGGCTGACATCCTCGACCACTTTCATGCCTTTGCCGCCGCCCCCCGCGGTGGCCTTGAGCAGCACCGGATAACCGATGCGTTCGCAGGCGTCGCGGAAGGTGTCGAGGTCCTGAGCCTCACCGTGATAGCCGGGCACCAGCGGCACGCCGGCGGTTTCCATCAAGGCTTTGGCGGCGGATTTGCTGCCCATCGCGTCGATGGCCGAGGCGGGCGGGCCGAGGAAAATCAGGCCGGCTTCTTCGATCGCGCGGGCGAACCCGGCGTTCTCGGAAAGAAAGCCATAACCCGGATGAATCGCCTGAGCGCCACTGGCTTTGGCGGCGGCGATCAGTTTGTCGATTTGCAGATAACTGTCGGCGGCTTTGCTGCCACCGAGGTCGACGCGGATATCCGCTTCGCGGCTGTGTCGGGCTTCACGGTCAGTGGCGCTATGAACGGCCACGGTGGTCAGGCCCAGGGCTTTGGCGGTGCGCATCACCCGGCAAGCGATTTCGCCGCGGTTGGCCACCAGCAGGGTGGTGAGAACAGGTGCGCTCATCAACGCGGCTCCTTGGTGGTGGTTTCGGCTTGCCAGCTCGGCGGACGTTTTTGCAGAAAGGCCCGCAGGCCTTCCTGACCTTCGAGGCTGACGCGGATGCGGGCGATGGCGTTTTCGGTGTAGCGGCGTAGTGCCGGGGTCAGTGCGCCGTGGCCGACTTCGCGCAGCAATTCCTTGCTGGCGCGCATGGCGGCCGGGCTGTTGAGCAGCAGGTTGTCGATCCACTGTTCGACTTTTTGCTCCAGCTCAGCGATTGGATAACTCTCCGACAACAAGCCGATTTCCCGCGCTCGTTGTCCGCCGAAACGCTCGGCAGTCAGCGCATAGCGACGTGCCGCGCGTTCGCCGATGGCTTGCACCACGAACGGACTGATCACCGCCGGGGCCAGGCCGATGCGCACTTCCGACAGGCAGAACTGCGCGTCATCGGCGCCGATGGCCATGTCGCAGCAACTGATCAGGCCCAGCGCACCACCGAATGCAGCGCCTTGCACCACCGCCAGCGTCGGGACTTTCAGCTTGGCGAGGTTGTACATCAACTCCGCCAGTTCCCGGGCGTCGTCGAGGTTGGTGTGGTAATCGAGTTCGGCCGATTGCTGCATCCAGGCCAGATCCGCGCCGGCGCTGAAATGCTTGCCGCGTCCGCGCACCAGCAGAAACCGCAGGCTGGTGTCGCTCGACACTTTGTCCAGCGCGAGGATCAGTTCGCGGATCATTTCGGCGTTGAACGCGTTGTTCTTTTCTTCACGGCTGAGCCACAGGGTCGCGAAACCACGCGGGTCGGTCAGCAGTTCGAGGGTGTTGAAGTCGCTCATATTTGTCCGTCTCCACAACTCATGTGGGAGCGGGCTTGCTCGCGAAGAACGATAACGCGGTGCATCAGATAGACCGCGGTGAATCCTTCGCGAGCAAGCCCGCTCCCACATAAAATCACATCCGGAACACGCCGAAGCGGCTCGGTTCTATTTGCGCGTTCAGCGAAGCCGACAACGCCAGGGCCAATACATCGCGGGTTTGCGCCGGGTCGATGACGCCGTCGTCCCACAAACGGGCGCTGGAGTAGTAGGGATGACCCTGTTCTTCATACTGGTCGAGGATCGGTTGCTTGATCTCGGCTTCCTGCTCGGCACTGAAACCGTGGCCACTGCGTTCGGCCTGCTCGCGTTTCACCTGCACCAAAACACCCGCGGCCTGCTCGGCGCCCATCACGCCGATGCGTGCGTTCGGCCACATCCACAGGAAGCGTGGATCGTAAGCTCGCCCACACATGCCGTAGTTACCGGCACCGAAACTGCCGCCGATGATTACAGTGAATTTCGGCACCTTGGCGCACGCCACGGCGGTCACCAGTTTGGCGCCGTGCTTGGCGATGCCGCCGGCCTCGTATTTCTGGCCGACCATGAAACCGGTGATGTTTTGCAGGAACAGCAGTGGAATGCCGCGCTGGCAGGCCAGTTCGATGAAGTGCGCGCCTTTCTGCGCGGCTTCGGCGAACAGAATGCCGTTGTTGGCGAGGATCGCGATCGGGTAACCGTGCAAGTGGGCAAAGCCGCACACCAGGGTCGTCCCGAACAGCGCTTTGAATTCGTCGAACACCGAACCGTCCACCAACCGCGCGATCACTTCGCGCACGTCGAACGGCTGCTTGGCATCCGCCGACACCACGCCGTAGAGCTCGTCGCTGTTGTACAGCGGGGCGATGGGCGTGCGCTGTTGCACTTCGCCGAGCTTGCGCCAGTTGAGGTTGGCGATGCTGCGTCGCGCAATGGCCAAGGCGTGTTCATCGCTCTCGGCGTAGTGGTCGGCCACCCCGGAAATCTTGCAGTGCACATCGGCCCCGCCAAGGTCTTCGGCGCTGACCACTTCACCGGTCGCGGCTTTTACCAGCGGCGGGCCGGCGAGGAAAATCGTCGCTTGCTCGCGCACCATGATTGCTTCGTCGGCCATGGCCGGCACGTACGCGCCACCGGCGGTGCAGGAGCCCATGACCACCGCAATCTGCGGGATGCCCATAGCGCTCATGTTGGCCTGGTTGAAGAAGATCCGCCCGAAATGCTCGCGGTCCGGGAACACTTCATCCTGACGCGGCAAGTTGGCGCCGCCGGAGTCCACCAGATAGATGCACGGCAAGCGATTCTGCTGGGCGATGGTTTGGGCGCGCAGGTGTTTTTTCACGGTCAGCGGGTAATACGAGCCACCTTTTACGGTGGCGTCGTTGGCGACGATCATACATTCGACGCCTTCCACACGACCGATCCCGGCAATCACGCCAGCGGCCGGAACGTCTTCGCCATAAACCTCGTAGGCCGCCAATTGGCTGATTTCGAGAAACGGCGAACCCGGATCGAGCAGGCGATTGATCCGTTCACGAGGCAGCAGTTTGCCCCGCGAGGTGTGGCGCTCTTGCGCCTTCAGCCCGCCACCTTGCTGCACTTTAGCGAGCAGGGTGTGCAGGTCGTCGACCTGTTTGAGCATCGCCGCGCTGTTGGCCGCGAACTCCGCCGAACGGGGGTTGAGCTGGGTATGCAGGATAGCCATGGACAGCTCCGTTTAGCGGGTTTCGTTGAACAGTTCGCGACCGATCAGCATGCGACGGATCTCACTGGTGCCGGCACCGATTTCGTACAGCTTGGCGTCACGCAGCAGACGACCGGCCGGGAATTCGTTGATGTAGCCATTGCCACCGAGAATCTGGATCGCGTCGAGGGCCATTTGCGTGGCGCGTTCGGCGCTGTAGAGGATCACGCCTGCGGCATCCTTGCGGGTGGTTTCTCCGCGTTCGCAGGCCTGGGCTACTGCATACAGGTAGGCGCGGCTGGCGTTGAGTTGGGTGTACATGTCGGCGACTTTGCCCTGGATCAGCTGGAATTCGCCGATGCTTTGGCCGAACTGCTTGCGGTCGTGGATGTACGGCACGATCAAGTCCATGCAGGCCTGCATGATCCCGGTCGGGCCGCCGGACAGGACAACGCGTTCGTAATCGAGGCCGCTCATCAGCACTTTCACGCCACCGTTGAGCACGCCGAGGATGTTTTCTTCCGGTACTTCGACGTCGTCGAAGAACAGCTCGCAGGTGTTGGAACCGCGCATGCCGAGCTTGTCGAATTTGTTGCTGCGGCTGAAGCCTTTGGAATCACGCTCTACGATGAACGCGGTGATGCCGTGAGGGCCTTTTTCCAGGTCGGTCTTGGCGTAGATCACGTAGGTGTTGGCGTCCGGACCGTTGGTGATCCAAGTCTTGCTGCCGTTCAGGACGTAGTGATCGCCGCGCTTGTCGGCGCGCAGTTTCATCGACACCACGTCAGAACCGGCATTCGGTTCGCTCATGGCCAGGGCGCCGATGTGTTCGCCGCTGATCAGCTTCGGCAGATATTTGGTTTTCTGTTCGTGATTACCGTTGCGGTTGATCTGGTTGACGCAAAGGTTGGAGTGCGCGCCATAGGACAGGGCGACCGACGCCGAACCACGGCTGATTTCTTCCATGATCACCACGTGGGCCAGGTAACCCAAGCCAGCGCCGCCGTATTCTTCCGGGACGGTCACGCCCAGCAGGCCCATGTCGCCGAATTTACGCCACAGGTCGGCGGGGAACAGGTTGTCAATGTCGATCTGAGCGGCGCGTGGTGCGATCTCTTTGGCGACGAAGGACTGAACCTGATCGCGCAGCATGTCGATGGTTTCACCGAGGGCAAAGTTCAGGGATGGGTAGCTCATGGGTCACCTTTTGGCTTTTTTGTAGGGTAGGGAGGGCAGTGATGTGGCTCTCACCTTTACGTTAACGTAAGCCTGTGACGAATGACTGTCAATCACCCTTTACGTTAACGTCAACTTGAGCGAGAGTAGAGCCAGTTCAAGATAGAACGCGGACCAACCCTGTGGGAGCGGGCTTGCTCGCGAAAGCGGTGTGTCAGTCAAAGTTAATGTCGACTGACACGACGCCTTCGCGAGCAAGCCCGCTCCCACAGGTGACCGTCGGCAACCCATAAATAAAGACAATAGGGGTCGTCATGGATCAACCCAGTGCAAGCCCGCAGCGCAGTTACACCCGTGGTTCCCAGGACAAAGCCTTGCTGGCGATGACCATCGGCCAGGCGTTCGATAACACCGTCGCGCAGTATCCGAGCGGGGAGGCGCTGGTCGTGCGCCATCAACAGTTGCGCTACACCTGGCAGCAATTGGCCGAAGCCGTGGACCTGCATGCCAGAGCGCTGTTGGCGCTGGGCTTGCAGACCGGTGATCGCCTGGGTATCTGGGCACCGAACTGCGCCCAATGGTGTATCAGTCAGTTCGCCAGCGCGAAAATTGGCGTGATTCTGGTCAACATCAATCCGGCCTACCGCAGCTCCGAACTCGAATATGTGTTGAAGCAATCCGGTTGCCAATGGCTGGTCTGCGCAGGCGCCTTCAAGACCTCCGACTATCACGGGATGCTGCAAGGCCTCGTTCCCGAGTTGGCTGAGCACTCCATCGGAAAATTGCAGAGTGAACGACTGCCGGAACTGCGCGGTGTCATCAGCCTTGATGCTCAGCCGCCATCGGGTTTCCTGCCGTGGTCGCAATTGACCGATCTCGCGGGGAGCGTGTCGGCAGAGCAATTGAGCGAACGTCAGCACAGCCTGCATTTCGACCAGGCGGTGAACATCCAGTACACCTCCGGCACCACTGGTTTCCCGAAGGGCGCGACCCTCAGTCACTACAACATTCTCAATAACGGTTACATGGTCGGCGAAAGCCTCGGCCTGACCGCGAGTGATCGTCTGGTCATCCCGGTGCCGCTGTACCACTGCTTCGGCATGGTCATGGGCAACCTCGGTTGCATGACCCACGGCAGCACCATGATTTACCCCAACGATGCGTTCGATCCACTGCTGACATTGACCACCGTCGCCGAAGAAAAGGCCACCGCGCTTTACGGCGTACCGACCATGTTCATCGCCATGCTCGATCAGCCCAAGCGCGCTGAATTTGATCTGTCGAGCCTGCGCACCGGGATCATGGCCGGGGCGACCTGTCCGATCGAAGTGATGCGCCGGGTCATCAGTGACATGCATATGAGCGAAGTGCAGATCGCCTACGGCATGACGGAAACTAGTCCGGTGTCGTTGCAGACCGGTCCGTCAGACGAACTGGAATTGCGCGTCACCACCGTTGGTCGCACCCAGCCGCAACTGGAAAGCAAAATCATCGACGAGGCGGGCAACCTGGTGCCGCGCGGCACTATCGGTGAGCTGTGCACCCGCGGCTACAGCGTGATGCTCGGTTACTGGAACAACCCGCAAGGCACCGAGGAAGCCATCGACCAGGCTGGCTGGATGCACACCGGTGATCTGGCGAGCATGAACGACGAAGGCTACGTATGCATTGCCGGACGTAACAAGGACATGATCATCCGTGGCGGTGAGAATATTTACCCGCGGGAGTTGGAAGAGTTCTTCTTCACCCATCCGGCAGTCGCGGATGTGCAAGTGATCGGGATTCCGTGCTCGCGGTATGGCGAAGAGATTGTCGCCTGGATCAAGTTCCATCCGGGCCACAGTGCTACCGAGCAGGAGCTGCAAGCCTGGTGCAAGGAGCGCATCGCGCACTTCAAGACACCGCGTTACTTCAAGTTCGTCGAAGAGTTTCCGATGACGGTGACGGGGAAGATTCAGAAGTTTCGGATGCGCGAGATCAGCATCGAGGAATTGCGCGATATCAAAGGCTGACCACAATCCCCTGTGGGAGCGGGCTTGCTCGCGAAAGCGGTGTATCAGCCGACGAAAATGTTGACTGACACACCGCTTTCGCGAGCAAGCCCGCTCCCACATTTGGAGAGGGGGAAAGTCAAACGCCAGAAAGCACAAAGGGGAGCCGAAGCTCCCCTTTAATTTTGTCGTTGCGCGTGCTCTTTTTTTATTATTGAGGGGCGGTCTTTTGTTGTTTTTGGAAACCGTGGCCCTTTACCGCTGTTTTTGTCGATCCCCATCCGGGATCAAGAGCAAACGTATTTTTTTGAGCGCTGATCTACTTTTTCGCTAAGCGATCCAACCAATTCGGTAGCTACCTGAAGGTAGTTTTATTGTTCTCTGCCTGGTTGCGGGTTACTCCGAAAAGCACCCTGAAAAGCACATCCTCTCCAAAAAAATCTGTTAGCTGCGTCTCTGCCGTGTTGTTTTTGTTATGTCAGAGTCGTTACGTCTTATTTTTATTAGGTTTGCCGCTTTTTTTGTTCTTGTTATGCAGTAGAGATAGCAGAAGCCGTGCCAACTTTTAAAAAGCCTTTAAAATCAATGCCTTAAGTTTTTATCGGATTTTTCGTTCAGTCAAAACCCGACAATTTGTTTCCGTGTTACTCGCTTGCGCCCCACGTTTCAGACGCAGCGGTAACACCCGGACACATCCGCGCACTCACTGTGCGCTACGAGCCTTGGCCACGCGCGAACCGGTCGGTCGCCCCAGCACCGTGCAAATCTGCTGACCGGCCAGAATCAAGGCGTCCAGGTCGATACCGGTCTCGATTCCCAGGCCATTGAGCAGGTAAACCACGTCTTCGGTGGCGACGTTACCGCTGGCGCCCTTGGCGTATGGGCAGCCACCGAGGCCGGCGATGGAGCTGTCAAACACCGAGATGCCTTCCAGCAGGCTGGCGTAGATGTTGGCCATGGCCTGGCCATAAGTGTCGTGGAAGTGCCCGGCCAGTTTTTCACGGGGTACGTCGGCCGACACCACCTCGAACATCTTGCGGGTCGCGCCAGCGGTGCCGGTGCCGATGGTGTCGCCCAGGGAAACTTCATAGCAGCCCATCGCATAGAGCTCGCGAGCGACTCGAGCGACTTGTTCCGGCGCGACGTTTCCTTCGTAAGGGCAGCCCAGCACACAGGACACGTAACCGCGCACGCTGACCCCGTGTTGCCTGGCGGCGTCCATGATCGGCACGAAACGCTCCAGGCTTTCGCTGATCGAGCAATTGATATTGCGCTGGGAAAACGATTCCGACGCGGCGGCGAACACCGCGACTTCCTTGACCCCGGCTGCAATGGCGTCTTCAAACCCGCGCAGGTTGGGGGCGAGTGCACCATAAGTCACGCCAGGCTTACGCTGGATCTGCGCGAAGACGTCGGCGGAACCGGCCATTTGCGGTACCCATTTGGGCGAAACAAAACTGCCGACTTCTATATAGCCGAGACCGGCGGCGGTCAGCGCGTCGACCAGTTGCACCTTGTCCGCAACGCTGATGGGTTGGGCTTCGTTTTGCAGACCGTCGCGTGGGCCGACTTCGACCAGGCGTACGTGAGTGGGTAGGGACATGGGATTGACCTATTGTTATGGACGAACACTGTTCAAATGTGGGAGCGGGGTTGCTCGCGAAAGCGGACTTACATTCAACATTGATGCTGGCTGACTGATCGCTTTCGCGAGCAAGCCCGCTCCCACATTAGATTTGTGTAGACCTACTGAATGACCTGCTGGTTTTTGATCGTCTGTTCCAGCGCCTGGGTGCAACGCTCCTGCGCGGTGTCCAGTTCCAGCTTCATCTGTTCGATGTCGAGCATCTGCTGCTCGAGCTGTTCACGACGTTCGGCGATTTTGGTCAGCATGGTTTGCAGCTGTTTCTGATTGCCGCCGGAGGGATCGTAGAGTTCGATCAGCTCGCGGCATTCGGCCAGGGAGAAACCAATGCGCTTGCCCCGCAGGATCAGCTTCAGGCTGACCTTGTCACGGGGCGAGTAGATGCGTTCCTGACCGCGTCGCTCGGGGCTGAGCAGGCCTTGCTCTTCATAAAAGCGAATGGCCCGGGTGGTGATGTCGAGCTCGCGGGCGAGGTCGGAAATGCTATAGGTCTGGCTGCTCATGGAAGCGCTCGAAAAAGGTCATGGCGCTAAGCTAATGTCAGGTTGACGTTTACGTCAAGCAGCATGAATCTTCAGTGTTCTTGCGGGCCCATTCGCGAGCAAGCCCGCTCCCACATTTAACCCAGTTCTTTCAGAAAGAATGCGATCGAATGGGGGAGCGGGCTGCTCCGGGCGGCGTTCCGACGAAGAACGATGACGCGGTGCCAAGTCCTACACTTTGTCGAGCTTCTTCTCATGTGCCGTCACCTGCTGGCACAACTCGATCATCTGCTCGCGCATCCAGCGGTTGGCCGGGTCCTGGTCGGTGCTTTCGTGCCAGTAGAGGTGGGTTTCTACCGGCGGCACATCGTTGACCGGCAGGTTCACCGAGTACAAATCATGGCGACGGGCAAAGCGTTCCGGCACGGTCATCACCATGTCGGTCTGCTGCAATACCTGGGATGCCATCAAGTAATGCTGGGATCGCAGGGCGATCTTGCGCTGAATGCCCATTTTGCCCAAGGCCAGGTCGACATGGCCCAGACCACTGCGACGGCTGGAAATATGGATATGGGTCAGCGACAGGTAATCATCGAGGGTGAATTTCTCTTTGCCCGCCAGCGGATGGCCCTTGCGCATGGCGCACACGTAACGGTCTTCCATCAACTTGACGTGGCGCACTTGCGGGTCGGTGTTGAGCGGCGCATCGACGGCGAAATCGAGGCGCCCGGCCGCCAGTTCCTTGGTGGTTTCGCGGCGCTTGGACAGAAAGCTTTCAATGATCACCGTCGGCGCCAGGCGCCGCAGGCGCTGGAACAGTGCCGGCAGGATCACCGCTTCGGTGAGGTCGGTCATGCTGATGCGGTAGGTCTTGACCGCCTGCAACGGGTTGAAAATACGGCTTTCCTGCACCGACACCCGCAGCAAGGAGAGGGCGTTGCGCACCGGTCCGATAATGTTCTGCGCCATGGGCGTCGGGACCATGCCCTGAGCGGTACGCACGAACAGCGGATCATTGAAGGTCTCCCGCAGACGGGCCAGAGCGTTCGAGACCGCCGGTTGAGTAATGCCGACAATCTGCCCGGCGCGGGTCAGGTTGGCTTCGGTGTAGATCGCGTCGAAGACGATGAAAAGGTTGAGGTCGACCTTGCTCAGATTCATTGCGCTGCACTCTTATTGTTGGGCTCTCGATCAGCCGATCATATATCGGTGATGAATGTTAATACACGCCGAGAATAGGCTAGGTAAATTTTCGTAGCTGTTCTAGCATCGATTGCATGACCTGAACAACTCATCAAAACCCTCCGTTAAAAGGTAGAGCTGCCCATGGATTTCGCTTATTCGCCCAAGGTGCAAGAACTGCGTGAGCGCGTGACCGCGTTCATGGACACCTACGTATATCCCGCCGAAGCGGTGTTCGAGCGCCAGGTCGCCGAGGGCGATCGCTGGCAGCCGACCGCAATCATGGAGGAGCTCAAACTCAAGGCCAAGGCTGAAGGTTTGTGGAATTTGTTTCTGCCGGAGTCCGAACTCGGCGCCGGCCTGACCAACCTCGAATACGCGCCGTTGGCCGAAATCATGGGCCGTTCGCTGCTGGGGCCTGAACCGTTCAACTGCTCTGCGCCCGACACCGGCAACATGGAAGTGCTGGTGCGCTACGCCAATGAAGAACAGAAGCAACGCTGGCTCGAACCGTTGCTGCGCGGCGAGATCCGCTCGGCGTTCGCCATGACTGAACCGGACGTGGCTTCCTCCGACGCCACCAACATGGCCGCCCGTGCCGTGCGTGATGGCGACGAATGGGTGATCAACGGCAAAAAATGGTGGACCTCAGGCGCCTGCGATCCACGCTGCAAGATTCTGATCTTCATGGGCCTGAGCGATCCTGACGCGCCGCGTCATGCGCAGCACTCGATGATTCTGGTGCCGGTGGATGCCCCGGGCGTGAAGATCGTTCGTCCGCTGCCAGTGTTCGGTTACGACGACGCACCTCACGGCCACGCCGAAGTGCTGTTCGAAAACGTCCGCGTGCCGTACGAAAACGTCCTGTTGGGCGAAGGACGCGGCTTCGAAATCGCTCAGGGTCGCCTTGGCCCGGGTCGGATTCACCACTGCATGCGTTCAATCGGCATGGCCGAACGTGCATTGGAACTGATGTGCAAACGGGCGGTAACCCGTACTGCGTTCGGTAAACCTTTGGCACGCCTGGGCGGCAACATCGACAAGATTGCCGATTCGCGAATGGAAATCGACATGGCACGCCTGCTGACGTTGAAAGCGGCGTACATGATGGACACCGTTGGCAACAAGATTGCGAAGAGCGAAATCGCTCAGATCAAGGTTGTTGCGCCGAACGTGGCCTTGCGGGTGATCGACCGGGCGATCCAGATCCATGGCGGGGCAGGGGTGTCCAACGATTTCCCGCTGGCCTACATGTATGCGATGCAGCGCACCCTGCGTCTGGCCGACGGCCCGGACGAAGTGCACCGCGCGGCGATCGGCAAGTTCGAGATCGGCAAGTACGTGCCTAAAGAGATGATGCGCAACAGTCACTGATAATGTGGGAGCGGCGGTGCGACGATTCGACTTGCTCGCGAAAGCGGTGTGTCAGTCGACAAAAATGTTGACTGATGTACCGCCTTCGCGAGCAAGTCGAATCGTCGCACCGCCGCTCCCACAGGTTCGGTTCGTCAGTCGACCATTGGCAACCCATAGAACGCTCGCGCACACGCCGTGCTGTGAGCCGCCAGATCTTCCTCGCTTTCCCCGCGATGCAATGCCACTTCCCGCAATACTTCGGTCAGATACGCCGGTTCGTTGCGACCATTCTTCGGCTTGGGTCGCAGACTGCGCGGCAACAGATACGGCGCATCGCTTTCCAGCATTAGCCGTCCCCGTTTGATCTCTTTCACCAGTGGATGCAGGTGCGTGCCCCGGCGCTCATCACAGATCCAGCCGGTGATGCCGATGTGCAAATCCAGATCGAGATAACTGAACAGCGCCTTCTTTTCGCCCGTGAAGCAATGCACCACGGCGGCCGGCAATTGATCACGGTAATCGCGAAGGATTTCCAGCAAGCGCTGACTGGCATCGCGCTCGTGGAGGAACACCGGCAATTGCAACTCGACCGCCAACTCCAAGTGCTTTTCCAGGACTTTTTCCTGCTGCGGGCGCGGCGAGAAATCACGATTGAAATCCAGCCCGCATTCACCCACTGCCACGACGTTCGGCTCCTTGAGTAAACTGCGCAGACGCTGGGCGCTGTCGGCGTTCCAGTCGCTGGCGCCGTGGGGGTGAAGGCCGGCGGTGGCGAACAGCCGCTGAGCCGTTTCGTCCAGTTGCCGGCACAGTTCCAGCGCCTGTTCGCTGCCCTCGACACTGGTGCCGGTGAGCACCAATTGGCAGACCCCGGCCGCGTAGGCGCGGTCGAGTACAGCCTGGTGTTTGTCGGCAAAACTGGGGTTGGTCAGGTTGACGCCGATATCGATGAGTTGCATGGTGCTACCTCGGACCAAAGGCCGGAAAGCATATCAGAGCTGTAGATTTATAAGAAAAGCCAAGAACTACAACGAGTTAAAGCTGTCTCTTGATGCCGCGAGACAGGTCAGGGTGGCTAGCGTGCCATCACTGTGCCAGTCTTTCGCACTTTGCCAGCGCTCAAGGCGCTCTGTTTCTGTCGTTCGATTTCATGAAAACTCTTGAGATCGGCCCAGTATTCTTTCTGGAGAGTGGATGATACGTCCCTCGGTTTTGCTACTGCTGTGTTGTTCGTTGCTGCTGCCGATGCCGGCGGTTGCGCGTCTGGCCGGGCCGCTGCAAGCCGTGCCTTCGACCAAAGTGCGCGACTTGGCGGAAATCCGCAGCAGTCGTGTGCTGCGGGTGTTGGTCAACCAGAGCCGCAACAGCTCCGGCGAAGTTCAGGGCCAGGCCATCGGTGTTGAATACCACCGCTTGCGTGCCTTCGAGCAGTACCTCAACGGTCACGCCCGCGACGGTCAGGAAATCACCCTCAAGATCATACCCAAGGCCAAGGATCAACTGATCGGCGCTTTGCAGCGCGGCGAGGGTGATCTGGTCGCACCGGGGGAGCTGCTCGACCTGCAACCGGGCCACGCGGTCAGCACCAGTGAACCGATTGCCAGCAACATCCCGTTGGTATTGGTCGGGATCAAAGGCGAGCGACGTTACACCCATCTCGAACAACTCTCCGGCAAAACCCTGGCGTTGCCCACCGGCAGTGCCGCCGGGGACGCGGTCAGCCAGATCAATCAAAAGCTCGCGCTGCTTAAACTGCCACTGGTGACAATCGAGTGGGTCGATCCCAGTTTGGCGGTCGAGGATGTGCTGGAAATGGTCCAGGGCGGAATCTTTCACCTGACGATCGTCGAGCAACCCATCGCCGAGCGCTGGGGCAAGATCCTGCCCAAGTTGCGTTTCGATCGCCAGGTGCTCATCAGTGAACCGGGCGAAGAATTCTGGTTCGTGCGCCGCGACGCCTCAATGTTGCGGGCGAGCATTGATCGCTTCCTGACCGGTTACAAGAAACCATCGGATCAGGATGCCGCGTTCCTGCGGATCTATCGACGTCTGTATCAAGTGCACTATCCATTGGCCAAGGCTGATCGGCAGCGCCTCGAGAAACTTCGCCCGGTGTTGCAGAAGCACGCTGAAGCCCAAGGCATGGACTGGTTGAATCTGGCTGCCCTGGCGTTCAAGGAATCAGCCCTGCAACCCAACGCCCGCGGTGGCAGCGGCCCTACCGGCCTGATGCAGATCACCCCGTCCGCCGCCCAGCGGGTGGGGGTCAACAACATTCAGAATCTCGACGCCAATGTGCAGGCCGGGGCCAAGTACCTGGCGATGATCCGCCGCAAATTCTTTGCCAGCCCCAAACTCAACGAGCGCGAGCGCATGGCGTTCGTGCTGGCGGCCTACAACATGGGGCCGGAGCGCGTTCAGGGCATGCGTGCCGAGGCTCGTCGGCGCGGTTTGAATCCCAATCAGTGGTTCTTCCAGGTGGAGCGCATCGCCATGGAGCAGGTGGGAATGGGCGCCGTCAGCTATGTTAATAGCGTGAACAAGTATTACCTGGCGTTCGATCGGGAGCGGGAGTCGTTGGAGCCCCAGGGGCAGAAAGTTGCGTCACGTAAATAATCGAATAAACTGATTGTTATGGCGAATTTATTGCGCTTTTAACATGAGATTTACTGATTAATATAGCGGCCAACCAACACACACTGACAACGGATGACACAGCATGAGCACACTGATCAACAAGGTACTGTTTACCCGCGCTGGCTACGGCCTGACCGTTTTGCGGATCTTCGTCGGCATCATCTTCGCTGCCCACGGCTCGCAGAAACTCTTTGGGGCGTTCGGTGGTTACGGCCTGGCGGGCACCGCGCAGTACATGGAAAGCATCGGCCTGGCGCCGGGTTACCTGATGGCGACGCTGGCCGGTGGTACTGAGTTCTTTGCCGGTCTGGCCTTGATCATCGGCTTGCTGGTTCGCCCGGCAGCCCTCGGCCTGACCATCCTCTCACTGGTGGCGATCTTCTCGGTGCATCTCCCTCATGGTCTGTTCATGGTCAACAACGGTTATGAATTCGCCCTGGCCCTGCTCGGCGGCAGCATCGCGGTGCTGATCGAAGGCGCCGGCAAGCTCTCGGCTGACCGCGCTATCGCTGGCTGACCGCTCTGGCTTAGTGAAAAGGCTCGCATTGCGCGGGCCTTTTTGTTGCTCGTCATTCTTGACACTGTCCGGTCAGCTTCTCTAGGATGCTGCCCATGCGCCGATTTAAACAGCTACTTGCGGGGCGCCAGGTGACTCATTCAGTTGCCGATAGAAGCTTGAAACAGGCTTCGAAATACCGCTAAAGCGCTGGTTCGGTGTTGCCTCTCACCTGCCATGCAGACTTTTGAGGCTGAGACACGACACAATGAATGCACTAAGCCCTGTTATACGCCCCGCGCCGATCACGGCACACCTCACCCAGCGCAATCCAAAAATCCTGCTTGGCGGCAAACATCAGCCGACACTCTTGCGTTATCTCGATGGCTGGCCACGTCGCACCGGTGGGCCTGCGGCCTTCCTGATCCAGTTTGTCGAAGAGGGTGAATCGCTGGCTCGATTTGCCAGCGACAGTTTCGATCTGGCGGTGATTCAATCGCCCAGCCTCGAGGACGCCCCCGAAGTGATCAAGCAATTGACTCGCGTTGCCCGACAGGGGCTGATTACCCGCCGTTGAGGCTCAGAGCGCTATGGCTCAGAGATAGTCGATCGCCACGATATACACGCACTGCTCACCGGTCGGTGTCTGGACCCGAACCTCGGCGTCCAGCGCCTTGCCGATCAGGGCGCGCGCCAACGGCGAATCGATGCTGATAAGGCCCAGTTTCAAGTCCAGCTCATCCGGCCCGACAATGCGGTAGCGCGACTCTTTGCCGTCCTCGTCTTCAATCGTGACCCAGGCGCCAAAATAGACCTTGTTCGGATTGCTCGGTTTTTCGCTGACGACTTTGAGCGCTTCCAGCCGCTTGGTGAGAAAGCGCACGCGACTGTCGATCTCGCGCAGCATCTTTTTTCCGTAGGTGTATTCGGCGTTTTCCGAGCGATCGCCCTGTGCCGCGGCCTCGCTGACTGACTGTGTCACCTGCGGCCGTCGAACATGCCAGAGCTCATGAAACTCGGCCCGCATCCGCGCTTCACCTTCGGGGGTGATCAGCGCGGTGCCAGCGGTGCGGGGAGGGCGATAACGGCTCATGGCAACTTCTTTTGGTAGAGAGAGCTTGAGTCTATCAACCCTCGCGCAAGACTGTCAGGGGGCTGGCGTTCAGCGCACGGCGCGTACCAAACACACCGGCTCCCCCGATCAGCACCGCACCGATCAGTGGCAGCACCAACAACCACGGATGCGGGTGCCACGGCAGGTCGAAGGCGTAGCGGTAGAGCACCAGACTCACCAGTTCCGAACCCAGCGCTGCCAACAATCCGCTGACCGCTCCAAGCAAACCGAACTCGATCCGCCGGGCCTTGACCAACAGTTGCCGCTCGGCCCCTAGCGCTCGCAACAAGGCGCCTTGGCGAATGCGTTCATCGAGCGTCGCTTGCAAGCCTGAAAACAACACCGCCATCCCCGCCGCCAACACGAACAACAGCACGTATTCCACCGCCAGGGTGACTTGGGCGAGGATGCTGCGCAGCTGCTCGAGCAAGGCTTCGACTTGCAAGATGGTCACCGCCGGAAACGCCCGGGACAGATCCACGATCTGCTGATCATGACCGGCCGCCAGATAAAAACTGGTCAGGTAGGTTGCAGGCAGATCCTTCAGTGTGCCGGGCTGGAAGATCATAAAGAAGTTAGGCTGGAAGTTGTCCCAGTTGATCTCCCGCAGGCTGGTGACTTTCGCTTCGCGATTGACGCCGCCCACAGTAAAGACCATGTGATCGCCGAGCTTGAGCTTCAGGCTTTCGGCGACTTTGCCTTCTACCGATACGCCGGGTATTTCGTCCGGCGTCTGTTCGGCCCACCAGTTGCCCGCAGTGAGTTTGTTGCCCGCCGGCAAATCCGCCGCCCAAGTCAGACTCAGGTCGCGCTGGATCGCTCGGTCACCGGCCGAATCCTTGCTGACGATTTCCTGTACCGGCTCGCCGTTGACGCTGATCAGCCGTCCAGGTATCACCGGGTATAGCGGCGCCGATTGCGCCGACAGTTTGTTCAGGCGATCAATGAACGCCTGTTTGTCCGCTGGCAGAATGTTAAGCGCGAAATAGTTAGGCGCGTTTTTCGGTAGCTGGTTCTGCCAGGTGTCCAGCAACTCGCCGCGCAGCAATGCGATCAGCGCCATGGACAGCAGAATCAAGCCGAAGGCCAGGGATTGCCCCGCGGCCGCCAGTGGATGACGCAGCAATTGGCCTAGCCCGAGGCGCCACGGCAAAGAGGCGCGCGCCAGCATTCGGCGCAGACTCTTCAGAAGCAGCAACAGCAAGCCGCCAAGCACCAATGCTGCGATCACGCCGCCACCGAGCAGGGCGAAGGTCAACACCAGGTCCAGGCTCAGACGCCACATGATCAGCCCGAGGGCGCCCAATGCCGCGCCGTAAACCATCCAGGTGCTAGAGGGAATTGGCAGCATGTCCCGACGCAATACCCGCAATGGCGGAACCCGGCCCAGTGCCGCCAGTGGCGGCAAGGCAAAACCGGCCAACGCCACCAATCCGGTGCCAATCCCGGCAATGGCAGGAAACAGACCGCCCGGTGGAACGTCGGTCGGTAATAAATCATGCAGCAGCGCGAACAGCCCCAGCTGCGCAAACCAGCCGATGAGGGCGCCACTGATACTGGCGAGCAGCCCGAGCACCGTCAGCTGCAAACTGAATAACACCATGGTTTCCCGCCGCGACAACCCCAGACAACGCAGCAATGCACTGGCATCGAATCGGCGGGTGGCGAAGCGAGTGGCCGACAGTGCCACCGCCACACCCGACAGCAGAACTGCCACCAGACTGGCCATGTTCAAGTACCGCTCGGCCTTGCCCAAGGCACCGCCGATCTGTCGATTGCCATCACGGGCATCCTGCAAACGCTGGTTGGCGGCCAAGCCGGGTTTGATCAATTGATGATAGGTTTCCAGCGCCTCGGCTTTACCGCGCCAAAGTTCGCGGTAACTGACCCGGCTGCCGGGTTGCACCACGCCGGTCGCGGCGAGGTCGCTGAGGTTGATCAGCACCCGCGGCGTCAGGCTGTAGAAATTGCCGGCGCGGTCCGGTTCGTAGGTCAGCACTCGCGCCAGTTTGAGGGTTCTCATGCCGACGTCGATGCTGTCGCCGATCTTCAGGTCCAGCGCAGTCAACAGTCGCGCTTCGACCCAGGCTTCACCGGGTTTCGGTCCGCCACCGGGTTCTTCCGGGGCGAAGGGCGCCGGGGCACTTTTCAGTTCGCCGCGCAGTGGGTAGACGTCGTCGGCAGCTTTGATGCTGGACAGCTGAATGCCATTGTCAGTGGCGATGACGCTGGAGAATTCCACCACCTGAGCGTGTTCGAGGCCCAGCTCTAGGCCGCTTTTAATCTGTTCGGGCCGCGCCGGTGAACTGCCTTCAAGCAACAGGTCGGCACCGAGAAACTCAGTGGCGCGCAGCATCATGGCACCGTTCAGGCGGGCGCCGAAGTAACCGATGGCGGTACTCGCCGCCACGGCCACCAGCAAGGCGAAAAACAACACGCGCAACTCACCGGCGCGGGCGTCGCGCAGCAGTTGGCGGATGGCAAGACTGAACAGGCGCAACAGCGGCAGGCGTGCCATCAAGGCTCCAGAGGGGCGACCAGCAGGCCGGCTTCAAGGCGGATCAGGCGTCGGCAGCGATGTGCCAGGCGTTCGTCGTGGGTCACCAGCACCAGGGTTGTACCGCGTTCCTGGTTGAGTTCGAACAGCAGATCGCTGATGCGTTCGCCGGTGTGGCTGTCGAGGTTGCCGGTTGGTTCGTCGGCGAACAGCACATCGGGTTCGGCGGCAAACGCACGGGCAATCGCCACGCGTTGCTGTTCGCCGCCCGAAAGCTGGCGTGGCGAATGGGTCAGTCGCTGGCCCAGGCCGACCCGTTGCAGTAACTCGGTGGCGCGTTCACGGGCGTCTTTGCGGCCATCGAGTTCCAGCGGCAGCATGACGTTTTCCAGGGCATTGAGACTGTCGAGCAGTTGAAAGGACTGAAACACAAACCCGACATGCTCGGCCCGGATACGTGCGCGTTGGTCTTCATCGAGATTGCTCAGGGCTTGCCCGGCGAGGGTGACGTCGCCGCTGCTCGGCAGGTCGAGACCGGCGAGCAAGCCGAGGAGGGTGGATTTGCCGGAACCGGAGGCGCCGACAATGGCCAGGCTGTCGCCCTTGTTCAGTTCCAGGCTGAGTTCGTGCAGGATAGTCAGTTCACCTTCCGCGCTGGGAACCACTTTGCTGAGGTTCTTCGCGGTGAGAATGCTTGCGCCCATGGAGAATCCGATGCGTGTGTGGTTTTTGAGTGCTGGCCTGGCCTTGATGTGCATGGCCCAGAACGCAGCGGCGGGTACAGTCCTGATCGTTGGCGATAGTATCAGCGCGGGTTTCGGGCTGGATACCCGCTTGGGGTGGGTCTCCCTGCTCGAGCAACGGCTCAAGCGCGAAGGTTTTGACGATAAGGTGGTCAATGCGTCCATCAGCGGCGACACCAGCGCCGGAGGCCAGGCGCGCCTGTCCGCGCTGCTTGCAGAGCATAAGCCTGAGTTGGTAATCCTCGAGTTGGGCGGCAACGATGGCCTGCGTGGATTGCTGCCGACGCAATTGCAACAAAACCTTGCAGCAATGATCGACAGCTCCCGCGCCAGTGGCGCCAAGGTGCTGCTGCTCGGCATGCAATTGCCACCCAACTACGGCGTTCGCTATACCGAGGCCTTCGCGAAGGTCTACAGCACGCTGGCCGAAGAGAAAAAGATCCCGTTGGTGCCGTTTTTTCTCGACGGCGTGGGCGGTCATCCAGACTTGATGCAGTCCGACGGACTGCACCCGGCTGTCGGGGCTCAGGACAAGTTGCTGGAAAATGTCTGGCCGACACTGAAACCGCTGCTTTGACGCTTTTCTAGTGGCGGTGTTTCGGCTAAGGTGGCGCCCCCGATTTGGAGCCCCCGATGCCGCGTCCTGCCTGGTCACTTTTTGCCTACCAACTGATCGAGCCTGACGAACAGCTGGATCTGTTCGCCTGCCAGGAAGTGCGGGTACATCTGGTGACCCGTCAACTGGAGTTGGGCGGCTCGGCGGACCGGACCTTGTGCGGCAGCCTGTTGCCAGCACAACCGCGCTGGTCGAGCGTCGATCGCCGTGTGTTTCAGGATCAGCGCCTGTGTTCGCTGTGCCGGGCCATTCTGGAATCGCAAAAACGCGGCACATCGCCGATCTGGCCGGAACTGCGTTTCGAGCTTTAGAGCCCGATAGATTGCTTGCTATCGGTCAACTCCCCGATTTTCCAGATGCCGGTGTACAATCCCGTTTTTATACCCTTGTCGATCATGCGAAGGATTTTCCGGATGTTGCCGCGCTTTCCTGCCGTCACCCGCTACCTGTCTCTCGCCGCCCTCTGTGTGGCGGGTCCCGTAGCAGCATTGGAGCTGCCCCTGCCACCGCCCGGTGAAGACATCGTCGGTCAGGTCCAGGTGATCAAGGCCAAGTACGAAGATACCTTCGCTGACCTTGGCACCACCTACGATCTGGGCTATTCGGAAATGGTCGCGGCCAACCCTGGCGTCGATCCATGGCTGCCGGGTGCTGGCACCGAAGTGGTGCTGCCGACGCGCTTCATCCTGCCACCGGGCCCGCGTGAAGGCATCGTCATCAACCTGGCCGAGTACCGCCTCTATTACTTCCCGAAAGGCCGGAACGTGGTGTACACCTTCCCGCTGGGTATCGGCCGTGAAGGCTGGGGCTCGCCGATTGCCCATACCAGCATCACCGCCAAGACGCCGAACCCGACCTGGACCCCTCCAGCGTCGATCAAGGCCGAGCACGCCGCCGATGGCGATCCACTGCCGAACGTGGTGCCGGCCGGCCCGGACAACCCGTTGGGGCCGTTCAAGTTCACGTTGGGCACGCCGGGCTACCTGATCCACGGTTCGAACAAGAAGTTCGGCATCGGCATGCGCACAAGCCACGGTTGCTTCCGCATGTTCAACAACAACGTGCTGGAAATGGCGAGCATGGTGCCGGTAGGCACGTCGGTGCGCATTATCAGCGACCCGTACAAGTTCGGTGTCAGTGGCGGCAAGGTGTATCTGGAAGCGCACACGCCGCTGGACGACAAGGGCAATCCTTCTGTGGTCGACAAACACACCGCGGTGATCAACGCGATGCTCAAGCGTGAGGACATCACCAACAACCTGCGCATGAACTGGGATGTGGTCCGCGACGTGGTTGCCGCCGAAGATGGTCTGCCGGTGGAAATCGGAGTGCCGAATTCCTCGGCGCCGATGGTGACGAGTGCGCCGATCGACCCGTTGCAGTAATGTTTGAAAGGAACCCGCCGATGCTGACCGCGTCGGCGGGTTTTTTATTGCCGGTACGAAATTGCGGGCAATAAAAAAGCCGACCCAAAAAATGGGTCGGCTTGATAACAATCCCGAAGGATTATTACTTGCGGCTAGCTTTGTCCAGCATGCGCAGAGCACGCTCGTTAGCTTCGTCAGCAGTCTGTTGTGCTTTTTGAGCAGCAGCCAGAGCTTCATCAGCTTTACGGTAAGCTTCGTCTGCACGAGCCTGGGAGCGAGCTGCTGCGTCTTCAGTAGCGGTCAGACGTGCTTCGGTTTCTTTCGATACGCTGCTGCAACCGGTAGCCAGAACTGCGGCCAGAGCCAGAGCAGAGAATTTCAGAACGTTGTTCATCGTGTTCCCCTTCAAGGACTTTCTATTAAGTTAGCTGTCTCCTCAGAGTGAGGAAATAGCCGGCGTACATACTACCCATTACTTGTCGTAAGTAAACTGACGTAAAGCAAGAAGCCAAAAAAATTGTAGGCGTTGATTCTTTTTCGAGCAACTTTTAACTGCATTGTTTAAAAAATATCCAGCTGGGAGGCCCGAGCTGAGCGAGCCGCCGAAGAAAAGTTTCGCGCGCTCACAGCTCTTTTCCGAGTCTTGGCTAAAGTCTGTCTAGATGGATTCGTCTACACTTTTTTTCGGATTTTGCGTGGCGCCTCTCATATCTTTCTCCATGTTCAGGTGACTTTAACAAAGGGCGCTCGTCTTAAGTCTCAATATCCGGCAATGTTCAGGCTATTGACCTACACAGATCTTCGGTCGAGCCGTCTCTGCGTCACCCGGAGCAGCACCCGCCAATCGGCGTGATGACGAGCGTACCTTGAGCATTTCTGCCAATAGTGCCTACTATTTGATACGTGCTCGGTTGTGCGAGATTGGTACAGCTCTTCTCGGTGTCCATTCAGGCACGGGGTGGCGTAGATGTTCCTTCGCCGGAAAAACATCGGTAAGGTAGGGGTCAGAATTCCAGACCCGCGAGGAGTAGTGATGAGCGAGGCGTTGTCCATCCACCATGACCAGGCTGGTCATCAGTTCGAGACCAATGTGGACGGTCATCGTGCCTACCTGACCTATATGGATCTGGGGAAACAGACCCTGGATATCTATCGCACCTTTGTGCCCAACGCACTGCGTGGTCGCGGCATTGCGGCAGCCTTGACCGAGAAGGCGTTGGAGTACGCTGAAGAAATGGGTTACACCGTCATTCCATCGTGTTCCTACGTGGAACGCTACATGGAGCGCCACCAGCGGCATGCAGCCAAGCTGAGCCAGTAACCTTTCACAGAATCGAACGCATAAAAAAACGCCGGGTTAAGCCCGGCGTTTTTTTGTGCGGCGAAAAGTGATCAGCTGCGATCGCGTTTCGGCAGCACGTCCTTGAGCTTGGCATGCATGCTGCGCAAGGTGTTTTCGGTGGCGGACCAGTCGATGCAGGCATCGGTGATCGACACGCCGTATTGCAGGTCGGCGAGGTCTTTCGGGATCGCCTGGCAGCCCCAGTTCAAGTGACTTTCGACCATCAGGCCGATGATCGACTGGTTGCCTTCGAGGATCTGGTTGGCGACGTTCTCCATCACCAGCGGTTGCAGGGCCGGGTCCTTGTTGGAGTTGGCGTGGCTGCAATCGACCATGATGTTCGGCTTGATCTTCGCTTTGTTCAGCGCTTGCTCGCAGAGCGCGACGCTGACCGAATCGTAGTTCGGCTTGCCGTTGCCACCGCGCAGTACCACGTGACCGTAGGCATTGCCCTTGGTGGTGACGATCGACACGCCACCTTCCTGGTTGATACCCAGGAAGCGGTGAGGGCTGGACACCGATTGCAGGGCGTTGATAGCGACCGTCAGGCCGCCGTCGGTGCCGTTCTTGAAGCCTACTGCCGAGGACAGGCCGGAGGCCATTTCACGGTGAGTCTGGGATTCGGTGGTGCGCGCACCGATGGCCGACCAGCTGATCAGGTCCTGCAAGTACTGCGGGGAGATCGGGTCGAGGGCTTCAGTTGCGGTCGGCAGGCCCATCTCGGCCAGATCCAGCAACAACTGACGACCGATGTGCAGACCGTCCTGAATCTTGAAGGAGTCGTCCAGATACGGATCGTTGATCAAGCCTTTCCAGCCGACGGTGGTGCGTGGCTTCTCGAAATACACGCGCATGACCAGATACAGGGTATCGGACACTTCGGCCGCAAGCGCCTTCAGGCGCTCGGCGTATTCGTGGGCAGCCTTGATGTCGTGGATCGAGCAAGGCCCGATGACAACAAACAGGCGGTGGTCGGTGCCATCAAGAATGTTGCGAATGACTTCGCGGCCCTTGGTGACGGTGCGCAGGGCAGCGTCGCTAAGAGGGATATCACGCTTGAGCTGATCGGGAGTGATCAGCGTCTCGTTGGAAGCGACGTTTAGGTCGTTGATCGGTAAATCAGCCATCGTTTACTCGTCAGGTCACGGGTGCCGGCCGCCAGCGAACCCGCGCGGCGGAGCACAGCAAATTAAGCGCGTCGGGGAGCAGAACCTTAGCGCGTTACACCGTGGCTCGACAATGGGCAGACACCGGTTTAAGGGGCATTCTCAATTAGTTTCCGCGGGGAAACCAATTGAGGATGCCCCTCCTAATCCAGCACAACCTGCGCAAATGCCCTGCGAACCGTCTCGTGGGAGAACTCGTCGGCATGCTCCTGGACCCATTCAAGGGCCAGGGCCTGAGTTTCCTGCAGATCGTCATGCGCGTCATGCAGGCGGCAGTAACGTTCGATCTGGCACACTTGCTCGCCCATCCGGGCACTGAACATCATCTGTTCGTCAACGAAGGCAATGCCTACCAGATAGCCGCGCTTTCGTCGCAGGCACCAGGCTACATAGCCCAGAAAACGCATGTCGGGGTTCAAGGTCGGCATGCGAATTTCCAGCGCCGTACCGTGGCGCCACGCCCGGTGATAATTGCAAGCCATGCCCCCGAGGCTGATAGTGTGCAGCTGTTGCCGTGAAATACACTCAGGTTTGAGCAACGTTAATTCGACGGGCACATCGTCAGGGTGAGGAATAAAACGTCCCATGAACACGGACTCCATGTGTCGGCCATCTGACATTGTTCCACCCAGTATAGTGGTCGAATTGGAACTGACTGATTTCGACGCCGACCAACGGCTGCTGGCGATGAGCGGTGTGTCGCTGGTCATTTTCACCAGCGTCGGCTGCGCCAGTTGCCGATTTGCCCGTGAGCAATTGCCACGACTCGATCTGGACGTCGATCGGCTGTGCTGGATTGATGCCGGGAACAATGGCGGGGTGGTCGAGCGTTATCAGGTTTTTTATTTGCCGGCGCTGTTTGTGGTGCGCGACGGTGAATTTTTCGGGGCACTAAAATCGCGCCTGACCTGCACCGAGCTCAATGCAGCCGTGGGTCAGGCGTTGAGTCGAATTGCAGAGGAGTTGCCATGATGGGGGCAGTGACCAAACCGACAATCGGTATTATCGGAACCGGTGCGATCGGCGGGTTCTACGGGTTGATGCTGGCGCGTGCCGGTTTCGATGTGCATTTTCTGTTGCGCAGTGAATTCTCAGCGGTGGCCGAGCGGGGGTTGAAGCTCGACAGTGCGGTGCACGGCGCGCTGACGTTGAATCCGGTTCAGGCGTATTCGACGGCCGAAGACATGCCGCCCTGTGACTGGTTGCTGGTGGGCGCGAAAACCACCAGTAACGCGCAGTTGGCGCCGACGATCATTCAAGCCGCGGCACCGAATGCCAAAGTGTTGTTGCTGCAAAATGGCCTGGACGTTGAAGACAGTCTGCGAGCGTTGCTTCCGGATTCGCTGCACGTGCTCGGTGGGCTCTGCTATATCTGCGTCCATCGCGACGGACCAGGCGTCATCACCCATCAGGCGCTCGGCGCGGTGAATGTTGGCTATCACAGCGGCCCCGCAGCCGATGATCAGGCGCGCATGGCGATTGTCGAGGAGGGCGCCGGGCTGTTCCGCACCGCCGGTATCGATTCCCAGGCCATGGCGAACCTGCATCAGGCGCGCTGGCAGAAACTGGTCTGGAATATCCCTTACAACGGTCTGTCGGTTCTGCTCGGGGCAAGCACCACGCCGTTGATGGCCGATGCCGACAGTCGGGAACTGATCAGGGCTCTGATGGCGGAAGTGGTTCTGGGAGCAATCGCCTGCGGTCACGACGTACCGGCCGGTTATGCCGATCATCTGTTCATGGTGACCGAGAAAATGCCGGACTATTGGCCGAGCATGTACCACGATTTTCTGCACAAACGACCGCTTGAGCTGGATGCGATTTACGCCCGGCCACTGGCGGCAGCCAAGGCCGCAGGATGCGAGTTGCCGCGAATCGAAGCTTTGTATCGCAGTTTGAGTTTTATCGATCGACGTAACACTTGAGTCGATCAACCTTGGGAGAAGGGCATGGCAAAAACGATCGACGACAAACTGGTGCTGGCGATTTCGTCGCGTGCGCTGTTCGACCTGAGCGAAAGCCACAAGGTCTATCTGTCGAGCGGCGTCGAAGCCTATCGGCAATATCAGATCGAACACGAAGACGAAATCCTCGAGCCCGGTGATGCATTCCCGTTGGTACAAAAACTCCTCAACTTGAACACCAGCCTTGGCCGCGCCCGGGTCGAGGTGATCCTAGTGTCGCGCAACAGTGCCGACACTGGCCTGCGGGTTTTCAATTCGATCCACCACTATGGCCTGGCGATTTCCCGCGCGGCGTTTGTCGGCGGACGCAGTCCTTATCCGTACCTGAAGGCGTTTGGCTGCGACCTGTTTCTTTCGACGCATGCCGAAGACGTGCGCAGTGCGCTGGATGCCGGGTTCGCCGCAGCGACCATTCTGTCGGGTGGCGCCAGCCGTGCGGCCAGTGATGAATTGCGCATTGCCTTCGATGGTGACGCGGTGCTGTTTTCCGATGAATCGGAGCGCGTCTATCAGTCCGGTGGTCTGGAAGCGTTTCAGGCCAGCGAGCGTGAAGCCGCCCGCGAGCCGTTGCGCGGCGGGCCTTTCAAAGGCTTCCTCGCCGCCCTCAATCTGTTGCAGCGCGAGTTCCCGGAAGACGCCTGTCCGATCCGCACCGCGCTGGTGACCGCGCGATCGGCGCCGGCCCATGAGCGAGTGATCCGTACCTTGCGCGAATGGGACATTCGTCTGGACGAGTCGCTGTTTCTCGGCGGCCTGACCAAGTCGGCGTTTCTCGAAGCCTTTGCCGCCGACGTGTTTTTCGACGATCAGGCCGGTCATTGCGAGTTGGCCCGCGAGGTGGTCGCCACCGGCCACGTGCCGCACGGCATAAGCAACGAGCAAAAGGTTTAAGCCCACGGTTCAACGCGTTACGCGAAACGTCGTACTCGCCAAGGCACTGCTAAGCTGAATCAATCTCCGCCATGTTGGCACTCAAGGAGGTCATATGATTCATTCGATGCTGTACGCCACTGACCTCGGCCTGTACGCACCTTTGGTGATGCAGCATGCCTTGGCGCTGGCGCGAACATTCAATGCCGATCTCTACGTGGTGCACGCCGTTGAACCGATGGGGCTGTTTGCCGAGTCGGTGCTTCAGAGTTACCTCGATGAGCAGGCGCTGAATGAGTTTCACAGCCAAGGACTGAACACGGTGATTGCCAACATCGAGCAGCGGGTGCTCGACAGCTTTCGTGAAGAATTGGGGGATGAAGGGTCGCAGGACCTGGAACGGATCAAAGCAGTGCGGGTGCTTCAGGGCGATCCGTCGCAGGTGATTCTCGACCAGGCGCAGAAACTCTCCGTGGATTTGTTGATCGTAGGTAGTCATAGCCATGGTGCTGGCGCGGAAACGCCTTTGGGCCGCACTGCAGCGCGGGTGTTGCAACTGTCTCGGGTGCCGGTCTATCTGGTGCCACTGGTGGAACGTCGTCGCAAAGGGGATCGCTAGAGCACCAATAGTGGCAGTTTGATAAAAAGTTCTAGATTTATTCGTCAAACCATTAATATAGTTATATACCGTCGCTGATGCCCGTGGCGTCTACCTGCTTTGAGGGATTCATATGAAGCTTCAACAATTGCGCTACATCTGGGAAGTGGCGCACCACGACCTCAACGTTTCCGCTACAGCCCAAAGCCTTTACACGTCACAACCGGGCATCAGTAAGCAGATCCGTCTGCTGGAAGACGAATTGGGGGTTGAGGTTTTCGCTCGCAGCGGCAAGCACCTGACCCGCGTCACCCCGGCCGGCGAGCGAATTATCACCACCGCCGGCGAGATCCTGCGCAAGGTTGAAAGCATCAAGCAGATTGCCCAGGAGTTCTCCAACGAGAAGAAAGGCACCCTGTCGATCGCCACCACGCACACCCAAGCGCGTTATGCGTTGCCACCGGTGATCAGCAATTTCATCAAGCAATACCCGGACGTTGCCCTGCACATGCACCAGGGTTCGCCGATGCAGATCGCTGAAATGGCCGCTGACGGTACCGTGGATTTCGCCATCGCCACCGAAGCCCTGGAGCTGTTCGGTGATCTGGTGATGATGCCGTGCTATCGCTGGAACCGCTGCGTGGTCGTGCCACAGGGCCACCCGCTGACCAAGCTGTCGAAGTTGACCCTCGAAGCCCTGGCCGAATACCCGATCGTGACGTACGTGTTCGGTTTCACCGGCCGTTCGAAACTCGACGAAGCGTTCAGCCATCGCGGCCTGACACCGAAAGTGGTGTTCACCGCTGCCGACGCCGACGTGATCAAAACTTACGTTCGCCTGGGTCTGGGCGTGGGCATCGTGGCGAAAATGGCGGTCGATGCCAAACTCGATAGCGACCTGGTCATGCTTGATGCCAGTGACTTGTTCGAATCCAGCATTACTAAAATCGGTTTCCGTCGCGGCACGTTCCTGCGTGGCTTCATGTGCGACTTCATCGAGAAGTTCGCCCCGCACCTGACCCGCGAAGTCATGGCCAAGGCCATTCAGTGCCACAACAAGCAGGAACTGGAAGAGCTGTTCGACGGCGTCGAACTGCCGGTCCATTAATCTCCCTTTCTATACCACCTCGGTGACAGAAAACTGTTGCCGAGCTCCCGCCACGAGAATCTCCACCTCGTCCCCTTCGAACTTGCCCAGCAGACTCTTGCCCAGCGGTGAGCGAGGGGTGATGACGGTAATCCATTGCCCCACCACGTCGACCTTCAAACCCGCCGCGTCGGGGGCCAGAAACAGCCATTGCTCACGACCCTTTTCATCTTCCAGACCGAGCAGGGCACCGACTTCGATGCCGCGCTGATCGTCGTAAGGTCGCAGCGTCAGGTTCTGGCAAAGCGTCAGTGACTGCCTGATTTCCTCCACCCGTTTGGCTTGCCCGGCTGCCAGATAAGACGCCTCCAGCCCTAGCGTGTCGTACTTGTTCTCGGCGATGTTTTCTTCGTGGGTGGCGGTTTCGTAAGCGGTTTGTGCGGCACGCTCGGCGATGTCGAGGTCGATCCGCAGCTTGTCGAGAATCAGTTGGTGGACGGTCGGCTTGTGCATAGAGAGCTTCTTGATCAATCGCAGAATTGCTGGACGTTGGCGCGGCTTTTTTCGCTCGGTGCAGTCTGGTCCTGTTGCAACCAGAACTGGCATTTGGGGTTCGATAAATTGCGGTTGTTGCTGCGGGCCTGATCAAGCCTTTGCTGCTGCTCGTTCTTGCGCAGGTTCTCTTCGTACTGTTCGAACAACGGGCTCTGAGCCGGAATGTCCGGCACCGGTTGCACCACCGGTGGTTTGGCCAGTTGCTGCACGGCCTCTGCCACGGGAGCCAGATGCTCGCTGAACAACAGTCGGGAGGCAAGCCAGCACGTCAGCGCGATCGCGATAAACCCCAGCCACACACCCAGGGCAATGCTGCCGGTCAGTTGCAAGGCGTTGAGCTGGATCGACAACGGGCGGCGCGGGTTGGGACGGTAGGGCATGGCTGCCTCCTGGCGGGTGGTCGCGGGCGAGTGGCGATTGTCGCATGAAGATTAATCGCCGTCGGCTCTTCTGCACGGGGTAATTTATGAGGACAATCGGCGCTTTTGCCAACGGGAGCCTGGAATGCCTGAAATGAAAGCCCGCTGGGATATTTTCTGCGCGGTGGTCGACAACTTTGGGGACATCGGCGTGACCTGGCGTCTGGCCCGACAACTGGTGGCCGAACATTCGGTGGCGGTGCGTTTGTGGGTCGATGATCTGCGGGCCTTCGAGCGCTTGTGCCCGGACATTGACATCAACGCCTCACAGCAATGGCAGCAGGGCGTCGAAGTGCGTCAGTGGACGGCCGACTGGCAGCCCACTGAAGCCGCTGATGTGGTGATTGCCGCGTTCGCCTGCCAATTGCCGAGTGCTTACATGGAGGCCATGGCCGAGCGGGAAAAACCGCCGCTGTGGATGAATCTCGACTATCTGAGTGCCGAGGACTGGATCGTCGGCTGCCACGGTTTGCCGTCGGTGAAGTACAAGAACGTACAAAAAATCTTTTTCTTCCCAGGGTTTCAGAAGGGCACGGGTGGCTTGCTGCGTGAAAGCGGATTGCTCGAGCGTCGTCAGCAGTTTCAGCAAAACCCCGAGGCTCAGCGAGAATTCCTGCAAGGTTTGGGGATTGATCGCGCGCAAGGTGCGCAGTTGATCTCGCTGTTTGCCTACGAAAATAATGGGCTGGCCAGCTGGCTCGATGCAATGGCTGCCGACTCTACGCCCACTTATCTGCTGGTGCCCGAAGGTCGGATTCTTGGGGATGTCGAACGTTGGCTCGGTGTGGACGGTCTGGTGGCCGGCGCAGTGCATGTGCGCGGTGAATTGACCGTGCAAGTGCTGCCGTTCGTCCGACAGGATCAATACGATCACCTGCTCTGGTGCTGCGATTTCAATGCCGTGCGCGGTGAAGATTCCTTTGTCCGCGCCCAATGGGCGGGCCGGCCGCTGCTCTGGCACATCTATCAGCAGGACGAAGACATCCACCTGGACAAGCTCGACGCCTTCCTCGCTCTGTACACCAATGGCCTGTCCGAGCCTGCCCGCGAGGCGATCAGCGGTCTTTGGCGGGCGTGGAATGCGGGTGACAATATGACCGGGCACTGGCAATCGACCCGAAAACACTGGCCAGAACTGCAAAAACACGCCGAAGCGTGGTGTCTGGAACAGGCTTTGCAGGCAGATCTTGCCGCAGCGCTGGTACAGTTTTATGTAAATTGGATATGATACGCGGCCTAGATTTTTGTAAATCCCATCCAAATTCGGATATTCGCAATGAAAACTGGTAAAGAACTGAAACCCGGTACCGTGATCCGTCTCGAAAACGATCCTTGGCTGGTTCAGAAAGCTGAATTCACCAAGTCTGGTCGTAACAGCGCGATCATGAAGACCAAGCTGAAAAACCTGCTGACCGGTTACAAGACCGAGATCGTTTACAGCGCCGACGACAAGCTGGACGACGTAATCCTCGACCGCAAAGAAGCGACCCTGTCCTTCATCAGCGGCGACACCTACACGTTCATGGACACCACCGACTACACCATGTACGAGCTGAACGCTGAAGACATCGAAGCCGTTCTGCCTTTCGTTGAAGAAGGCATGACCGATGTTTGCGAAGCGATCTTCTTCGAAGAGCGTCTGGTTTCCGTAGAACTGCCGACCACCATCGTGCGCGTAGTTGACTACACCGAAGGTTCGGCTCGCGGCGACACTTCCGGCAAGGTGATGAAGCCTGCCAAGCTGAGCAACGGTACTGAGCTGCAAGTTGCTGACTTCATCGAAATCGGTGACAAGATCGAGATCGATACCCGCGAAGGCGGATCCTACAAAGGCCGTGCTAAATAAGCACTGCTTCAGGTACAAAAAAGCCCGACCATTGAGTCGGGCTTTTTTGTGGCCGATATGAAGATCAAAAGATCGCAGCCTCGTTTCACTCGACAGCTCCTACAGGAGATACGCGATCCCAATGTAGGAGCTGTCGAGTGAAACGAGGCTGCGATCTTTCGCTTTATCTATTTCAAATGTTGCTTCAGTTCTTCAGAGGCTTGCAAGAGCGCCGAACGCACCGCTGGCACCTGGCTCACCACGTTGAGCAACCCGTAGTCGTGGATCAAGCCGTTGTAGCGAACCGACGTGACCGGCACGCCAGCCTCATCCAGTTTTCGGGCATAGGCTTCACCTTCATCGCGCAACACGTCGGCGCCGGCTGTCTGCACCAGGGCAGGTGGCAGGCCCTTGAGTTGCGCGGTGGTCGCCCGCAGCGGCGAGGCGTAGATCTCGTTACGCTGTTTGGCATCGGGGGTGTAGTTGTCCCAGAACCACTTCATCATGTTTTTGGTGAGGAAGTGCCCCTCGGCAAACTGGTTGTAGGACGCCGTCTCGAAGCTGGCGTCGGTCACCGGCCACAGCAGCACCTGGAACTTGATCGCCGGCGTGCCCTTGACTTTGGCCATCAGCGCAACCACTGCCGCCATGTTGCCGCCAACGCTGTTGCCGGCCACGGCCAGGCGTTTGCCGTCGACGTTGATCTCTTTACCGTGCTCGGCCACCCATTTGGTTGCGGCGTAAACCTGATTGATCGCCACCGAGTAATGCGCTTCCGGTGACGGGGTGTAATTGACGAACACCGCCGCCGCCCCCGAACCGCAAGATAAATTTTAAAAAAAGTTTGGCAATGGTCGGAAAGTGCAGGAGCGATTGCTGCAAAGACTGTTGAGTTAGAGCTGTTTAGGCAGAATTTTTTGACAGTGATTTTTTTCGAGGAAGGGGAAGGCGAACCGTATTCGTGAGAGCGCTGCAAAAAAAATGTGGGAGCAGGCCTGCTCCCACAGGGGATTTGTGATGGTTTGGAGATTAGAGACTGTCCTGCAGATTACTGCGCAGCGCTTGCAGCTCCGTTAGTAGTTTCTGCAGTCTCTCCAGCGTCATCCCGCTGGCGCCGAGGATGCGCTGGGGAATACCGCGCGCCTGCTCCCGCAATGCACGACCCTGTTCGGTGAGTTCGACAATCACCACGCGCTCGTCTTCACGGCTACGGGTGCGGCTGAGTAAACCTTCGACTTCCAGGCGTTTAAGCAGCGGCGTCAGTGAGCCAGGATCGGTCAGCAGTTGTGCGCTGATTTCGCCTACGGTCAAACCATCCTTTTGCCACAACACCATCATCGCCAGGTATTGCGGATAAGTCAGGCCCAGCGCTTGCAAGAGCGGCTTAATAGACCTTGGTCATCAGCAGCGACGTGGAATGCAGGGCGAAGCAGATCTGATTGTCCAGCAGCAGCTCTTCGCAGGTATCCGGGGTGTCATTCGCAGCACCCACGCAGTGCGCGCTACCCCGGCGGGTTTGGCATTTGCCGAGCGCGCGCGACGGATCGTTGCTGAACTGCGGCTGGCTCGGGCTGAGGCGGTATCCTTGAGCAGCGCACCGGAAGGCTTGATTCGGATCGATGCACCGGCAGCATTTGGACGGCGACATCTGGCGCCGGTGATTGCCGACTTTCTGATGCTCTACCCCGGCCTCGATGTGCAGTTGCACCTAATCGACAGTTTTGTCGACATGCAGGGTTTGAATCTGGGCAAGGTCGATCTGGTGCTGCGCGCCGGGCAAATGGCCGATACCCGGCTGGTGGCCACGCCGCCGAAGTTGGCACAGCCATTGTGCGTTGCTATGCGTTTCCCCGCCAGCGTCGACTGCGTAGGATGAACAGCCTGACGTGAAGGGAAAATAGCCTGTGATTGAGTTTTTGATGTACCTGGCGTTTGGCGCCGCCCTGGGCACCCTCGGTGGGTTATTCGGCATTGGCGGTGGTTTGATTGCGATCCCGTTACTGGGTGTGTTGTTCGGCCTCGATCAGCAGATTGCCCAAGGCACGGCGCTGGTCATGGTGGTGCCCAACGTGATGCTGGCGCTGTGGCGTTATCACCAGCGCAACCGGATTGAATTGCGCCACGCGCTGCCATTGGCTTCGATGGGGTTCTGTTTTGCCTGGATCGGTTCGATCTGGGCGGTGGGCATTGATGCGCAAACCATGCGGCTCGGATTTGTTGCGTTCCTGATTGCCCTGTCGGCCTACAACCTGGTGCGAATGTTCGCCGCCAACGCGCCGGCGTCTGCGCAGATGAATTATTCATGGCCATGGCTGGGCGTACTCGGCGCCGCCTCCGGCACCATGGGCGGGTTGTTTGGCGTGGGCGGGGCGGTGGTGGCAACGCCGGTGCTGACCAGTCTGTTCGGCACCAGTCAGGTGGTTGCGCAGGGTTTGTCGCTGGCGCTGGCATTGCCGAGCACGGGCGTTACGCTGGTGACTTACGCGGTGCACCATCAGGTGGACTGGATGATCGGCCTGCCCTTGGCAGTGGGTGGTCTGCTGAGCATCAGCTGGGGCGTGAGGATCGCCCACGCGCTGCCGGAGCGACTGCTGCGCGGGTTGTTCTGTGGTTTCCTGGTGCTCTGCGCGGTGATGCTCGCCCTTAAAGTTTGAAGCCTTCGACGATGTGTTCGGCCAGGCACTCAGTGATCGGCGACGGGTTGTGCAGGTTGCGCACCAGCATGATGCTGGCCTCGGGCAGAATCGGCAGGTCTTCGGCTTCACCGAGAATGCGCATGTCCGGGGTGACAAGGCTTTCCAGCTGCGCGGTCACCGCCAGGCCTGCACTGACCACCGCCATGATTGCCGACAGGCTGTCGCTGTTGTACGCCACGCGATAATCGCGACCCATGGCATCGAGCGCATTGCAGGCCCACAGCCTGCAGAAGCAATCACTGTTGAACATCGCCAGCGGCAGCGGCGTTTGCTCATGGGCGCTGAAACATTGCGCCTCGGCCCAGACAAAACGCTCCTTGCGCAGCAACTGGCCGATTTCGTTGCCCGGTTCGCGGGTGACGATGGTCAAGTCCAGGTCCTGGCGCAGCAGCAATTGTTTTGATGATTCGCAGTGCACCTCGATCTGGATCAGCGGATACGTTTGGGCAAATCGCCGCAGAATCCCCGGCAAAAACCGCATCACGTAATCGTCCGGCGTACCAATGCGCACCATGCCAACCATGTGCGGCTCGCGCAACGTATTGAACACCTCGCTGTGCAGCTTGAGGATGCGCCGGGCATAGCCGAGCAACACCTGACCCTCAGCCGTCAACCGCACCTGCCGTCCGTCGCGCTGGAATAATTGACGCTGCAACACATCCTCTTCAAGCCGCTTCATCTGCATGCTCACGGCGGACTGAGTGCGGTTGACCAACTCGCCGGCGCGGGTAAAACCGCCCTGGTCGGCAATGGCGACAAAGGTGCGCAGCACTTCGGTATCGATACTGGGGTAGGCAGACATTCATCAATCTCCGAGATGTGTTACATCAGAAACATTCGTTGGATTGATCTTAGCCCCAGCGCGACACTTGAGCCATCCAAACGGAGGGCAACAAGATGAAAGGTCAACATGAACATCCAGCCGTAGAAAAACACTCGATCCACCTGGTATCCGATTTGCTGCACAAATTCAGCCGCTGGTACGAACTTCACCGGGAGCGCGAGCTGCTGGCGAGTCTGAGCGACGAAGCGCTGAAGGACATTGGCATGAGTCGTGCGGATGTAGAGTTCGAGTCGGTCAAACCGTTCTGGAATGACCCGATGCACAAATGAGTCATGCACAACTACACAAACCGTCTCCCGGTGAGGTAGGTTGCGAGCAGACAAGGAGATGCTCATGCCCGCAACACTGTCCTTTTCCCTCAAACAGGCTCGGCGTTTGGCGCTGGCCGCCCAAGGGTTCAACGGGCGCCAGCCGCCAGCGGCGATCAAACCGGTTCAGCTCAATCGTCTGATCGAGCGGCTGGGCATTCTGCAGATCGATTCGGTCAATGCGTTGGTGCGTTCGCACTACCTTCCCCTGTTTTCCCGCCTCGGCAATTACTCATCCGACTTGCTCGACCAGGCTGCCTGGAGTTCGGGCCGGCGGCGCACGCTTTTCGAATATTGGGGGCATGAAGCCTCGTTGCTGCCCTTGTCGATGTACCCGTTGATGCGCTGGCGCATGCTACGCGCGACCCGCGGCGAAGATATCTATCAGCAACTGGCACGTTTCGGTCGGGAGCAGCAGGACACGATTCGCCGGGTGCTGGCCTCGGTTCAGGAACTGGGCGCGCTGGGTGCCGGAAGCCTGTCGACCCGTCAGGAACGGGCAGGGCCCTGGTGGGACTGGAGTGCGGAAAAGCATGCGCTGGAATGGTTGTTCGCCGCTGGTGAAGTGACCGTGGCCGGGCGGCGCGGGTTCGAGCGGCTTTATGATCTGCCGGAGCGGGTGATTCCTACGGCGATTCTTGCGCAGCCGCTGCTGTGTGAGGCCGAGGCCCAGCGCGGCCTGTTGCTGCATGCCGCGACAGCGTTGGGCGTCGGAACAGAAAAAGACCTGCGGGATTACTTTCGCCTGAGTCCCGGTGATGCCCGTCCGCGCTTGGCGGAACTGGTGGAGGCGGGTGAGTTGCTGGCGTGCGAAGTCCAGGGCTGGCGGCAACCGGCCTATTGTCTGCCTGAGCCGAAAGTGCCGCGCAAGGTCGAGGCCAGCGCCTTGCTTTCACCCTTCGACTCACTGATCTGGGAACGCAGTCGCACCGAGCGCCTGTTCGATTTTCGCTATCGGCTGGAGATTTATACGCCGCAGGACAAGCGGGTCTACGGCTATTACGTGTTGCCGTTTTTGCACAATGAGCGGATTGCCGCACGGGTGGATCTGCGCGCCGAGCGGGCGTCGGGCAGGCTGGCGGTGCACGCTGTGCATGAGGAAGAGCCGGGGCTGGATGACGAGGGGATGCTGGCGTTGGCGGTTAATCTGCGGCGGATGGCGGATTGGCTGGGGCTTGAGCGGGTTCAGTTGAATTGCCCGCGGGCGAGTGCGGCGCGGTTGCGGGTGGCATTGGCTCAGATTGATAGTGACTGAGCTGGCGCCTTCGCGAGCAAGCCCGCTCCCACATTAGACCGCGTCCGTTTGGACAACTCGGTCAACTGTGGGAGCGGGCTTGCTCGCGAAGGCGGTCTATCAGGCAATGAGTGGCTTACTGACTCAGCGCCGAACCTGCTTCAACGTCTCGGCAATAAGAAACGCCAACTCCAGCGACTGATCGGCATTCATCCGCGGATCGCAATGGGTGTGATACCGGTCCGACAACCCGTCTTCGGTAATCGGCCGCGCACCACCTATGCACTCCGTGACATTCTGCCCGGTCATCTCGATGTGGATGCCGCCGGCATACGTGCCTTCCGCTTCGTGAACCTGGAAGAACTGCTTCACTTCGCCAAGGATCTGCGCAAAGTCGCGGGTCTTGTAGCCGCTGCTGGCCTTGATGGTGTTGCCGTGCATCGGGTCGCAACTCCACAGCACTTGCTTGCCTTCGCGCTGCACCGCGCGGATCAACGCCGGCAAATGATCGCCGACCTTGTTCGCACCCATCCGCGCAATCAGGTTCAGACGGCCCGGATCGTTGTCCGGGTTGAGCACGTCGATCAGGCGAATCAGGTCTTCAGGGTTCATGCTTGGGCCGACTTTGACCCCGATCGGGTTGTTCACGCCGCGCAGGAATTCGACGTGAGCGCCGTCGAGCTGACGGGTGCGGTCGCCGATCCACAGCATGTGCGCCGAGCAATCGTAGTAATCGTTGGTCAGGCTGTCGCGACGCACGAAGGCTTCTTCGTAGTTCAGCAGCAGGGCTTCGTGGGCGGTGAAGAAACTCGTTTCGCGCAGTTGCGGCGAGCTGTCCATGCCGCAGGCGCGCATGAACGCCAGGGTTTCATCGATGCGATCGGCCAGGTGGCTGTACTTCTCGGCCAGCGCCGAGTTAGCGATGAAGTCCAGGTTCCACTTGTGCACCTGATGCAGGTCGGCAAAACCGCCCTGGGCGAAGGCGCGCAACAGGTTCAGGGTTGCGGTGGACTGGTGGTAGGACTGGAGCAAGCGTTCCGGGTCCGGCACGCGGCTTTTTTCGTCGAAACCGATGCCATTGACGATGTCGCCACGGTAGGCCGGCAGGGTCACGCCGTCGATGGTTTCGTCGTTGGCCGAACGCGGTTTGGCGAACTGCCCGGCCATGCGCCCGACCTTGACCACCGGGCAACCGGCGGCGAAGGTCATGACGATCGCCATTTGCAGCAGCACCTTAAAGGTGTCGCGGATTTTCGCGGCGGAGAACTCGGCGAAGCTTTCAGCACAGTCGCCGCCCTGCAGCAGAAACGCGCGGCCCTGGGTCACCTCGGCAAACTGACGGCGCAACTCCCGGGCTTCACCGGCAAACACCAGCGGCGGATAACTGGCCAGCGTTTGCTCGACGTGCAGCAAATGCGCTGCGTCGGGGTAGTGGGGTTGTTGCTGGATCGGCAGGGCGCGCCAGCTGTCAGGGCTCCAGGGTTGGCTCATCACGGTCTCTAGTGTTTTACGCTCGGACTGTCATGTTATCAGCAATTAGTGCGTGACCTGTTCCCGTCGCTTCGCGGACAATCGCGCTTTTGCCGCGCCACTCCGCGGTTTTAGTACGTTGCCGGGCACGGCGACGATCAGGAGACGAAATGACTGAGGAGCGCGTCGAGCATCTGCTCGCCGAGGTACAGGATGAGTTCGGCGTGATTCGCGTGCTGGAAGTGGCCGATTACCGTTTTCTCGAGTTCGGTGATGCCATCGAACAGAGCTGCGTGTTCACGGCTGACCCGAGCTGGCTCGAATACGATTACACCCGGGCGATGCTGATTGGCGCGTTGTGCCACGAGCAGCCGGAAAGCGCGCTGTTCCTCGGTCTCGGAGCCGGCACCCTGACCCAGGCCTGCCTCAAGTTCCTGCCGCTGGAAGACGTCGAAGCCATCGAACTGCGCCCCGACGTACCGCGCCTGGCCATTGAATACCTTGGGCTGGATGATGATCCGCGGCTGTATATCCGGGTGGGCGATGCGCTGGAACTGCTCGATACCGCTGAACCGGCGGATCTGATTTTCGTCGACCTCTATACCGATGTCGGGCCGGGTGTCGGGCATCTGGCGTGGAATTTCCTGGAAAACTGTCAAAAACGCCTGAACCCGGGTGGCTGGCTGGTGATCAATCAGTGGGCTACCGATGACGGCAAACCGTTGGGCGCCGCCTTGTTGCGCGGGCTCTATCACCGGCATTACTGGGAACTGCCGGTGAAGGAGGGCAACGTGATTCTGATCGTGCCTTCGGAGCTGGATCAGGAACTGGACATGGACGGCTTGATCGCCCGCGCTGAAGGGCTGGCGCCGCGTTTGGGGTATTCGTTGCAGTCGTTGATCAAGGCGATTCGCCCCGCGACCTAAGTTGTCGTCTGCAATGACCCCATCGCGAGCAAGCTCCCACATTGGAATGCATTCCCCTGTGGGAGCGAGCTTGCTCGCGATGGCGTTCTATCTGCCAATACAAATCTCAAACCCCTTTGAAGACGCCAGGTCGCTTTTCGATCATCGACCGAACGCCTTCCTTGGCATCCTCACTCGCCAGCAACTTCCTCACCAGCGGTGGCAATCCCTGCGCCGCCGCTGTTTCCCCTTCATAACGCGCCTGCCTTGCAGACATCAGCGTCGCCTGAACCCCAAGCGGCGCCTGCCGGGCAATCCGCTCAGCCAACTCAATCGCCCGTGGCAGCAGATCCTCACTGGCCATGACTTCCTGCACCAACCCCAGGTGCAACGCGTCATGGGCATCGAACTCATCGCCGGTCAGCAGCCAGCGCATGGCGTTGCCCCAGCCAGCGACCTGATGCAGGCGCAACGTGGCGCCGCCGAACGGGAAGATCCCGCGTTGCACTTCTTTCTGGGCGAAGCGGGTGTTGCTGGCGCACAGGTTGATATCGGCGGCCAGCATCAATTCGATACCGATGGTCAGGCAGTAGCCTTGCGCGGCGACAATCACCGGTTTGCTGACTCTGGGCCCGGCGAAAACGCCCCACGGATCACAGCCGCCGGGCGGTGCCTGCCAGCCTTCGGCGAGGGACGCGCTGGCACTGACCAGATCCAGCCCTGCGGTGAAATGCTCTCCATGGCCAAACACCACCGCCACCCGCGCCTCGCTGTCGGCCTCGAACTCGCCATAGGCCAGGCTCAGTTCGTTGAGCAGGTCGAGATCGAAAGCGTTGCGTTTGGCCACCCGATCCAGGCCGATCATCAGGACATGACCGTGCCGTTCACGGCTCACACGACTGGAGCAGGGCTGATTCATGGTGCATTTCCTCGGGCGGGGAAGGGTGTGTCAGACGGCAGGTCTGCGTCACAAGGGTGAACCGTTTTAGCGCGATCGTCAGCAGGGCTGGGCCTTGGAAAAATAGACCGTTGCCCGATTATCCGCAAAGCGTGTGACAGAACGCTGTACACGGCAGTTTTCCGACAAATAAAGCTCCCTTTTTGAGCGAATTCCGGTATAGTGCGCGCCGGCCTTTAACAGGGCCGCGTTTAGGTAGCGCAATTCCCCGAAGTCAGCTTCGGCTGCACATCCGCACAGCGGACTCTCCCTTGACGAATCTTTTTCATTCATTCGTTTTCGCAAATCCCCGCCGACAAAGCAGCCAGGGCGACTCTTGAGTCTTACACGGCATGCGCAGCTTTGGAGCATGGGTCTTTGCGGATGCACTTAGAGGCAGACCCATGACCCAGGAAACCGGCGGCTTCGCCGCTTTTAATCTTAATCCGAATATCCTTGCAGCCGTCATTGCGACTGGCTACGAAGAACCTTCGGCTATTCAGCATCAATCGATCCCGATCATCATGGCCGGTCACGACATGATTGGTCAGGCGCAAACCGGTACGGGTAAAACCGCCGCGTTCGCCCTGCCGATCCTGCATCGCATCGATCCTGCTAAGCGCGAGCCGCAAGCCCTGATCCTGGCGCCAACCCGTGAGTTGGCGCTGCAAGTAGCAACCGCTTTCGAAACCTACGCCAAGCAAATGCCGGGCGTTACCGTTGTGGCCGTTTACGGCGGCGCCCCTATGGGTCCACAACTGAAAGCAATCCGTAATGGCGCACAGATCGTTGTCGCCACTCCGGGCCGTCTGTGCGACCACCTGCGTCGCGACGAAAAAGTTCTGTCGACCGTGAACCACCTGGTTCTCGACGAAGCGGACGAAATGCTCAAACTGGGTTTCATGGACGACCTCGAAGTTATCTTCAAGGCCTTGCCTCCAACCCGTCAGACCGTATTGTTCTCGGCCACCTTGCCGCAGTCGATCCGTGCCATTGCCGAACGCCATCTGCGCGATCCGCAACACGTGAAGATCCAGACCAAGACTCAGACCGTTACCGCGATCGAACAGGCTCACCTGTTGGTTCACGCTGACCAGAAGACCTCGGCTGTATTGAGCCTGCTGGAAGTTGAAGACTTCGATGCCCTGATCATGTTCGTGCGTACCAAGCAAGCGACCCTGGACCTGGCCAGTGCCCTGGAAGCCAAAGGCTACAAAGCCGCTGCGCTGAACGGTGACATTGCTCAGAACCAGCGTGAGCGCGTGATCGAATCCCTCAAGGATGGCCGTCTGGACATCGTTGTGGCGACCGACGTTGCTGCTCGTGGTCTGGACGTTCCGCGTATCACTCACGTGTTCAACGTTGATATGCCGTACGACCCGGAATCCTACGTTCACCGTATCGGCCGTACCGGCCGTGCCGGTCGCGAAGGTCGTGCACTGCTGCTGGTGACTCCGCGTGAGCGCCGCATGCTGCAAGTGATCGAGCGTGTAACCGGTCAGAAAGTTGCCGAAGTTCGCCTGCCGGACGCTCAGGCTGTTCTCGATGCCCGCATCAAGAAACTGACCAACAGCCTGTCGCCGCTGGTGGCTGATGCCGAATCGACCCACGGTGATCTGCTGGATCGCCTGACTGCCGACATCGGTTGCACCCCGCGTGCACTGGCCGCTGCTCTGCTGCGCAAGGCTACCAATGCTCAAGCGTTGACCCTGGCTGCAATCGAGAAAGAACGTCCACTGGTGCCGAACAATGCACCGCGTGGCGATCGTCCAGAGCGTACCGGTGATCGTCCGGACCGTGGTGATCGTGAGCGTCGTGCTCCGGTTCCATTGGCCGAAGGTCGTGCCCGTTGCCGTACCGCGCTTGGTGCGCGTGACGGTATCGCTGCCAAGAACCTGCTGGGCGCTATCCTCAATGAGGGTGGTCTGGCTCGCGAAGCAATCGGTCGCATCCAGGTGCGTGACAGCTTCAGCCTCGTTGAGCTGCCGGAAGATGGTCTGGAGCGTCTGCTGACCAAGCTGAAGGACACTCGCGTTG
>NZ_SOPU01000022.1:20454-26251 GCF_004402115.1 Pseudomonas sp. F01002 | reverse complement strand
CGTCGCTACCGCGAAGATTGATCCGCTCTCGGGCTGATTGATCGAACATAAAAAATCCCCGACTGGTTCGGGGATTTTTTTTGCCTGCCGTTTGTAGCAGCTGTCGAGCCTGCGAGGCTGCGTTCGGCTGCGGAGCAGTCGTGAAATCAGACACCTTGCTCTTTCAGATACACCGCGGTGACAGGATTAGCGACTGCTTCGCAGCCGAACNGCTGCTACAGGGATCGAGTATCGACGGTCTATCAGTGTGAGCCAGAAGGGTTATTCCACTACCGACCCGCCACCCGCCGTCACCACATGCACGCTCATGCGTGGCGTCGCCAGATCGAGCCCGGCTTCGTCCAGGTGTCGTTTGAGTGACAGGTTGAACGCGCGGGACACTTCCCACTGCTTGATCGGCGCGGTCTTGAACCGGGCGCGAAGAATCGCGTTGCCTGACTCGAAACTCTCGACACCCTGAATCTCCAGTGGCGACCAGATGTTGCGCCGTTGCAGCGGATCAGTGCGCATCTTCTGACCGACGTCGCGCATCAGTTTGATCGCGTTATCGATGTCCATGTTGGAAGGTATCGCCACCCGGAAAATCGCGTAGCCGAATTCCCGGGAGTAGTTCTTGATGCTTTTGATTTCGCTGAACGGAATGGTGTGGACGATGCCGTCGATGTCCCGCAGGCGCACGGTGCGAATCGTTAATCCTTCGACGGTGCCCAGGTGGCCGCCGACGTCGACGTAGTCGTCGATGGCCAACGAGTCTTCGATAATGATGAACAGCCCGGTGATCAGGTCCGCCACCAGCGACTGTGCACCGAAACCGATGGCCAGACCGATCACGCCGGCACCGGCCAGCAATGGTGTGACGTTCATGCCCATGTTCGCCAGGGCGACGATCAGAGCAATGATGAAAATCGCCACGAACAACACGTTGCGGATCAGCGGCATCATTGTCTGCGCGCGGGCATTTGCCAGGCCTTTGCGCGAGCGGGTGAGGGCGTGGTGCACGGCAGTGTCGCTGAGAATCCAGATCAGCCAGGCAAAAATCAGCGTGCCACCGAGACTGAACAGTTTGACGCTGACTTCATGGCCTTCGCCTTCGGTGAAGCGGATCAGCGACATGCCCCAGACCCGCAGGCCGAGTTCGATGAACGCCAGCCACACCACCAAGTGGGCGAGTGTGTAGAAGAAGCTTTTCAGGCGCTCCGAATACAGTGCATGACGCTTCACGCTGCGCTGTGGTTTGAGTGAATGGCGGCGCACCAAGCCGTTGATGACCATGCACAACACCAGCAGCACGGTGCAGATCAGCGACTGACGCAGTGCGGTGCTGGTATCGCCGGCCGAGACGAACGTGGCGAACAGGGAAATCCCCACCAGCACCAGCGCCGGCATGTACCAGAAGGTCCCGAGAATTTCGATCGTGTCGCTGAGGGCGCGGCGAGTCAGGCGCCGGGACAGCGGTTGGTTGCGAATCAAGTGGGCGATGGGGCGACGGAACCGCAGGATGAACAGCCCAGTGGACAACGCTGCCAGTACATTGGCGACTGTCGCGGCGGTGTGCGCCAGATGACTGCCAAGGCTTTCGACCAGTCGCGGATCGCTCAGGGCTTCACCGAAGGCGGCGAAACTGCCGATCAGCCACAGCGGCCGAAAGGCTTGATGCCGCAGGATGTACAGGGCGCGGTGGCGGTGTGGGCCGTCAAGCACCGAAAAGGCGATCACACAGATCGCCGAAAAACAGGTGCCAACCACCAGCGCATAAGCCAGCACCATGGCCAGGCTTTTGCCCAGTGACGAGGGCAGGGCGTAGCTCATGTAGACCGTCATGACCAAGGCAATCAGCCACGGCCCGAGTTTGCGCAGGGCGAAGCGCAACATGTCCAGGGCCTTGGGGTGCTGCGGCAGTTCTTCGGTCAGGCCAAAGCGCATGCGTACTCGGTGGCCGAGCCAGATCAACGCGGCGGCGAGCAAACTCCAGACCATCAGGATCATGGCGAAGGCAAAGATGATCGGCAGCCATTCATTGGTCGGCAGCACCAGCGCTGTCAGTTCATCCTCAGCCAGTTTGAATTCTTCGGACCAGCGAGTGAGAGGGCTGTCCGCGCCTGAAAACTGTTTTTCGAAACTGGCCAGGGTGCCACCGATCAGTCCCAGGACGCCTACTTCGGTGACTGGCTGGGCCTTTTTGGTGATATCGCGCAGCTTCTTCAAATCCGCCAGCAATTTGGAGCGTTGCTGATCGTTCTCCAGCGACTTGATGACTTCGTCCAGGGATTGCCCCAAGGGCTCTTGCGCCTCTGGCTGTTTTGCCGAGCTGTTGAGCAGGCTGGGCAAGCCGACCGCCTGGGCGGGCGCCATAGGCAGCAGCGTCATGAGGCAGACAAGGAACAAACACGGCAGGGCAAAAAGACGAGCGAACACTAGGCGGTCAACCTCGGGATGAGCGGATCGACCGAGTGTACGAGCCCGTCAAAATCAATGCGAGCCAGGGTCAGGATTTATTCGTTGAGTTTGGCGAGGATCTTGAAAATCACGGTGGCGAGGATCATCAACATACCGATCCACATCGCGAACACGCCGACGTTTTTGTCGCGAAAATTGAAGCCGATTGCCAGCATGATCATCCCGGCAAGAATCGGGATCAGCATGGCGTGAAACGAAGACAACGAGATCATGAGCGACTGCCTTGTCGAAAGGGGTATTGAAAGTGTAGGAGCTGTCGAGTGAAACGAGGCTGCGATCTTTTGACTTTGCTATTTAAAAACAAGATCAAAAGATCGCAGCCTCGTTTCTCTCGACAGCTCCTACCAGCTCCTACCAGCTCCTACACGGATTACGGCAGCTCGCGGCAGGCGTAAAACGCGCTCAGCACTTTGACCAGGTGCGCCAGATCATGGCTGCCGCACAGTTCACGGATCGAGTGCATGGCGAAGGTTGGCAGGCCGATGTCCACGGTGCGCACGCCCAGGTGGCTGGCGGTGATCGGGCCGATGGTCGAGCCGCAACCCATGTCGCTGCGCACCACGAAGCTCTGAACCGGTACTTCTTCGGCCATGCACAGGTGGCGGAAGAACCCGGCGGTTTCGCTGTTGGTGGCGTAGCGCTGGTTGCTGTTGACCTTGATCACCGGGCCGGCGTTGAGTTTCGGGCCGTGGTTGGCGTCGTGCTTGTCGGCGTAGTTGGGGTGCACGCCGTGGGCGTTGTCAGCCGAGACCAGCAGGGATTTCTGAATGGTGCGCACGAACTCATCACCTTCTGGCAGCAGGCGACGCAGTGTCTGCTCCAGCATCGGGCCGTCGGCGCCGCAGGCCGAGCAGGAACCGACTTCTTCGTGATCGTTGCAGACCAGCACGCAGGTTTCGTCGGTTTCGGTGGTCAGCAAGGCTTGCAGGCCGGCATAGCACGACAGCAGGTTGTCCAGGCGCGCCCCGGCAATGAAGTCGCCATGCAGGCCGATGACCGCAGCGCTTTGGGTGTCGTAGAAGCTCAGCTCGTAGTCGAGCACCACGTCGGCGTTCAAGCCGTGTTCGCGGGCGAGTTGGTCGGTGAGCACGGCACGGAAGTCCACGCGCTCGTCACCGGCAAATTGCGCAAGGATCGGCGGCAGTTCGGTCTGGGCGTTGATCGCCCAGCCCATGTTGGCTTCACGGTTCAGGTGAATGGCCAGGTTCGGGATGATGGCGATCGGCGCCTTGAAGTCGACCAGCTGGCTCTCGACCTTGCCGTCACGGCGGAAGGTCACGCGGCCGGCCAGGGACAGGTCGCGGTCGAACCATGGCGCCAGCAGTGCGCCGCCATAGACTTCGACGCCCAGTTGCCAGAAGCCCTGACGTTGCAGTTCCGGCTGGGGTTTGACCCGCAGGCATGGGCTGTCGGTGTGCGCGCCAACCAGGCGAATGCCGCCGTGCAGGGGCGAATGACGGCCCATCTTGAACGCAACGATCGACGAGTCGTTACGGGTGACGTAGTAACGACCGTTGGCTTCGGTGGTCCATGGCTCGCGCTCGTCAAGGCGTTGATAACCCGCCGCTTCCAGGCGCTGAACAAGGCTGGCGGTGGCATGGAATGGGGTAGGGGAGGCCTTGAGGAAATCGATCAGGCCTTGGTTCAACTCTTCGCGCATAAGTAGCTCCAGACAGCAATGGCGCAAGTTTAACGTATTGGCTCACGGCATTGCAGAGACAATGCCGTTCGACGTACGCCAGCTGCCGATTGGCGAGGAGGATGAGTCAACCGGTGATCAGCTTGCCATTGAGGAACACTTCGCGACGTTGCTTGCGGCCGACATATTCATGTTTGCTCGCGAGGTACACCTCGTTGAATTTTTCCATCGAGATGCCGGGGATCTGCCGAATATAGTCGTCCACAAGGCGGTCATAGGCGGCTTCGGTGATGAGCTTGTAGATGTCCCGGCGATAGAAGAAGCCCAGTTGAAAACCGAGGGTTTCGCTTTGATGGTTTGTCTGGCCGGCAAAGCAGTTTTCAAAGTCGATGGCTTTGAGTTGGGTCCGCGGCGTTTGCGGGATCATGATGTTGCCGGCCCAGAAATCCATGTGCGTGATGTTCTTGCGCGACAAGGAGCTCAGCAATTCGAAGGCATCGAGAATGAATGTTTCGACGCTGTCCGGGTTGCGTTTAAGCCATTGCACACCGTCGATATGATCGTCGAGCAGACGCGTGATAATGAAATACTCCTGGGTCAGCCCCAGTCGGTCCTTGGTGTAACCGAATCCTTGCAGCAGCGGCATTTGTACGCCACGGCGTTGTGCTTCGAGCGTATTGATCAACTCTTCCAGCGGCCAATCGAATCGGCCATTGCGCTGTGGTTTGCCAAAGGTGACCCGCACTTTTGCCTTCAAGGTATCCAGCGGCTGGACCTTGGCAAACAACGGCGTATCGCCGGAGGCCAGAGGCGCACTCGCACGGGTGAGCTTGCGGGCGCGTCGTTTGTGTATGAGGTGTTCAAGTGCCTGTTGTGCTTCGGCTGAAGGCTGCTCGCTAAGGTGTAGCGTGGTGTTGAAAAGGCGGAAGGTGAAAGGGTAGTCGTCTTGGAATGTCTTGTTGCTGAGCACGAGGGCTTCCTGCCTGCTATCAAAGTGATGGCATTTTACGTTTCATTACAAATTGATGACAATATTTTTACGCCATTTTCACGTCGATTTGTAACAAGAAATAAAAAAAACGCCCTTCAATGGAAGGGCGTTTTTGGTTCGGCGGTTGCTTAAAAAGGAGCAGGACACTCGAAGCGCAAGCGTTCGCCGCTTTGCGGGTGAGTGAAGCTCAGCATGCTCGCGTGCAAACATAGTCGTGGCCAGGCGGCCAGTGCTTGCTCGTGGGCATACAGCCCGTCACCCAGCAGTGGGTGGCCGATGGAAAGCATGTGCACGCGCAACTGATGGGAGCGGCCGGTGATCGGCGTCAACTCGACACGACACCAATCGCCGCAACGCTCCAGCACGCGCCAGAAGGTCAGGGCATGTTTGCCGAATTCATGGTCCACCACATGGCGTGGCTTGGTCGGCGGGTCGTAGCGCAAGGGCAGATCGATGCTGCCACTGTCCAGTTCCGGCTGGCCCCAACACAGGGCGGTGTAGGCCTTTTCGGTTTCGCGGTCGTGAAATTGCCGAGATAGCTCGCGATGAGTGTCCGGGTCACGGGCCAACAGAATAATGCCGGAAGTTTCCCAGTCCAGACGATGGACGATTCGCGCTTCCGGGTAGCCGTTTTCCTGCAGGCGGGTAATCAGGCAGTCCTTGTTGTCATCGGCCCGGCCAGGGACAGAGAGCAGCAGGGTCGGTTTGTT
>NZ_SOPU01000022.1:20237-20448 GCF_004402115.1 Pseudomonas sp. F01002 | reverse complement strand
CACCACCAGTACGGCGGCGTCCTGATGGATGATGCTGATGTTGGACAGCGGCATTAAAACAGCCTCGTAACAAACGCCAACGGCGGCTCAGAACCTTCATTGTCCCCGGTAGGAGCTGCCGCAGGCTGCGATCTTTTGATTTTGCTTTTAAAACAAGATCAAAAGATCGCAGCCTGCGGCAGCTCCTACCGGGGCTCAAAGGTTCTGAGCC
>NZ_SOPU01000022.1:0-20232 GCF_004402115.1 Pseudomonas sp. F01002 | reverse complement strand
GCCGTGGCTCCTGTCTGATCGACTAGCGGTCAGGCAGGGTGATATTGAGTTCCAGAATCGAGCAGCTGCCCTGGTTTTCCAGAGCGACGTGCACGTCATCGGACCCGATATTGACGTACTTGCGGATGACCTCGACCAATTCCTTCTGCAAGGCTGGCAGGTAGTCCGGTGTACTGCGTTGGCCGCGTTCGTGCGCCACGATGATCTGCAGACGCTCTTTCGCTACCGACGCGGTGCTGACCTTTTTGCTGGCACGAAAGAAGTCAAAAAGATTCATTATCTACCTCCAAACAGGCGCTCGAAGAATCCCTTCTTCGTTACATCGAGAAAACGATGCTCCACGGTTTTGCCCAGCAGACGATCGACCGCATCGCTGTATGCCTGACCGGCATCGCTCTGGTCGTCGAGAATCACCGGCACGCCCGAGTTGGAAGCTTTGAGTACCGCTTGGGATTCCGGAATGACACCCAGCAGGGCGACCGCCAGAATCTCTTTGACGTCTTCGACGCCGAGCATCTCGCCGTCACTGACTCGTTGCGGGTTGTAGCGGGTCAGCAGCAGGTGTTCCTTGATCGGGTCTTCGCCCTTTTCAGCGCGGCGCGATTTGCTGGCCAGCAGGCCGAGCATGCGGTCCGAGTCACGAACCGAGGACACTTCCGGGTTGGTCACGATAATCGCTTCGTCTGCGAAGTACATGGCCAGGTGGGCGCCTTTTTCGATGCCGGCCGGAGAGTCGCAGACCACGTATTCGAAGTCTTCTTTCAGCGCCATCAACACTTTTTCCACGCCTTCGACGGTCAGCGCGTCTTTGTCGCGGGTCTGACTGGCGGCCAGTACGTAGAGGTTTTCCAGGCGTTTGTCTTTGATCAGGGCTTGTTGCAGGTTGGCTTCGCCGTTCACCACGTTGACGAAGTCATACACCACGCGACGCTCGCAACCCATGATCAGGTCGAGATTACGCAAACCGACGTCGAAGTCGACGATAACTGTTTTGTGACCGCGCAGTGCGAGGCCGGTACCGATAGCAGCACTGGTGGTGGTCTTACCCACACCACCCTTGCCGGATGTAACCACGAGAATCTTGGCCAAGGTGTTTCACCCCTAAGGAAAAAGGACATTTAGCCCCTGAAAAACATCTCTAGAAAAACTACTGCAGTCGGACAGCCTTGGCTGGAATTCGGTCCAGAACGGCGCTTACCTCGGGTAAACACTGCTTATGGCCTTTTTCCTACTTCGTTTGAGCCGTTTTCGCTACGTTTTAGAGATGTTTGGAAAATGCGGCAGTATCCGTTAAAGCCGAATGATGTTCAACACATCGCCCGACAGGCTGACCTGTACGCCCGCGCCCCACAAAGGGTCGCGACGCAGATCCTCCGAAACCTTGTAGTGGCCTGCGATGGAGACCAGTTCAGCGCTCATTTGCTGACAGAAAATCCTGGCTTTCGTGTCGCCTTTGACGCCGGCCAACACTCGACCACGCATCGGGCCGTATACATGGATGTTCCCGTCGGCGAGAAGTTCCGCCCCCGGGCTGACCGACGAGATCACCACCAGATCGCAGCCCTGGGCATAAATCTGCTGCCCACCGCGTACGGGCGAGGTGATGATCTTCGTTGGCTTGATAGTCGGCTCCGGCGGTTTTTCCGGTTTTTTCTTGACTTGGCCTTCGAGCGGGTCCAACGGACGCTCACGGGCGCCGGACGGTGGCAGCACCGGCAGGTCGACCGCGATGGCCGCGGCGATGTCTTCGATGCGGCTGGCACGGATCGCCAGGGTGCGCAGGCCATGCTGGCGGCAGACGCGCATCAGGCCGGGCAGATCGACTGCACCTTCGCCGGCCGGGAGTTTGTCCAGGGCCAGCACCAATGGCGCGTTACTAAAGAAGTTAGGCGCCTGGGCAACCTTGGCGGCCAGTTGACGATCGAGGTTCTCGAGGTCGTTACGGGCCAGTTCCAGCACCGTAATGGCGAGCATGCTGCCCTTCAGCTGGAACACGGGATCTTGGTCTAGCGGTTCGGTTTGGCTCATGGTCGGCATACAACGACTTGTCACTAAAAGTGCCGAGACTTATAACGAGAACGCCCGCGAGCCGCAAGCCGGGTCGAACGATGTAGAATGCGCGGCCATTGTCTTTCCGGAACCTTTAATGGATCGCCCGCGTTTTCGAACAGCATTTCTTTCTCCACGTTTCTGGCCTTTGTGGTGTGGCTTGGGGCTGTTGTGGCTGATTGTCCAGCTGCCATATCCGGTGTTGCTGTCGATCGGTCGCGCCCTGGGTGCATTGATGTATCGAGTAGCGGGCGACAGACGGCGCATTGCCAAGCGCAATCTCGAACTGTGTTTCCCTGAAAAAGCCGCTGCCGAGCGCAAGCGCCTGCTCAAGGAAAACTTCGCCTCCACGGGCATCGCGTTTTTCGAAATGGCCATGAGCTGGTGGTGGTCGCGTGAGCGCCTGGCGAAGCTGGCCCATGTCGAAGGGCTGGAGCATTTGAAAAAAGCCCAGCGTGACGGCAAAGGCGTGATCCTGATGGCCGTCCATTTCACCACGCTGGAAATCGGCGCGGCGTTGCTCGGCCAGCAGCACACCATTGATGGCATGTACCGCGAACACAAAAATCCGTTGTTCGACTACGTCCAGCGCCTGGGGCGCGAGCGGCACAACGTCGATTCGCTGGCGGTGGAGCGCGACGACGTGCGCGGCATGCTGAAACTGCTGCGGGCCGGCCGGGCAATCTGGTACGCACCGGATCAGGACTATGGCGCCAAGCAAAGTATCTTCGTGCCGCTGTTCGGGATTCAGGCCGCGACCGTCACCGCCACCAGCAAGTTTGCGCGGTTGGGCAAGGCGCTGGTGGTACCGTTCACTCAGGAACGTCTGGCGGACGGCAGCGGTTATCGACTGGTGATTCATGCACCGCTCGAGGGTTTCCCCGGCGAAACCGAAGAGGCCGACTGCCTGCGGATCAACCAATGGATCGAAGGCGTCTTGCGCGAATGTCCGGAGCAATACCTTTGGGCTCATCGTCGCTTCAAGAGCCGTCCGCCGGGCGAGCCGAAGCTGTACGCAAAACGCGGTTGAACCACCGTCCTTATATGCACCATGGAGTGTTGCGATGAGTCCTGCTGAACCGGTTACAGGGTTGATTCTTTCCGGCGGCGGGGCTCGGGCGGCTTATCAGGTGGGTGTTCTGGCGGCGATTGCCGAGCTGTTACCGGTCGGCGCGAGCAATCCGTTTCCGGTGATCGTCGGCACCTCGGCCGGCGCAATCAACGCGGTCAGCCTCGCCAGTGGGGCGATGGATTTTCGGGGTGCGATTCAACGTCTGACAGCCTTCTGGCAGGGCTTTCGCAGTCATCTGGTGCTGCGTAGCGACTGGCCGGGAGTGATCCACCAGGCCAGTCGTTTTGTCAGCCACAGTTTGCTCGGGATTGGCGCTCAGGTGCCGGTGGCGTTGCTCAACAGTTCGCCGCTGCGCGGATTGCTCGACGACAAATTGCAGATGAGCGGGATTGCCGAGGCCATTGCACAGAAGCAGTTGCAGGCGGTTGCGGTGACCGCGTTCGGCTACGAGTCCGGTCAGGCGGTGACCTTTTATCAGGGCAGCGGCACCATCAATGCCTGGTTGCGCCATCGGCGAATCGGCGTCCCCACGCAATTGACCGTCGATCACTTGCTGGCCAGTTCAGCGATTCCGCTGCTGTTTGCACCAGTGAAAATCGGTGAAGAGTATTTCGGCGACGGCGCGGTGCGTCAGTCGGCACCGATCAGCCCGGCGCTGCACCTGGGCGCCAGCCGAGTGCTGGTAGTGGGCGTCAGCGGCAACCCCCGCGGCGTCGACCCGGAACAACCGCTGCAACGCGCCTACACCGGTCAGCAACCGAGCCTGGCGCAGATCGGTGGGCACCTGCTCAACAGCACGTTCATTGACAGCCTGGAAAGTGACATCGAGTTGTTGCAGCGGCTCAATCAGTTCAGTCATCTGCTGCCCGATGGCACGCCGACGCGCGCGCTGGGTGTGGCGCCGGTAGATGTGCTGGTGATTTCGCCGAGTCAGCCGATCGATGAGATTGCGGCGCGGCATCGGCAGGAATTACCGGCGGCGCTGCGTCTGTTTCTGCGCGGACCGGGGGCGACCAGGACGAGCGGGGCGGGGGTGCTGAGTTATCTGCTGTTCGAGGCGGGGTATTGCAGCGAATTGATTGATTTGGGGCGGCGGGATGCGTTGGCCAAGCGCGGGGAGTTGTGCCGGTTTCTCGGGTTGGCGGAGCCTGTGGTTTCGGCTTGAGATCGGCGGCGCGACCATCGCGAGCAAGCTTGCTCCCACATTCAATCTCCTGTGAACACATTATTTGTGATCACCACTGATCAACTGTGGGAGCGAGCTTGCTCGCGATGGCGTCCTTACAGACGCCGCCGGATTAGAAGTGAACCTTGACCAGGAAGCTGGTTACGCTCTGATCGGTTTTGAAGCCCTGACTGTCTTCAATACCGTACTTGTTTTTCCAGTAGTCATACTCGACGCCGACGTACAACTGCTTTTCGCCAAGGTTTAGCGCCTTGCCCAGGTCGTATTTGACCTGTGGGTTGAAGTGCAGGTTGGCGTGGTAGTCGCCTTTGGAGTTGGAGTCGTTGTCGACCACCCAGTCCATGTAGCCATCGATCAGGATGTTCGAGTCACCGACAGGAATGGTGTAGGACCAGACCGGGGTGATCTGCCACACGTTGTCGCCTGGACGGCTGCCTTCCGTGTGACGCTGGTAGAAGTTCAGCTGGAAGTAATCAAAGCCCGGGATCGCCAGGTCGAAACCGGGACCGATCAGGTAGGACTCGGTATCGCCTTCACCGAACTCGTAGGTCATGGCCAGCAGGACATCTTTGATCGGGCCGAATTCGATTTTCTGGTCGAGGACCTTGCCCAGCGAAATACGCGGTTGGAACTCACCGTAATAGGTGTTCGGGCCAACGTTGAAGTCTTTGTCACCGTTGTAGAAAATCTTGTCGACGAAGAAGAAGTTGTCCCCATATTTCCATGCATCGGCATGCTCGAAGGTGACGGTCTGCTGAATGTGCGGGTTGACCTGGAAGTCCTTGCCATACAGGTAGGACAGGCTGTTGTTCTGCCATTGCAGCAAGTCGCCGGCCATGGCCTGGCCCCCGGCCAGCAAAGATCCCGCCAGCATCAGGCTAGTGCACGTACGTTTCATTCGGTTGCTCCCAAAAAGTAGGTGGTTCCACGTTATTTTTCTAAGGTCGGCGCTCTGGTGTGGCGCCTTTTTCTGTCGCTGTAAAAAATCATCCAATCGGTCAGCTTCAGTGCTGTTAGCAAGAGCTGAGCCAAGGCTTTTGAAAAGCCAAAAAACTCCCGCTCGGCTGCTCAAGAGCAGCCGATTGAGAGTGGTTTTGGAGTGCCTTGGTACCGTCCAGTGCCGGGATAAGTTGGCTTTCTGGTCAGGAATTAGATCCGGGCTTTTTTTTAGACCAGATTCGGGCGGCCGCGGAGAATACTGACTCGTTGGCCAGGTCTCAAGTGCCCCGCAACAGCGCACCGACGACAGGTTTGGAGCACGGTTGCGGATCATCTAGAAATGCACCTTCACCAGCAGGCTGGTGGTGTTCTCATTAGTGTCGAGATTGGCGTTGTTTTCGATGCCGTATTTGTCTTTCCAGTAGCTGTATTCGACGCCGACGTACACCTGTTTCTCCCGCCAACCCAAGGTCTTCCCCAGGTCATATTTGATCTGCGGGTTCAAGTGCAGGTTGGCGTGGTAGGTGCCATGTGAGTTCTGGTCGTTATCCACGACCCAGTCGATGTAGCCGTCGATCAACAGGTTCGAGTTGCCCAATGGCAGGGTGTAGGACCAGGCCGGCGTGATCTGCCAGACATCGTCGCCGGGACGCGAGCCTTCGGTCTGGCGATAGTAGAAGTTCAAGGTGAAAAAATTGAAGCCCGGTACCGCGAGGTCGAAACCGGGGCCGATCAGATAGGCCTCGGTGTCGTCTTCGCCATTCTCGTAGGTCATGGCCAGCAACACGTCCTTGATCGGGCCGAATTGGAAACGGCGGTCGAGGATTTTGCCGAAGGAGAGGCGCGGACTGAACTCGCCGTAATAGGCGTGAACACCTTTGTTCCGGTCTTTCTCGCCGTTGTAGTAAGTGCTGTCGACGAACAGGAAGTTGTCGCCGTACTTCCAGCGGTCGGCGTGCTCAAAGGTTATCGTCTGCTGGATCGACGGGTTGACCGCGAAATCCTTGCCATACAGATAGCTCAGGCTGTTGGTCTGCCACAGCAGCAGATCGCCGGCCATGGCCTGACTGGCGGCCAATAGACCACCGCCTAACAGCATGTTTGTCTGTGTCCGAATCATCTGTTGCTCCCTCTTGTTTTTATTGTTCGTGGCGCAGGCATCCACCCTGTGGGAGCGGGCTTGCTCGCGAAAGCGGTATGTCAGTCAACAATGATGTTGAGGCTGATGGCCCCTTCGCGAGCAAGCCCGCTCCCACAGGTTCTGTGGCGCTGATGTGTTAGTGCGGGTGGGCGTGGCAGTCGTTGATGGCCGCGCGTTCGGTGCCGCCGAGGATGTTGAACAGCAGGTTCAGCGACAGCGCGCTGAGCGTGGCCATGGCGATTCCGCTGTGGGTGATCGGACTCATCCACATCGGAAGGTGGGCGAAGAATTCCGGACGGACCACCGGGATCAGCCCCATGCCGATGCTCACCGCCACCAGCAACTGGTTGCGACGGTCACCGATGTCGGCTTCCTGAAGAATCTTGATGCCGGTGGCGGCGACCATGCCGAACATCGCAATCGCCGCGCCGCCCAGTACGGCGGGTGGAATCGACGCCACCAGAAACGCCGCTTTCGGCAACAAACTCAACACCACCAGCAAACCACCGGCGACGATGGTCACCGAACGGCAACGCACGCCGGTCATCTGCACGAGGCCGATGTTCTGCGCGAAAGAGGAGTGGGTGAAGGTGTTGAAGAAACCGACGAAGAACGAGGCGCCGGCATCACACAATAAGCCGCGACGGAGCATTCGTGGGCAGACGTCCTGACCGGTGATTTTGCCCAGCGCCAGGAACATACCGGTGGACTCGACGAAGATGATCACCACCACTAGGCACATGGACAGGATCGGTGCGAGTTCGAACTTCGGCATGCCGAAATGCAGCGGGGTCACGAATTGCAGCCACGGCGCCTGGGCCATGCCGCTCAGGTCGACCATACCGATCAGGCCACAGAGTACGTAACCCAGGCACATGCCGATCAGCACGGAAATGTTGACCCAGAAACCGCGCATGAAGCGGTGGACCAGCAGAATGGTTGCCAGCACCAGCGCGGCGATGGCCAGGTAAATCGGTGAGCCGAATTGAGCGGCACCTGCACCGCCGCCGGCCCAGTTCACGGCCACGGGGAACAGCGACAAACCGATCGAGGTGATGACCGTGCCAGTCACCAGAGGCGGGAAGAAGCGTACGACTTTGGACATGAACGGCGCGATGATCATGCCGAAGAACCCGGCGGCGATGGTCGCGCCGAAGATCCCTTGCAGACCGATGCCCGGCATGCCGGCCATGGCGACCATGCTGCCGACAGCGGCGAAACTGGCGCCCATCATCACCGGCATACGGATGCCCATGGGGCCGATGCCCAGCGACTGCACGATGGTAGCGATCCCGGCCACCAGCAGGTCGGCGTTGATCAGGAAGGCGATTTCTGCACGACTCAGGCCAGCGGCCTGTCCGATGATCAGTGGCACCGCGATGGCTCCGCCGTACATCAGCAGAACGTGTTGCAGACCGACCAGAATCAGTTGCAAAAGGGGCAAACGCTGAATGGCGGGTGCGTCGGGGATGCGCGCTTCGGATAGCTCGGACATGCAACACCTCGGATCTTTTTTATTCTTGTGATTTTGTGCATCAGGCAAACCTGTGGGAGCGGGCTTGCTCGCGAAGAGGCCATTACATTCAACATCACGTTGACTGGCCCGACGCTTTCGCGAGCAAGCCCGCTCCCACAGGGATTGATGGTGTCCCTGTGGGAGCGAGCTTGCTCGCGATGCTTTTCAACGGTTAGTTGGTTTGAGCTCCCTGAACAATCCACGCACCGATCAGGTCACGTTCCTGCTGGGTCATCTGGGTGATGTTGCCCAGTGGCATGATCTGGCTGGTGACGGCTTGAGCCTGGATGCGTGCAGCGTTCTGACGGATCTGCTCGGGGGTATCGAACATCACGCCAGCCGGTGCAGCACTGAACAGCGGGCTGGTCGGTTTGGCCGAATGGCAAACCGCGCAACGCTCCTGGATCACACTGTGCACTTTGTCGAAACCGGGGCCGGCGTTGGACGCCTGAGCCGGTGCAGCGGCAGGTGCAGCAGGTTTCGCCGCTTCAGGTTTGGCACCACCACCGAGGGCAGTTTCCGGCAACGGCTGGTACTCGATGGTGCCAGGCGCCTTGGCTACTTCAGGCGCGCTGGGCATCTGCGCCGGGCCAGTCACGTACGCCAGGCAGATCATGCCCACGGCCGCAACGGGCAGGGTCCAGGCAAACTTGTGGCTGTCATGACGGGTGTTGAAGTAGTGACGCACCAACACCGCGAGCACCGCGATCCCGGCCAGGATCAGCCAGTTGTATTGGCTGCCGTAGGTGCTCGGGAAGTGGTTGCTGATCATGATGAACAGCACCGGCAAGGTGAAGTAGTTGTTGTGACGCGAACGCAGCAGACCTTTGGCCGGCAGTGCCGGATCCGGCGTGCGGTTCTCGGCAATCGCGGCAACCAGTGCGCGCTGCGCCGGCATGATGATGCGGAACACGTTGCCGACCATGATGGTGCCGATGATCGCGCCGACGTGCAGGTACGCACCGCGACCGCTGAACACTTTGCTGAAGCCGTAAGCGGCGCCAATGATCAGCACGAACAGGATGAAGCCGAGCAGGGCAGGGCGTTTGCCCAGGGCCGAATCGCAGAGGAAGGAGTAGACGAACCAGCCGACGAACAACGAGGCAATGCCCAGCGCGACCCCTTCAGGGCCAGTCAGGCTGCTGCCCGGTGCCAGCAGGTACAGCGTCGGGTTGGAGTAGAACACCACGCACAGCAGCGCGATCCCCGACATCCAGGTGAAGTAGGCTTCCCATTTGAACCAGTGCAGGTTGTCCGGCATGGTCGGTGGAGCCAGTTTGTATTTTTCCAGGTGATAGATACCGCCGCCGTGGATCGCCCACAAATCGCCGGCCAGACCACTTTTCGGGTTGACCCGATTGAGGTTGTTTTCCAGCCAGACGAAATAGAACGACGCACCGATCCAGGCCACGCCAGTAATCATGTGAACCCAGCGCACGCTCAGGTTCAGCCATTCCAACAGATGTGCTTCCACAGTCTTTACCTCTCGCCTGTCACTCTGTTGTCGAGTGATCAGACCTTCTCTTATTGGTGGGGGGCAAGGATCAAACGCTCATCCTCTTTGAAAAAATGCTCATCGCAGTTATTGCCTGTGCCACTGCGATCAACCACCAGGAAGTCATCCCGCTTTTCGATCGTCAGCACCGGATGGTGCCAAACGCCGCGATGGTAATTAATGCCCTGCCTGCCGTTGGTGACGAAGGCGCGGACCAAGCCTGATACAGGTTCATCGCCAAGTGGCGCGACCACGATCAGAAAAGGGTTGCTGAGCAGCGGAATGAAAGCCTGGCTGCCCAGCGGGTGACGCTCCAGCATGCTGACGGTCAGCGGCATGTCCTGCGCGTCGGCGCGGAAGATGCTGATGATCGCGTTGTCCTCTGGCGTGGCGGTTTGCACCGTCGCCAGTTTGTGAAAGCGCATGGTCGAACCGTTGTTGATCATGAAGTGATCGCGGCCGTCGGTTTCGATCACGTCACCGAAAGGGGCGAAGGCTTCTTTGGTCAGCGGTTCAATCGTCAGTGTGCGCATGCTGGTCTTCTTTTCCAAAATTCTGTGTTGTTTGTTCTGACGCCTTCGCGAGCAAGCCCGCTCCCACAGGGGAATGCATTTCAAATGTGGGAGCGAGCTTGCTCGCGATTGGGTTCAGCGCTTATTTAGCGACCTTGCCCAATACCCGCAGGCGGCTCACACCACCGTCCGGGAACACGTTCAGGCGGATGTGGGTGATCGGGCCCAGCGCCTTGATCTGCTCGGCGAAGGTGTGTTCGGCGTGCATTTCCAGTTTCTGCGCCGGCAGCAATTCGCGCCAGAACAGCGATTGGGTTTCGATCTGGCTGTCGGTGCCGCCCTTCACGAACGCGCCCTGGATCGAGCACGTGTCCGGGTAATTGCCCTTGAAATGCAGGGTGTCGACGATGACTTTTTCGATCTCGCCGGCATGACCCAGCGCGACGATGACCCAGTCATTGCCCGGTGTACGGCGACGTGCGGTCTCCCAACCGTCGCCCATGTTGATGCCACGGCCCGGGTTGAGGATGTTGCTCATGCGACCGAAGTGTTCGTCGGAGCAGGCGAGGGCGCGGCCACCGTTGAGGGCTGCTGCCAGGTCGATCTGTTCGTTGTCACCAACGGCCGACCAGTCGCGGTGCGGCACGCCGTACACACGCAGACGCGCTACGCCGCCATCCGGGTAGATGTTGAAGCGCAGGTGGCTGAACGCCTGGTCGTTGTTGATTTCATGGAAGTGATGGCTGTTGCCTTGCAGCTCGACAGCCGACAGCACTTCAACCCACTGGGTGTTTTCAGTCGGTTCGCCTTCAGTCAGGAAACAGGCTTCCAGGGAGGCCGACGGTGGGAAGTTGCCGGTGAAGAATGAGGTGTCGATGTCCACGCCTTTGATCGAACCCGGTACGCCCAGGCGGATCACCGCGCTGTCATAGCCTTCGAAGCGCTTGCGGCGCGATTCCCAGCCGTCCATCCACTTGCCGTTGTCATCGAACACGCCTTCTTTCCACACAGCCGGGGTCGGCTGGAACAGGCGGTTGGCATCAGCGAACCAGTCATCGGTGACCGAGATGATTTTGGTGCCCAGGCGGGCGTCGGCCAGGTTGACGAACTTCTCGAAAGGTACGGCGTAAGCTTTCATTCTTCTTGTCTGCCTTTAATAAGTTGGCTTGGGATGCTCGCAGGAGCCCTGGGTGCTTTTTGCGTTTAAGAACACTCGGGGCTTTTCACAAGGGCTGCTCGCTAAAGGGTCAGTAATCGGAACAGGGCGATCTTGTTGATCTCCGCCAGCGCGCATTTGAACTCGGTGTCTTCCGGGTTGTGAATGCGCGTTTCGAACGCCGCGAGGATCTGATGCCGGTTGCTGCCTTTTACCGCCATGATGAAGGGAAACTTGAACTTGGCCTTGTAGGCGTCGTTCAGCTCGGTGAAGCGCTGGAACTCATCGCTCGAGCATTGGTGAATACCGGCGCCAGCCTGTTCATTGGTGCTGGCTTCGGTCAGTTGGCCCTGGACGGCAGCTTTGCCGGCCAGGTCCGGGTGAGCGTTGATCAGGGCCAGTTGTCTTTCGTGATCGGCGCTCAATAGGATGTCGCTCATGCGTTGGTGCAGGGTTTCGATCTCGTCGATCGATGCGTCCTGGCCCAGGTCGAAGGCCTTTTCGGCCACCCATGGCGAATGTTCGTAGATGTCGGCGAAAGCGGCGACAAACGCGTCGCGGCTCAGGGTCGACGGCTTCAGGGTTTGGAAGTGGCTCATTTTGCGGCCCCTTGGTACGGGTGGTTTTCGTGCCAGTGGCGAGCGATGTCGACGCGACGGCTGAACCACACCTGTTCATGACTTTTAGCGTACTCGATAAAGCGTTTGAGCGAGGCCAGACGCGCCGGACGGCCAATCAGACGGCAGTGCAGGCCGATCGACAACATCTTCGGTGCTTCGGCGCCTTCAGCGTAAAGCACGTCGAACGCGTCTTTGAGGTATTCAAAGAAATCGTCGCCCTTGTTGAAACCCTGGACCTGGGTGAAGCGCATGTCGTTGGTGTCCAGCGTGTACGGAATCACCAGGTGCGGCTTGCCGGTCGGGTTGTTCGGTTCCCAGTAGGGCAGGTCGTCGTCGTAGGTGTCGCAGTCGTAGAGGAAACCGCCTTCTTCCATCACCAGTCGACGAGTGTTCGGACCGGTGCGGCCGGTGTACCAGCCTAGTGGGCGCTCGCCGGTGATTTCGGTGAGGACGCGGATCGCTTCGAGCATGTGCTCGCGTTCCTGCGCTTCGTCCATGTACTGATAGTCGATCCAGCGATAGCCGTGGCTGCAGATCTCGTGGCCTGCATCGACCATCGCGCGGATCACGTCCGGGTGGCGCTGGGCGGCCATGGCCACGGCGAAGATGGTCAGCGGAATGTCGAATTCCTTGAACAGTTTCAGAATCCGCCAGACGCCGGCGCGGCTGCCATACTCGTAAAGGGATTCCATGCTCATGTTGCGCGCGCCTTGCAGCGGCTGCGCCGAGACCATTTCCGAAAGGAAGGCTTCGGATTCTTTATCGCCGTGCAGGATATTGCGCTCGCCGCCTTCTTCGTAATTGAGCACGAAGGACAAGGCGATGCGGGCATTGCCCGGCCAGTGTGGGTGAGGAGGGTTACTGCCGTAACCGATCAGGTCGCGTGGGTAGTCAGCGCTCACTGCAGTCTTCCTTCTTATTCGTTCGACTTGTTCAAGGTCAGGGTTGTGTGGCGGCCTGGCGGTTTGATGACAGGCTGGCGTCACAGCGATGGGCTGATTGTATACAACTTTATATCCACTTTGTAAGCCTGTTTTTTTGCATTTTTCACTGACTGTCATCTTCACATGTTATTGCAAGAAACCTGCCTGATTGGTCAGTAAAAAGATGGAAGGTCCTTTTGCCCTATGGCTCGGCGGCAGATTTGGCGTGAATCCCTGAATGACGGGTCTAGTGGTAAATATGTTGTTTTTATTGTGTACAATTTTTTTGAAAAGTGTCTTAATCAGTCGCTCGCCGCAGCGTTTCGTGCTCCGAATCGGTGCGGTCTCCTTTTCAACTGACTTCGGGAGGCGCGAGGTCTGACTGCTCCACGCAGGCAGGCGCGCAGAATCAATGGGACGTTTGACTACTCACGTTTTAGACGCTGCACATGGTTGCCCGGGCAGCTCGATCAAGGTCGAGTTGTACCGCGTTGAAGGCTCGCAGCTGGAATTGGTCGCCAGCGCGATCACCAACAGCGACGGCCGGGTCGATGCACCGCTGCTGCAAGGCGATGACTACCGTTCCGGGGTCTATCAGGTTCAATTTCATGCGGGTGATTACTACCGCGCCCGTGGCGTTCAGCTGCCAGAACCTGCGTTCCTGGATGTGGTGGTGCTGCGTTTCGGCATCTCTGCGGAACAGGATCACTACCATGTGCCGTTACTGATTTCGCCGTACAGCTATTCGACCTACAGAGGAAGCTAGGACTTTCCCCCCAAAAATCCTGCGCATATAGCTTCTTTGGTCTTTCGCCCGCTCACACTGCGGGCTTTTTTTTGCCTGTAGAAAAGTCAAAAGATCGCAGCCTTCGGCAGCTCCTACATGGAAACGCATTCCCCCCCTGTAGGAGCTGTCGAGTGCAACGAGGCTGCGATCTTTTGCCCTTAGCGGCTCACCAATGAGGCCGCGCCGGCACCACTGAACAACCCCGCACTCACCCGGTTAAACCAGCTCTGCCCCTTACCGCTACGCAGATACCGTGCAGCACCATTGGCACCCAGCCCATAAGCCAGCTTGCACAGCAAATCCAGCACGGTCCAGGTCGCAATCATCACCAGCAACTGCGGCAGGAACGGTTGCTCGGCACTGAGGAACTGCGGGAGGAAAGCGGCGAAGAACAGAATGTCTTTGGGGTTGCTGGCGCCCAACATGAACGCGCGCCCGAACAGTGCGCGAAAGCGTGGCACTGGCGCAGCCTGGGGCACTTCCGCGCCGAGGGAGGGTTGACGCGATTGCTGCCAGCTCTGCCAGGCCAAGTAGAACAGGTACAGCGCCCCGACGATCTTCAGGGCGCTGAACAACTGTTCCGATGCCAGCAGCAAGGCGCCCAAACCCAGCGCCGACGCACTGAGCAAGCAGATCGACGCAATCACGCCCCCCAGAAACGCCGGGTAAGAACGACGCAAACCGTAATTCAGACTGTTGCTGATCATCAGCAAAGACAGTGGCCCCGGGATCAGGATTACCACCAGCGCAGCGCCGCTGAACAGCAGCCATGTTTCCAGACTCATCACTTTCCTCCATTTGCACAAAAGCCTCACCCGACGGGGTGAGGCTATTTTGAAACACTGTTTTTGAAACGTAGACGGCTTACAAGAAAATGAACTTGGCGATGAAGATCGCGCAAAGCACCCAAAGACTGACGGAAATTTCCTTGTGCTTACCGGTGAAAGCCTTCAGCACCACATACGTGATAAAGCCCAGCGCAATGCCATCAGCGACCGAGAAGGTCAGGGGCATCATGATCGCGGTGACGATCGCCGGAATGCTGTCGGTCGCTTCGTCCCATTCGATGTGCGCCATACCGCCCATCATCAGCATCGCCACATAAATCAGCGCACCGGCGGTTGCGTAAGCGGGGATCATGCCAGCCAGCGGTGCGAAAAACATTGCGGCAATAAATAGCACACCTACGGTCACGGCGGTAAGACCAGTCCGACCACCAGCGGCTACACCCGCGGCACTTTCCACGTAGCTGGTGACCGGAGGAACGCCGACCATTGCGCCGAAAACACTGGAAGCACTGTCGGCTTTCATGGCACGGGAAAGGTTTTCGATCCGGCCGTCAGCGTTCACCAGACCGGCGCGCTGGGCGACGCCCATCAAGGTGCCGGCGGTGTCGAACATGTGCACGAAGAGGAAGGCCAGCACCACGCTGATCATGCTGACGTTGAACACGCCGGCAATGTTCATGGCCATCCAGGTCGGCGCCAGGCTCGGCGGGGCGGACATGATGCCCTCGTAGTGCACCAGGCCCAGGCCCCAACCCGCCAGGGTGACGGTGATGATGCTGATGAGAATCGCGCCGAACACTTTGTGGTAGCTGAGTACGGCGATCATCAGGAAGCAGATGGCGGCCAGCAGCGGGCCGGGCTCGCGCAGGGAGCCGAGCTTGATCAGGGTGGCCGGGCTGTCGACCACGATGCCCGCGGTTTTCAAGCCGATCAGCCCCAGAAACAGACCCACACCGGCACCCATGGCAAAGCGCAAACTCACCGGAATGCTATTGAGCAGCCATTCGCGGATCCGGGAAAAAGTTAGAAACATGAACAACACACCGGAAACAAACACCGCGCCAAGGGCGGTTTCCCAGTTGTAACCCATGGTGCCGACCACGGTGTAAGTGAAGAAGGCGTTGAGGCCCATGCCCGGCGCCAGGCCGACCGGCCAGTTGGCGTACAAGCCCATCAACAGGCAACCCAGCGCGGCGGCGATGCAGGTGGCGACGAACGCGGCACCGTGATCGATCCCGGCGTCGGCCATGATGTTGGGGTTGACGAAGATGATGTAGGCCATGGTGATGAAGGTTGTCAGACCGGCAATCAACTCGGTCTTCACCGTGGTGCCATGCAAGCTGAGTTTGAAGATGCGCTCCAGCCAGCCATTGCGTAACGGCGGCGAGAGTTCCAGCGTCGGGGCTTCGGATTTGCGGCTTTCCACAGCGAGTACTCCTCAAGAGTTTTATTGTTATTTCCAGGGCCGGACCCATGAGGGTGGCAGCGACCCTTTGAGGTACTTGCGAATTTGTTGACCGCTTGGTCAGGAACTCGCACGAAGTGGATTATGCTTTTGTATACAAATAAAGCAAATAATGTTTTTGATTTTGTAGACGAAAAGTTTGGCAATAGGGATATATCGCCTGTTAAGACGTCATCGCGAGCAGATCAGTTGATGCAAATCCTGCAGACAGTCTGCTCAGTCCGCGAGCGCTTGGGTTTGCCCCAACGCCATGTTCACCGCCATCCACCCATTCACCGCCGTCTCTCCCGCCTCGGCAAACACCCGCTCCAGCAATTTCACCTGTTCACGGCGCAACGACTGCTCGAAACGCGCGCCATCGTCGGTCAGCTCCAGCAACCGCTTACGCTTATCGGTCTCGGACGCGACACTGTTCACTAGATGCATTTCCATCAATTGACGCAGCGGAATGTTCAGCGCCTGCTTCGTCACCCCGAGCAATGCCAGCAGTTCCTTGACGCTCAAGTTCGGGTAGCGGGCGATGAAAAACACAATGCGTTGATGCACCCGGCTCAAGCCACGACGCTCGAGCATTTCGTCGGCTTTCGCGGTGAACGCCTGGTAACCGAAGAAAAACGCTTCCATCGCCTGTTGCTGAGTAGCGGGATTTTTAAGGTCAAGCATATTGACGTATCCGTTCGGTTTGTCGTAATTTCGGTCAACCAGTTTGACTCATTCTCCTCAGGCCTCGCTACCGGTGACCCCATGGCATTTTCCGAACGTGTCTCGCGCCTTAAAAGTTCTTTGATCCGTGAAATCCTCGCCTCCGCCCAGCGCCCGGAAGTGATGTCGTTTGCCGGTGGCTTGCCGGCCGAAGCCATGCTGCCGAAAGTCGAGTGGGCCGACATGCCGCTGTCCATGGGCCAGTACGGCATGAGCGAAGGTGAGCCGGCGCTGCGTGAAGCGCTGGCAGCAGAGGCGCGGGCGCTGGGCGTACCCTGCGAGGCGAGTCAGGTGTTGGTGGTCAGCGGCTCCCAGCAAACCCTCGATCTGGCGGCCAAGCTGTACATCGACAAAGGCACTGAGATTTTGCTCGAAGAGCCGACTTATCTGGCGGCGTTGCAGATTTTTCAGCTGTTCGGCGCCGACTGCATCACTGTCCCGCTGGAGGCTGATGGCCCGAACCTGGCGCAACTTCGAACTCGACTGGAGAAACACAAACCCGCCTTCATCTACCTGATCCCGACTTTTCAGAATCCTTCGGCCGTGCGCTACAGCGACGCCAAGCGTGATGCTGTGGCAGCCTTGCTGGATGAGTTCGGCGTGACCTTGATCGAAGACGAGCCTTACCGCGAGCTGACTTTTGATGGTGGCAGCGCCACACCGATTGTTAGCCGCTTGAAAAAGACCAGTTGGATCTACACCGGCACCGTGTCGAAAACCCTGTTGCCCGGACTGCGAGTCGGCTATCTGATCGCCAGCCCGGATCTCTTCCCGCACTTGCTGAAACTCAAGCAATCGGCCGATCTGCACACCAATCGCGTCGGCCAGTGGCAAGCGCTGCAGTGGATTGGCACAGAGAAATTTCAGCATCACTTGAGCGAGCTGCGGGATTTCTACCGGGTTCGTCGGGACGCGTTCCAGTCAGCCCTGGAAACGCATTTTGCTGATTTGGCGGACTGGAACGTGCCGCAGGGCGGGCTGTTTTTCTGGCTGACACTCAAGCAGCCGCTGGACACGCGTACGTTGCTCAAGGCTGCACTGGCAGCGGATGTGGCGTTCATGCCGGGCGAGCCGTTCTTCCCTGAACCGGACAGCAATCCGGGGCATTTGCGCCTGAACTTCAGCCACATCGACCCGGCACGGCTGGAGGAAGGGCTCAAGCGGCTGGCAGCGGTGGTGCGTCAGGCCCAGGCAGCAAAAGCAGCCTGAAGGTAGAAACAAATAAACCGGCCATTGGGCCGGTTTATTTTTATCCAGGATTCGCGGTGCAGGTTCGGGCCTCATCGCGAGCAAGCTCGCTCCCACAGGGGATCAGTGTTGATCACAGATCTCCATCACCCCACAAACCACTGTGGGAGCGACGGTGCGGCGATCCGACTTGCTCGCGATGAGGCCATCAGCCCCAGCACAAAACCATCAGGCAGCAGCGAAACGCTTGTCCAGATAATCGATGATCACCTTGGACTCATACATCCAGGTCGTCTGGCCATTCTCTTCGATGCGCAGGCACGGAACCTTGATCTTGCCGCCCTGTTCCAGCAGGGCCTGGCGATCCTGTTCGTTGTTCTTCGCGTCGCGCAAGGCCACCGGCACGTTCAAGCGGCGCAGGGTGCGGCGGGTTTTCACGCAGAACGGGCAGGCGTGGAACTGATACAGGGTCAGGTCCTTGGCGGCCGTCTCGACCTGAGCCTGAGCGGCGGCAGGGCGCTGCTTTTTGCCTGGGCGGGTAATGAAGTCAATGAAGATGATCAGTTGGCCAAGGCCGACACGAAGCGCTTTAACGAACACGGTATAAGCCTCACAGGGGCAAACAGAAGGCGCGCAGCTTACCTGATTTTTCACAGACGAAAAAAAACCGGCGATGAATGCCGGTTTTCTTCTTCTGCGAATTACTTGATCAGGCTGAGAAACTCGCTGCGGGTGGCCGCGTTTTCGCGGAACTCACCCAGCATCACCGACGTGATCATCGACGAATTCTGTTTCTCCACGCCGCGCATCATCATGCACATGTGCTTGGCCTCGATCACCACTGCAACGCCCAGGGCACCGGTGACTTGCTGGACCGCATCGGCGATCTGGCGGCTGAGATTTTCCTGGATCTGCAGGCGGCGGGCGTACATATCGACAATCCGCGCAACTTTCGACAGGCCCAATACCTTGCCGCTCGGGATGTAGGCGACGTGAGCCTTGCCGATAAACGGCAGCAGGTGGTGTTCGCACAACGAGTAGAGCTCGATGTCCTTCACCAGCACCATTTCGCTGTTGTCGGAGCTGAACAAGGCACCGTTGGTGACCTCTTCCAGTGTCTGTTCATAACCGCGGCAGAGGTACTGCATGGCTTTGGCGGCACGTTTTGGGGTGTCGAGCAGGCCCTCGCGGGAGACGTCCTCGCCCAATTGGCCGAGAATCGCGGTGTAGTTCTGTTCCAGTGTCACAGAGGCTGATTCCATACGGGTTTCAGAGGGGTACTGTTTCTGTCTGTACCAATTGTGTACCAATCAAGCTCTTTTCAATCTTCCCGAGCTCACCCCAGTCGGTGCTGGCGTTGATCCATCGGGTGTAGGTCGATAGCAATATCTGAACGCTATGACCGAGCTGAGTGGCAATAAACGCAGGGTTCATCCCCGACATGGGGCACATGGTAGCGTATGTGTGCCGGCAGTTGTATTGCCGGCGGGCGCGAAGCCCCAAATCGGTCACTTCGGGTTTGCGCATCCCGCTACACCCTGTCGCCAAGGTGCAGCAGTGATGCTTCCCTGAAGCCTGTATTGCTCATCAGGCCGAGCAGGTCGTATCAGGCGTGAGTGATCGACAGATCGCTGATGATGCAGACAGAACCGTCTAGCGGGTCGGTGGTGTCGGAGTAATCGATCTGGTTGTACACGCCGCCGTGAAAGGCGAGAGTTTTCGTGTCCCACGTGTTGTCGAGGCGCATGATCGCGGAAGTGGATTTGACGCCGTTACAACTAGCCGATACAGAGACGGCGCCGCTCGAGTTGGCGTGAATGTTGATTTTGAAAAGTGCACCGAGCGGCACGTTCTCCAAAATCGTCGAGTTGACCGGATCGTCCTGTAGGTAACTGGTTCGGAACCCCATGGTGATTTTTCCTTTGTTCCAGAACACCTTTACCGGAGGTCGCTCTGAATCCTTCACATGGATCTGGCCGATCACGACTTTCTGTAGCGAATTGACCTTCGTCAGCCGCATTTCTTGTCGGCTCCAGTGGTCCGCTGCGCTGGAGAACAGCCAGTAACCTGGCTCCTTCCACTCGCAGCGGGTTCGTAGCGTGCTCTTGCTCGAGGCTCCAAGTGTCGGGGCCGTCATCTGCAGCGAACCATCGTCAAGCATTGAGATGACGTCGGGGCATTCGATCAGTGCACGCCAGCCGATGAGCTCAAGCGCAATCGGGTTGGTGTCGGAGATTGGAAGCGGGGTAGCGATGGTGAAGTTGCTGATGTCTACAGTCATGGTTTTTGCCTCAGTCCATTGATGTCGCTTTTTGCTCTGGTGAGCCTTGCGTTTGATGCAGGCCTACATCCCACTGCCCACTCAGTGAATGGGCAGAAGTGATGCCTGGCAGCTTCCGATCGATTTCCCGTTGGCTTGAATGCAAATATGGATTTTCCCATATTTTGTGTCAATGGGCATTCCCATATTTTATTCCGTGCCTATATTTCAGGTACAAAAAAAGCCCGCGCTTGGCGCAATGCTGTTCACTTAAGGTTGGGGTACATATCCGTTTCTGCGGTCACGGCGGCCTAGGGTTCCGCCCTTACGGCGGGTCACTTGTGCGCCCAGCATGGGCGCCATCCTAGAGGTGAAAGTCCTCTCTTGAGCTGGCCACAGCGAATGAAGCGAAGCGCAACTGCATGAGGGCGAC
>NZ_SOPU01000021.1:81942-98955 GCF_004402115.1 Pseudomonas sp. F01002 | reverse complement strand
GTTCCTGCTGGACGTGTTCTTCACCTTCAACATCGCGTTGTCGATTGTCGTCTTGCTGGTCTGTGTTTACGCGTTGCGGCCGCTGGATTTCGCGGTGTTCCCGACCATTCTGCTGGTGGCGCCCCTGTTGCGACTGGCGCTGAACGTGGCCTCCACGCGGGTGGTGATGCTCCACGGTCAGGACGGCCGAAGAAAGCGACTGATTTCGACGTTGAGTCTTTGCTTTAGAGAACGTGGTCTGTCCCTGGATTTCCAGAGCCGCTACCGCAAGAAGCCTTCCAACTTTTGCAGAGACAAGAAATAGAGGGTTTCATTGAGCTTTTGTAGCAGCTGCCGAGCCCGCGAGGCTGCGTCCGGCTCGGTCCGCGCTCGGGCGCAGCAGTCGTACGCCTATGCGAGGACTTCGGTCGAGCGCGACCCCGGCTCGAACGCAGCCTCGCAGGCTCGGCAGCTGCTACAGAAGGAGACTTGATTGATCAACTTGCGGTCAGAACCTGCTTGTCGGTGATTGCACCAAACTTCAGTTTTTTGCCATCGATGTTGCGCATGCCCCTGAGCATTGGAACGCCTTCGACCTCCACCACATCCTCGTGGGTGTACATAAGAACCACCTTCGTAACAGGGTAGATGCTTTCAGGTACCTTTCCTACTGTCTCGATCAGACTCAGCGCCCAGTGGAAGGTTGTGATCGGCAGATCTTCGATCTTGATCTGGCGCCCAGGATCCTCCCAGCGAAAATCCTGCCGTGCAGTAATGAGCAGCGCCCCGTCAACTATTGCGAATTCTGGCTTGCGATAGCGCCTTTCCAGCGCCTCGTTTATCCAGTCCTCCATATAAAAATCAGGACGCGCAAAGATATCGAACAACTTTTCGCTGCTATCGATTTTTCCGGCCGCGCTAAAAAAGTAATTATAGGTGTGATGGTAAGCAAGACCGCCCAGTTCAGGCCTGATCGCATTCGTCGGTTCATTCAAATAGCCCGGAATATACTGGCTGGCCATTTGTACAAAATGCGTGAAGTCGAGTTTCAACTTGAAAACAACGGTGTAGCCAATCGCACGCTCGCGAGGGTTTTCCTCCAGCCTCCCCGAGACAAACTCTACGTCCATTCCTTCCAGCTTTCGATATTCAAGCTTTACCATGATTTCCCCCTCGAAGATCTGACGTAAACACCGATCCCTGGCGCTCGCATCAAATGATCAGAGCCGCAACTGCGAGGGATCGATCAGGAGAAATTCCCACGGGCATAAGAGCGTGAGGAGGGGCTGCCTGTCCACTGTCAGAACTAACAGGTATGCATGAGTTTCGGACAGACGGTAGCCGAGCGCAGAATCAGGAATCGCGCCGCAAATCCGGCGGAATCGGCAAATCATCCTTAAGCGGATCCGGGCGTTTACCCTTGCCGGCGCGGTGCTGGCGGATCTGATAGACGTAAGCGAGCACCTGGGCGACGGCAAGGTAGAGCCCGCCAGGGATTTCCTGATCAAGTTCGGTGGAGTAGTAGATCGAACGCGCCAGTGCCGGTGACTCAAGCAGCAGCACTTCGTTGGCCACCGCGATTTCACGGATCTTCAAGGCCAGGAAGTCGCTGCCCTTGGCGATCAGCATCGGCGCCCCACCCTTTTCCGGATCGTACTTGAGCGCTACGGCGTAGTGAGTCGGGTTGGTGATCACCACATCGGCGTCGGGAATCGCCGCCATCATCCGGCGCTGGGACATTTCGCGCTGCAGTTGGCGAATCCGTTGTTTAACCTCCGGTCGTCCTTCCTGATCCTTATGCTCGTCACGAATTTCCTGCTTGGTCATCAGCAGTTTCTTGTGGCTTTCCCAAAGCTGCACCGGCACGTCCACCGCGGCGATGATGATTAACCCACAGGACATCCATAACGTACTCCAGCCCACAACCTGCAGGCAGTGAATGACTGCCAGCTCCAACGGTTCGTGGGCGATGCGTATCAGGTCATCGATGTCTGACGATAACACCTGCAGGGCCACGGCCAGGATGATCAAAAACTTCGCGAACGCCTTAAGCAGCTCCGCCACAGCCTTGAACGAAAACATTCGCTTGAGGCCGGCGGCAGGGTTCATCCGACTGAATTTCGGTGCCAGGGAACCCGCCGCGAATAGCCATCCACCCAGGGAGATCGGCCCGATCAACGCTGCCAGCACCAGGGTGATCATGATCGGCTGAATCGCCAGCAAGGCTGTCAACCCTGAACTCAACAGGTAAGTGCTCATGGAGCGCTGATCGAGAATGACTTCACGCGACAGGGAGAAATTCTGCCGCATCAATTCCATCAAGTCTTGCGCCAGCGCCCCGCCGAAAATCAACAGCGCACCGGAACCCGCCAACATGATCGCCAGCGTGTTGAGCTCTTTGGAGCGCGCAATTTCGCCTTTCTCGCGAGATTCCCTTTTGCGCTTCTCCGTGGGGTCTTCTGTTTTGTCCTGACCGCTTTCGCTCTCAGCCATGGCTCAGCGCGCCCGTGCCAGTTCGCGTAACAACTGCAAGGCCTCGGAGGCCAGCGGTTGATACTGATTGATGATGTCCGCCAGCCCGACCCAGACAATGAACAGCCCGAGCACCAGGGTCAGCGGGAAGCCGATGGAGAAGATGTTCAGCTGTGGCGCCGCCCGGGTCATGATGCCAAACGCAATGTTGACCACCAGCAACGCAGTGATCGCCGGCAACACCAGCAACAGCGCGGCGCCGAGGACCCAGCCGAGCTTGCCGGCCAGCTCCCAGAAATGATTGACCATCAACCCGCTACCGACCGGCAGCGTAGTGAAGCTTTCGGTGAGGATTTCGAACACCACAAGATGGCCATTCATCGACAGGAACAACAGCGTCACCAGCATGGTGAAGAACTGCCCGATCACCGCCACCGAAACGCCGTTGGTGGGGTCGACCATCGAAGCGAAGCCCATGCCCATCTGAATGGAGACGATCTGCCCGGCGACCACAAAGGCCTGGAAGAATAGCTGCAAAGAGAAACCCAGCACTGCACCGACGAGGATCTGCTCGGCGATCAGCAGCAGCCCGCTCAAGTCCAGCGCGTTGACCGGCGGCATCGGCGGCAACCCGGGGGCAATCACTACCGTGATCGCGACGGCGAAATAAAGGCGCACTCGCGTGGGCACCAGAGTCGTACCGAAAACCGGCATGACCATCAGCAAGGCACCGATACGAAACAGCGGCAGCATGAACGTCGCCACCCAGGTACTGATCTGGGTATCGGTCAGCTGGAGCAGCGACATGGTTTAGCCGATGACCTGAGGAATACTGCCGTACAACTGCAGGATGTATTCCATGAAGGTCTGTACCAGCCACGGACCAGCGACGATCAATGTCACCAGCATCACCAGCAAGCGCGGCAGGAAGCTCAGGGTCTGTTCGTTGATCTGGGTCGCGGCCTGGAACATCGCCACCAGCAGGCCCACAAGCAAACTCGGAATCACCAGCACGGCAACCATCATGGTGGTCAGCCACAGCGCTTCCCGGAAGATGTCTACCGCAACTTCTGGCGTCATGGCGATACTCCGCCGAAGCTGCTCGCCAGCGTACCGATGATCAACGCCCAGCCATCCACCAGCACGAACAGCATGATCTTGAATGGCAGGGAAATGATCAGCGGCGAGAGCATCATCATACCCATGGCCATCAGCACACTGGCCACGACCAGGTCGATGATCAAGAACGGAATGAAGATCATGAAGCCAATCTGGAACGCGGTTTTCAGCTCGGAGGTGACGAACGCGGGAACAAGAATCGTCAGCGGCGCCTGATCCGGCGACGCGATATCAGTGCGTTTGGACAAGCGCATGAACAACTCCAGATCGCTGCTGCGAGTCTGGGCGAGCATGAAATCCTTGATCGGCACCTGCGCCTTGGCCACGGCATCTTGAGCGGTGAGTTTTTCCGCCAGATACGGCTGCAAGGCATCCTGATTAACGCGGTCGAATACCGGCGCCATGATGAACAAGGTCAAAAACAGCGCCATGCCCGTGAGGATCTGGTTAGACGGTGTCTGCTGCAGGCCGAGGGCCTGACGCAGGATCGAAAAGACGATGATGATCCGGGTGAAACTGGTCATCAGCATGACGAACGCCGGGATAAAACTCAGCGCCGTCATGATCAGCAGGATTTGCAGACTGACTGAGTATTCCTGAGCGCCGGCGGCATTGGTGCCCAGGGTGATTGCCGGGATCGATAACGGATCGGCGGCGAACGCCAGTGGCGCGGCCAGCATCAGGGCCAGCGTCAAGATGATGCGTAGCGCACCCATTACTTCTTATCCTTCTGATCCTTGCCCATCAGCTCCATCAGGCGCTGGGCAAACTCGGGGGTCGCTTTTTCAGTACCGCTGGGCACTTGCACCGGCTCCTTGAGCACGTGCAACGCGGTGATGGTGCCGGGGCTCAAGCCAAGCAGAATCTGCTCGTTGCCGACCTGCACCAGCATCAATCGGTCGCGAGGGCCAAGCGCGCGGGAACCGATCAGCTCGATCACCTGCCCCTTGCCGGCTGGTCCGGCCTGTTGCACCCGACGCAGCAACCAGGCGAGGAAGAAGATCAACCCCAGCACCAGCAGCAAACCGAACACCAACTGCGTCAATTGCCCGGTCACACCGCTGCTGACCGCGGGTGCAGCGGCCGCAGTAGCGGTCGCTACCGGCTCGGCAGCCAGAACGTTGAACGGCAAGGCGAGCAAAACCCCGAGAACCTTTTTCACTCAGCGCAACTTCTTGATGCGTTCGCTTGGGCTGATCACGTCAGTCAGGCGGATGCCGAACTTCTCGTTGACCACCACTACTTCACCGTGAGCGATGAGCGTGCCGTTGACCAGCACGTCCAGCGGCTCACCGGCCAGACGATCGAGCTCGATCACCGAACCCTGGTTAAGCTGCAGCAGGTTACGGATGTTGATATCAGTGCTGCCGACTTCCATGGAAATCGACACCGGGATATCGAGAATCACGTCCAGGTTCGGACCGTCGAGGGTGACCGGTTCGTTGTTTTTCGGCACGCTGCCGAACTCTTCCATCGGCAGACGGTTGGACGGCGAACTGGCGGCGTCGGCGGCCAGTAAGGCGTCGATGTCGTCCTGCCCGGCGTCGCCGGTTTCTTCCAGGGCCGCAGCCCATTCATCGGCCAGCGCCTGGTCGTCCTGGGTGTTCATATCGTTAGCCATCAATTTTTCCTCGGCGGGCATCCATTCAATCAGGAGCCGTCAGTTAAAAGCACAGGGGGTTTGGAGCGCCGGTCAGCGGCGCTCGATCGGCTCGATCACTTGCAACGCGAGGTTGCCTTTGTGCGACCCCATCTTGACCTTGAACGCAGGCACGCCGTTGGCGCGCATGATCATCTCTTCAGGCATCTCGACCGGGATAATGTCCCCCGGCTGCATGTGCAGAATGTCCCGCAGGCGCAACTGGCGACGGGCAACCGTGGCACCGATCGGTACGTCAACGTCCAGCACGTCCTGGCGCAAGGCGTTGACCCAGCGTTCGTCCTGATCGTCGAGGTCCGACTGGAAGCCGGCGTCGAGCATTTCGCGTACAGGTTCGATCATCGAGTACGGCATGGTCACGTGCAGGTCGCCGCCACCGCCATCGAGTTCGATGTGGAAGGTCGACACCACAATCGCTTCGCTCGGGCCGACGATATTGGCCATGGCCGGGTTCACTTCCGAGTTGATGTACTCGAAGTTCACTTCCATGATCGCCTGCCAGGCTTCCTTCAAATCGACGAAGGCCTGCTCCAGCACCATGCGCACTACACGCAATTCGGTGGGGGTGAATTCACGCCCTTCGATCTTCGCGTGACGGCCGTCGCCGCCGAAGAAGTTGTCCACCAGTTTGAACACCAGTTTGGCGTCGAGGATGAACAACGCGGTGCCGCGCAACGGCTTGATCTTGACCAGGTTGAGGCTGGTCGGCACGTACAGCGAGTGCACGTATTCGCCGAACTTCATCACCTGCACGCCACCGACGGCAACATCCGCCGAGCGGCGCAGCATGTTGAACATGCTGATGCGGGTGTATCGGGCGAAACGCTCGTTGATCATCTCCAGGGTCGGCATGCGTCCACGGACGATGCGATCCTGACTGGTCAGGTCGTAGCTTTTGACACTGCCGGGTTCAGCAGCGGTATCGGTCTGTACCAGACCATCGTCGACGCCATGCAACAGCGCATCGATCTCATCCTGGGACAGCAGGTCCTGCACGGCCATGTCGTGTTCCTACTGCAGTACGAAATTAGTGAAAAGCAACTGTTCGATGACCACTTTGCCGAGTTCTTTCTGCGCCACTTCCTGGACGCTGGCCGTGGCTTTCTGACGCAACATTTCCTGGCCGACCGGCGACGCCAAGGTAGCGAAGTCCTGCCCGGAGAACAGCATGACCAGGTTATTGCGGATGACGGGCATGTGGACTTTGAGCGCTTCCAGATCGGCCTGATCGCGACCCTGCATGGTGATGCTCACCTGCATGTAGCGCTGACGACCGTTCTGGTTGTAATTGGCCACGAAGGCCGGAGCCATGGGCTCGAAAATCGCTGGCTGCTTGCCGACCGGGGCGGTTTCAGCCGCGGCGGCAGGCTTGCTCTGGGCGCTGTGCATGAAGAACCAGGTCGCTCCCACGGACAAACCGATCGCCAGCAGCAGGGCCACCACGATCACAATGATCAGCTTGAGTTTGCCTTTGGTTGCGGGGTCTTTTACTGCTGCTTCGCTCTTCGCCATGCCAATAATCCGTCACTATTCGGGTTTTCACAGTCGCACGGCAAGGCAAGAGCAAGTGTTATGCCAGAAGTGTCTGAAGGAAAATGGGCTGTGGCTGGTTGAGGCCGAAAATCAAAAGATCGCAGCCTTCGGCAGCTCCTACATTGGAATGTGTACATCCTGTAGGAGCTGCCAAAGGCTGCGATCTTTTAGGGGGCGCCGCGAATTATCAGGCGTAATAATCGACGGCGCTGGAGCCAATCACGCTGGTCGCGCTGGCCGCTACTTCGGCAATGCTGGCCGGAAGCTCTTCGTCCATCGAATCGAGGCGACCACCGCTGGCGTTGGTGCGTCCACCCTGGCTTTGACCCTGTTGAGCCTGTTCCTGCCCCTGACCTTGCCAGCCACGGGACTGGTCGGACACATTGACGTCGACCTGGCCCATGCCCTGCTGCGCAAACATGTCACGCAAGCGATGCATCTGCCCGTCCAGCGCTTCGCGAACACTTGGATGGGCGCTCATGAACGTCACTTGGGTCTGCTGATCCGGAACCATGTTCACCCGAATGTCCAGGCGCCCCAGTTCGGCCGGTTGCAACTGGATGTCGGCGGCCTTGAGATTGGTACTGGACAGGTACATGACCCGGTTCACGACTTCTTCGGTCCAGCCGCTCTGATGCATGGCGATCGGTTGATTCACCGGCAGTGCGTTCGCGGTTTTCGGAGTGGCCGCCTGGGTCAGTGCCGCCAGACGGTTGGCGAAATCGTCGACCCGAGTATCGCTACTCGCGGACTTCAGGTCCTTGAGACCGTCATCGATAAGACCACCAAAGGCCTTGTCGCCGCCCTGGCCGGTGCTGTCCTTGTCGGCTTGCACATCGAGCATGCTCGCCATGCCGGCGGCGAAGGTCTGCGCCGAGATTGACTCGCCGTCGGCCTGGGCCTGGGCCGAGGTCGGTGCCGCTTTGGGCTGGGCCTGACTGGAAGCGGAAACGTGCCCGCTCTGCTCCATGGCCATGCGCACGGCAGGCAGTGCGTCGAGGGGATCGGCTTCGGGATCGAAATCGGTGTCAGTGCTTGCAACAACCGGAGTCGTTGCCGCCGTCACAGCCACCTCGACCTGCGGTTGTGGGGCGACTACAACGGGCGGAGCTGCCGGTACCGGCGCTGGCACCGCAGGTTGTACTGCCTGCATCAACGCAGGATCCAGCGTCGGGTCAACGGGCGCGGCATCGGCAACCGGCGTCTGCGCAGTATCCGAGCCGTCATCGCTGGCAGCCTCGTCCTCAGCCTGCGCCGGCTTATCGGCGGGCAAGGATTTGCCGCTATCGGCAACCGCAGGTTCCGGGGCGGCAGACGTGTCGTTGCTGACGTCCTTTTTGTCGGGGCTGTCCGACGCTTTATCTCGTATAGGCTTGGCCGATCCATCACCCACCGCAGAGGGTTTGTTCCGGGCTTGATCGGCGTAGACCTGAGCGAAGCTGGATGCCTTGTCCCCAGGCTCAGCGGCCAGCGCCGGTGTATTGGCGCAAGCGACTTGAGTCTTGGCCTGCGCGGCGGCCTGAAGAAGCATATTGGGGGTAACGGGCATGGAACGGTCTCCGCGGCACTGGGATCGTAGGTACAGTTGACGGAGATTATTGCAAAGGTCGCGCCAGGTTTGAGTGACAGGCGCTAAAAGCGCCGGACGGTCTCATTGGCAGAGAGAGAACGCTGACGCTCCGCCTCATAGAGAGGCCGGACGATGGCAAATTCGTCATCAATTTCCCCGATCAGCTTTTCGATGCCAGCGAGGTTTTTTTGCTTGGCGCGCTGCTCCAGCTCATGGCACAACTCAGCCAGGCGAATGGCGCCCATGTTGCTGCTGCTGCCCTTGAAACTATGGGCGGCATTCATGAGTTGCGCAGCATCTTCAGCCTCTCGCAAGATGCGTAAACGCTCTTCGGAATCGGCGAGAAAGGTATCCAGCAACGTCGGATACTCATCCTCCATGACCTCTTGCAACGCGTTCAGCACGTCGCGGTCCAGGTGTGTGTCAGCCACTTGCTCACTCCTTGATCAAGAATGCGTGGATTATGCCAGAGCCTCCCAGAAAAACTCCACGCGGGCACTTCGACCATTGTCGGACCAACTCGCATTGTGGCCCAGTTGACGGATCAGACTGACGCCACGTCCCGACAGACGGACACCATCGACGGGCCGCTCCATCACCCGCGCTACATCGAAACCCTTGCCGCTGTCTTCAACCCGAACAGTCAGGCACCCGCCCTGGCCCTTGGGTGTCACCTGCAAATGCACCCGCACGAAGCCGTCCTGCAACGCGTCCAGGCGTGTATTGCGCTGTTGATAATAGCGGGTGAAACCCGAGGCATCGCGCTTGAGACTCGAATCCAGCCCCAGCACTCCATGCTCCAGGGCATTGGAATACAGTTCGGCCAAAACACTGTAGAGCGCCCCGCTCTGGGCCCGCAGACCGTGGACCTCAAGCAGCAATTGCAGAAGATACGGCAGCGGATTGAAGCGTTTGAGCGTGGCGGCGCGAAATTCGAAACTCACTGACCAGTCCAGCGGGCAGGACTGACCACTGTCGGAATACACCAGCGCCGGCGGGCTCAGTTGTGCGGCCTCCAGCAGACTGACCTCGACCATGCTCACGTCATCACGGGCCTCGCCGCGAAAGTCCCGCAACGCCTGCTCGATCTCTTCGAACAACTCATCAGGTTGACGATTGGCCGCAAATACCTGCTGCAATCGCTCCACACCAAACAACTGTTCGTTGGCATCGCAGGTATCGATCACCCCGTCGGACAACAGGAAGACCCGATCCCCGACCGCCATCGGAAACACCTCGGTGCGATCATCAAAGGATTGCGGGCTCAGCACGCCGAGCGGCAAATGCCGAGCCGTCAGCGGCGTGCGCTCACCGCTGGCGATGCTGTGCAGGTAACCGTCCGGCATTCCGCCGTTCCAGACCTCCACCGAGCGTCGCTGAAAACTCAGGCACAGCAGCGTTGCACAACAGAACATGTCCACCGGCAGGATGCGCTTGAGCTTGGCATTCATCTCGCGCAGGGTTTCGGCCAGGCCGTAACCCTTGGCGGTCATCCCATAGAAAACTTCGGCCAGGGGCATGGCACCGACCGCGGCCGGCAAACCATGACCGGTAAAATCGCCGAGCAGCACGTGCATGTCGCCGGCCGGGGTAAACGCGGCCAGCAGCAGATCGCCGTTGAACAACGCATAGGGCGATTGCAGGTAGCGAATATTCGGTGCACTCAGGCAGCCGGAGTGGGCCACCTTGTCGAACACGGCTTTGGCCACCCGCTGCTCGTTGAGCAGGTACTCGTGGTGCCTGGCGATCTGGTCGCGCTGCTGCAACACCGTGGCCTGCAACCGCCGCAAGCGGTCCATCGCCTTGATCTTGGCGGCGAGGATCACCTGGTTGTAGGGTTTTGCCAGAAAGTCGTCGCCACCGGCCTCCAGACAGCGGGCCAGCGCTTCGCTTTCGGTCAGCGAGGTGAGGAAGATGATCGGCACCAGGGTTTCCCCTGCCAACACCTTGATTTGCCGCGCCGCCTCGAAACCGTCCATCACCGGCATCATCGCGTCCATGAGCACCAGTTGCGGTCGCTGCTGGCGAAACGCGTCAACGGCTTCGGCACCGTTGGCGGCCGTCAGCACCTCATGCCCCTGACGACGAACGATGGTCGACAGCAGCATGCGATCGGCCGCGCTGTCTTCGGCGATCAGGATCGTCAGCGGTTCGAACAAGGACTGCATGGCGGTCACGCCACGTCGAAGATTTGTTCGAAGTTGGAGATGGCGAGGATCTTGCGCACATCTGCATTAGCGTTGGTCAACGTGATCTCGGCATTCTCGCCGCCAGCGTGATCACGCAGTAGCAACAGCATGCCGAGCGCTGAACTGTCGAGGTAGGTGGCGTCTTTCAGATCTACTTCGAAGGACTCGGGTTTTGGCTGAAGATTTTCGTAGGACTCGCGAAATTCCTGATGCTTGGCGAAATCGAATCGTCCCTTGACCGATATCGTCAGCTTTTGCCCATCTTGGGAGACTTCTGTAACAACTGGCATTTAACGGCTTCCTTGTCATTGGTGAACGTACGTGTACAAGGTTTAGCACTTGGCTGGGGCTGGAGCAAGATCAAAAGATCGCAGCCTGCGGCAGCTCCTACAGAACCGGGTTTGCACGCAGTCAATGGAGCTGCCGCAGGCTGCGATCTTTTCGAAGGCACCACTCAATAAGGATCCTGACGCGGCAACCGCTGGGACAACTCATCCAGCAGCTTTTGCTCACGCCGGTCTTCCAGCCGCCGCGCCTCATCCATGTAGCGCAACACCAGTTTGCGCAAGCCTTCGACCCGTGCAAACGCCTGTTGCCAGGATTCCCGCGCCTTGTTCAGGTTGTTTTGATGCCATACCAGGCTTTGTCGCTGCTGGTCGATGGCGGTCCCCAGTTGCGCCAGGAAGCCTTGATAACCCAGCAGCCATTGGCCAGACACGCCACTGCTGCCGCGCACGATCCATTGCTCTTGATAATCGAGACGAAAGGCTTCGAGGTCGGCGAGCTTGCTTTCGGCCAGACGGACTTGCCCCTGAAAGTGCCCCAGACGCAGGACCGCGGTTTTCTCGGCCTTTTCGGCCATTTCGACCACGGGGGCCAGACGCGAGGCTCGGCTCTGGGCCATGGCCGGTTAGCCGCCGGCCGCAGGAGCGAAAATCGTGCCGAGATAGGCTTCGCTTTCGCCCAGGCTGATGCTGTCGTTCAGGCCCTGGCGCAGGTATTTCACCAGCTGCGGCTGCAGGGAGATCGCCAGGTCGGTTTCCCGATCACCACCGGCCACATAGGCGCCGACGCTAATCAAGTCGCGACTCTGCTGATACCGCGACCACAGTTGCTTGAAATACTGGGCGCGCATCATGTGTTCCGGCGTAACCACCGACGGCATGACCCGGCTGATGGACGCTTCGATATCGATGGCCGGGTAATGACCTTCCTCGGCGAGGCGCCGGGACAGCACGATGTGCCCGTCGAGCACGCCTCGTGCGGCGTCGGCAATCGGATCCTGCTGATCATCGCCTTCGGAGAGTACGGTGTAGAACGCGGTGATCGAACCGCCGCCCTTCTCCGCATTACCGGCCCGCTCCACCAGTTTCGGCAGTTTGGCGAACACCGATGGCGGATAGCCCTTGGTCGCTGGCGGCTCGCCGATCGCCAGAGCGATTTCACGCTGAGCCTGGGCGAAACGGGTCAGGGAGTCCATGAGCAACAGGACGTTCTTGCCCTTGTCGCGGAAATACTCGGCGATTCGCGTGCAGTACATCGCCGCGCGCAGACGCATCAACGGAGCATCGTCCGCCGGGGACGCCACCACGACCGAACGCTTGAGGCCTTCTTCACCGAGGATGTGCTCGATGAATTCTTTAACTTCACGACCCCGCTCACCGATCAGCCCGACGACGATGATGTCGGCCTCGGTGAAGCGGGTCATCATGCCCAGCAGCACACTCTTGCCCACGCCAGTACCGGCGAACAGACCCAAACGCTGACCGCGACCGACCGTCAACAAACCGTTGATGCTGCGAATGCCAACGTCCAGCGGCTCGCTGATCGGTTCGCGCTTGAGCGGGTTGATGGTCGGGCCGTCCATCGGCACCCAATCTTCGGCCTTCATCCCACCCTTGCCGTCCAGCGCGCGACCGGCGCCATCAAGTACCCGCCCGAGCATGCTCATGCCCATCGGCAAGCGGCCGGTATCAGCCAGAGGAACCACACGGGCACCGGGAGCGATGCCGGCAACGCTGCCGACCGGCATGAGAAACACCTTGCTGCCGGAGAAGCCCATGACTTCGGCTTCGACCTGCACCGGGTGATAACTGTCGTCGTTGATGACCATGCAGCGGCTGCCCATGGCGGCGCGCAAGCCCTCGGCCTCGAGGGTCAGGCCGACCATGCGCAGCAAGCGGCCTTCAAGGATCGGCGCGCCTTCCAGTTCCGTGGCCTCGGCGTAGCTGCCGAGGCGCTTGGCGAAGCTGGTGCGATCAAGGCGCATCGGGAACGTCCAGTTCAGGTTCGACCGGCACGACCGCTGGCTTGTCGCTGATCGGCAGCTCCAGGCTCAGATCCGGTTCGGCCGGGTGCAAGGCCTGTTCGTGCAACTGATCGAAGAGCTTGTCCATGACCCGCGCAACGCGGGTTTCGACCGTGGCGTCGATGCGGCTGTGTTCAGTCTCGACCCGGCAACCGCCGGGCAACAACGCCTCGTCCTCGACGATGCGCCAGGTTTCTTCATGGCGTTCGCGCAGGGCTTTGACCTGTTCGAAATCTTGCGGATTGATGTACAGCCGCACATTGCCCACACCCAGCGGCAAGAGCTTGAGGGCCTCGCGCATGACGTGTTCGATCTGCGTCGAGTCGATGGCGAGTTCTCGCTGAATCACCTGTTTGGTAATGTGCTGCACCAGGTCGACCAGGGACTTTTCGATCAAGGTGTCCTGCTCGGCGATAGGCTCGAACAGATGGCCCATCAGTTGCTCCAGAGCGGCAATCTTGGCGGCCAGGGCCACCTCGGCTTCCTGACGGACCTTGAGCGTGGTGCTGTGGAAACCTTCTTTTTCGCCCGTGGCGAAGCCTTCGTTGTAGGCCTCCTGGCGAATGCTTTCGAGTTCTTCGAGGGTCAGTGGCTGGACTTCATCCAGCGGCACTTCTTCCATTTCCGGCGGCTCGGGCTCAGGTTCCGGCTCAGGTTCCGGCACGAACGGATCGAAACTGGGCAGCGACCAGACATCGAAACCACCGACGTCCTTGCCCCGGATCAGGTCGGTGTTGGACTCATCATGTTTGGACGACATAGTGACCTTAGATCATCTCTTCGCCGCCCTTCCCGCCGAGAACGATTTCTCCGGCTTCGGCCATACGGCGGGCAATGGTGAGGATTTCTTTCTGCGCGGTTTCCACGTCGCTGACGCGCACCGGGCCTTTGGCCTCGAGGTCGTCGCGCAACAGTTCGGCCGCCCGTTTGGACATGTTCTTGAAGATTTTCTCTTTGACGCCTTCGTCCGAACCCTTGAGGGCCAGCACCAGCACGTCGGAAGACACTTCGCGCAGCAGCGCTTGAATACCGCGATCGTCGACATCGGACAGGTTGTTGAACACGAACATGAGGTCTTCGATCTGACCGGACAGGTCTTCGTCGACTTCGCGGATCGAGTCCATCAGCTGACCTTCGATCGAGCTGTCGAGGAAGTTCATGATATCCGCCGCACGCTTGATGCCACCCAGGGTGGTGCGCGAGGCATTCGAGTTGCCGGAGAACTGCTTCTCGAGAATCTGGTTGAGTTCTTTCAGGGCCGCAGGCTGCACGGTATTCAGCGAGGAGACCCGCAGAATAATGTCCAGACGCACCTTGTGGTCGAAGTTGCCGAGCACTTCACCCGCCTGGTCCGGATCGAGATACGCCACCACGATCGCCTGGATCTGCGGGTGCTCGTAACGGATCACGTCGGCGACGGCGCGCGGTTCCATCCACTTCAGGCTGTCGAGGCCACTGGTGTTGCCGCCCAGCAGGATCCGGTCGATCAGGCCGTTGGCCTTGTCTTCGCCCAGGGCCTGCGTGAGCATTTTGCGCACGTAGTCATCGGAGCCGACGCCGAGGCTGGTCTGGTCGCCGACGATGTCGACGAACTCGCTCATCACCTGCTCGACCTGCTCGCGGTGCACGTTACCCATCTGGGCCATGGCCACACCCACACGCTGGACCTCTTTGGGCCCCATGTGGCGCAGCACTTGGGCGGCGTCGGTAGACCCCAGGGACAGCAGCAGAATCGCGGCTTTGTCGACCTTGGTCAGTTTGGCGGCAACGGCTCGGTTATCACTCATCTGCGTTAATCCACTCTTTCACGACCTGGGCCACGCGACCCGGATCTTCTGCCACCAGACTCTTGATTGCGTTCAATTGTGCGTCATAACCTTCGCTCGGGCTCGGCAACAGAATGCTGGTCGGGCCACCGAGACTGACGCGGTCGTTGCGCAGTTCGCCGTCCAGTCCGCCCATGCCACCCAACTCGACGTCACTGCCCAGACCAGCCAGCTGTTTGTCTTTGCCGCCACCGGTGATGTTGTTGAGCACCGGACGCAGCACACCGAACACCAGCACCAGGATGAACAAGACACCCAGCACTTGCTTGACGATGTCCCAGAACCACGGCTGGGAGTAGAACGGAATATCGGCAATCACTTCACCGCGCTCGGCGGAGAACGGCATGTTGATCACGCTGACGCTATCGCCACGGCTGGCGTCGAAGCCTACGGCATCCTGTACCAGGCGAGTGAAGCGCGCCAATTCATCGGCGGTCCACGGCGCACGGGTGGTTTCACCGTTGGCCGCGTTGATCTTGACCTGGTCGTCCACCACCACCGACACCGAGAGGCGATTCAAACGGCCCTGCTGTTGTTTGGTGTGGCTGATGGAACGGTCGAGTTCAAAGTTCTTGGTGGATTGTTGACGCTTGTCCGCCGGGTACGGTGCAAGCATAGGCTGGCCGGTAGCCGGGTCCATGATTTGCTGACCGTTGGCATCCAGAAGTGGCTGGCCTGGCTGCACCATGCCGGCCGACGCGGTAGCGCCACCGGTGGTTTGCGGTGCGGAGGCAGGCGACGGCGGCTGGTTGCTCAGGGCACCCGGCACACCTTGCGGACCATTGCTGGCGGTACGTTGTTCGTTGACCGACTGCTCGCTGCGCAACGCCGGCTGGTCCGGATTGAACTGCTCGGAGGTCGACTCGACGGCACTGAAATCCACATCGGCCGAGACTTCGGCTTTATAGCGATCGTTGCCCAGCACCGGTTGCAGAATGTTGTGCACGCGCTGAGTCAGCATGCTTTCCATGCGACGGCTGTAATCGAATTGCTTGCCGGCCATGGTCAGTTCGGAATTTTCCGCCTGATCCGACAGCAGGTTGCCCTTCTGGTCGACGACAGTGATCTGGGATTTGCTGAGTTCGGGAACGCTGGTGGCCACCAGGTTGATGATCGCCAGCACTTGGCCAGGCTCCAGCGAGCGACCGGAGTACAGTTCCACCAGAATCGAAGCGCTCGGCTTGCGCTCGTCGCGCACGAACACCGAACTTTTCGGAATCGCCAGGTGCACGCGGGCACCCTTGACGTTGTTCAGGCTGGAAATGGTGCGGGCCAGTTCGCCTTCGAGACCGCGACGATAACGGGTCGCTTCCATGAACTGGCTGGTGCCCAGGCCCTGGTCCTTGTCGAGAATTTCAAAACCGATGTTGCCATCGCTGGGAGTGACACCAGCGCCCGCGAGCTTGATTCGCGCACGGGACAGGTCATCGGCCTTGACCAGCAAGGCACCGGAGTTCGGTTCAACGGTATAGGGAATGTCGGCTGCGGCCAGGGTATCCATGACCTGTTTGGCGTCCATACCGGCAAGGCTGCCGTACAGAGGCCGGTAGTCCGGCTGCTGGGACCACAACACCACGGCAAAGCCAATCGCCACGCTCGCAGCCAGGCCGACCAACAGGCCTACCTGACGCAACATGGTCATCTCGGAGAGGTTTTCCAGGAAGGACAACCCGAACAGCGGCGGCTTGCCGTCTATTGGAGTGGCCTTGGCCGGAACATTATCGGCGACTGCTTCTGCCATGACTCAATTCGTCCTTAAACCGGCATCTGCATGATGTCTTGGTATGCCTGAACCAGCTTGTTGCGTACTTGGGTCAACGCTTGAAAAGACACGCTGGCCTTCTGCGAGGAAATCATCACGTCCGTCAGGTCGATGCCACTCTTGCCGATCTCGAAGGCACTGGCCAACTGACTGGACGCCTGCTGCGTCTCGTTCACTTTATTGACGGCCTGACCGAGCATGTCGGAAAAGCTGCTGCCACCCACTTCAGGAACAGCGGCAGTCGATTTCGACGCAGACATGGCATCCATTTGCATGGAACGCATGTCCAGCATCAATCGATTGAATTCAANNNNTACCTTGGCTCATGGTCTCTCTCTTTGACGAGCTACGTCTTTGGCGACCCGCAATTTTTTGACACTCACTCGGCGGGTAGTGAGGTGTTAGCAACAAGGGTGCCAGCTCCGTGGCCGCTCCAAACAAAAGCCAATTCCGGGCTTTGCTCAACCGTGAACCACCGCAAAACAAATGTGGGAGCGGCGGTGCGACGATTCGACTTGCTCGCGAATACGGTTTTCCATTCAACAGAGATGCTGGCTGGTCTACAGCTTTTGCGAGCAAGTCGAATCGTCGCACC
>NZ_SOPU01000021.1:38845-81931 GCF_004402115.1 Pseudomonas sp. F01002 | reverse complement strand
GCCGCTCCCACATTTAGATCGGTGTTGCTTGCGTCAACTTTCAGGTGGCGAACAAATAAGCTTCCACGTCCATTCCGGCATCACGCATCTGCGCCAGCTTGTAACGCAGGGTGCGCGGGCTGATGCCCAAACGCTCGGCGGCCTCTTTGCGACGGCCGCGTTCGGAGCGCAAGGTGTCGATGATCATCTGGAATTCACGGCGACGCAGGTCATCGCCCAGCGCCCCGGCCGACTCGGATTCGATCTCAACCGCCCGCACTGGCGTCGCAGCCAGTGCCGGCAACGGCGCACAGGCGACCGGCCCGGACAGGCAGAAATCCTGCGGCTGAATCAAACCACCCTGCTGCAGGATCAACGCTCGCTGGATCGCGTTATCCAGTTCACGCACGTTGCCCGGCCACGGATAACCAATCAGGCACGCCTGCGCCTCGGGCGACAGCCTCGCTGCGGCATGCTTCATTTTATTGACGTGCTTGGCCAGCAGACGCTCGGCCAACGGCAGGATGTCGGCGGTACGTTCGCGCAACGGACGCCAGGCCAGCGGAAACACCGACAGGCGATAGTAAAGGTCTTCGCGAAAACGCCCCGCCGCCACTTCACCGGCCAGGTCACGGTTGGTGGTGGCGACCACTCGAATGTCCAGCGTGATCGGCTTACGTGCGCCGACTCGCTCAACTTCGCGCTCCTGCAAAACTCGCAGCAACTTGGCCTGGAGCCCGAGGGGCATTTCGGAAATTTCGTCGAGCAGGATAGTCCCGCCATCAGCCTGTTCGAACTTGCCGGCCTGCGCCGCGATGGCACCGGTGAACGAGCCCTTTTCGTGACCGAATAACGTAGCTTCGAGCATGTTGTCGGGAATGGCTGCGCAGTTGATCGCAATGAACGGCTGACTGGCGCGGTGAGAGTGCTGATGGATGTAACGCGCCAGCACTTCTTTACCGGTCCCGGACTCGCCGGAAATCAATACCGTGGAATCACTGCGCGCTACCCGTGCAGCCAACTCCAGCAATTGCGCACTGGCCGGCTCGAACGCTACAGGCCCCTCGCCCTCGGTCGCGCCGAGACTGCCCAGCGCATGACGTGCCACCAGATCGAGCAATGCCTTGGGCTCGAACGGTTTGACCAGGTAATCCGCCGCGCCCTGGCGCATCGCATCGACTGCCCGCTCCACGGCGCCGTGAGCCGTCATCAGCAACACCGGCAGCTGCGGCTGACGAGTGCGCAGCAATCCGAGCAGTTGATGACCGTCCATGCCCGGCATGTTGACGTCACTCAGCACCAGGTTGAACGTCTCATTACCGACCGCCGCCAGCGCTTCTTCTGCCGAGCCTACCGCCGTGTAGTCGTGCCCCGCGAGCAGCAGTGTATCCGCCAGTGCCTCGCGTAGCGCGCGGTCGTCCTCGACCAGTAAAACCTTGATTGCCATGTCCTTCACTCCGCTCCCTGAGCGCTGGGTTTTTCACCAGAAAAAAGTGGCAGGATCACCTGCGCACACGTGCCGCGACCGAGCCGCGAGCGCAGCTGCAATTCTCCTTGATGAGCACGCGTCACCGCCTTGACCACGGTCAGGCCGAGGCCGGTTCCGGTGGTTTTAGTGGTAAAGAAGGGTTCACCCAGACGCGCCAGTACTTTCGTATCGATGCCGCTACCGCTGTCGCTGACCGCTACACGCAGGTTGTTGTCACGGGTATAGAAATGAACTTTCAAACGCACATCACCGGCGCCGGCCTGGATGGCGTTCTCGATCAGGTTCAGGATCGCCCCGACCAGCGTGTCGCGATTGCACAACAACTCGCCCGAATGACTGTCGCACTGCCAGCGAATCGGCAGGTCCTGCACATGGGTCAGTGCTGCCGCCTGCAGCGACTGCATCAGCACTTTGGGTGTGACGCGATCAGTCAGCGGCAGCTCGCCGCGCGCAAACACCAGCATGTCGCGAACCTGATGCTCCAGCTCATGCAGACGCTCTTTCAAGCGCCCGGCAAAACGTTGCTGGGTCTCGACCGGCAACGCTTGCTCAGTCAAATGACTGGCGTAGAGCAAGGCGGCGGACAAGGGGGTACGAATCTGATGAGCCAGCGAAGCGACCATCCGACCGAGGGACGACAGACGTTCGTGGCGGGCCAACTGATCTTGCAGATGACGGGTTTCAGTCAGGTCGTTGAGCAACACCAACTGACCGGGCTCGGCATCCAGCGAGCGAGTAGAGATCGACAAACGCCGACCGTCCTTGAGCGAGATTTCGTGACCGTCGTCTTCACGGGGCGCAAAGCAGCGGGCAATGACATGACGCCACAGCTCGCCTTCAAGGGGCAGGCCGAGCAGCTCGCAGGCAGCGGGGTTGGCTTCGCGCACGATGCCTTGGGCGTCGATGACGATGACGCCGCCGGGCAACAGATCGAGGAGGTTTTGCAGCCGGTTGGCCAAGCGTTCTTTTTCCGCCAGCTCCTGCATGCGCTGAGCGCTGACCACCGCCAGCTCACCCTTGAGCTCGGTGACTCGGGCTTCGAGCATACTGTAGGAATCGGTCAATTGGCTCGACATCTGGTTGAACAGTGCAAACGCCTGCTCAAGGCCAAGCCGGCTCGCCTGCTCTACGGACGACGGTTGTCCCGAAGCGTCAGGGACAGGAGACATCTGGGCGGCTTGGGGCATTGTGCTCTCTCGCTTGGCTGACCGTCAGTTAAACGGAACGTTGCGAGGGATGTAGCAATACCCGTGCCTAAAAAAAACCGCCTACAAATGAAGGACTTGAAAAACAGGCGTCAATCATCCGCCTGTTCATCACCGTCACGACGGCTCATGCCGTACTTGCGCATCTTTTCCACCAGCGTGGTGCGACGAATGCGCAGGCGTTCGGCGGCGCGCGCAACGATGCCATTGGCATCATCCAGCGCCTGCTGAATCAGCCCTTGTTCCAGACCACCGAGGTAGTCCTTCAGGTCCAGACCTTCCGGTGGCAGCATGGCGCCGGCCGAGAAGTCCGGAGTATGACCGTTGATGGCCACCCGCTCTTCAAGATCGCTGCGCAGGCTGTCGACCAGTTGCTCGTCCTCATCGTCGACGTAACGGAATTTCTTCGGCAGCTCGACCACGCCGATCACCCCGTACGGATGCATGATCGCCATGCGTTCCACCAGGTTGGCGAGCTCGCGGACGTTGCCCGGCCAGCCGTGGCGGCACAGCGACATGATCGCCGCCGAGTTGAAACGGATCGAACCACGCTTCTCGTGCTCCATGCGCGAGATCAACTCGTTCATCAGCAACGGGATGTCTTCGACACGTTCGCGCAGCGGCGCCATCTCGATCGGGAATACGTTCAGGCGGTAGTACAAGTCTTCGCGGAAGGTGCCGACCTCGATCATGCTTTCGAGGTTCTTGTGGGTCGCCGCGATGATCCGCACATCGACGCTTTGGGTCTTGTTGCTGCCCACGCGCTCGAAGGTGCGTTCCTGCAGCACGCGCAGCAGCTTGACCTGCATCGGCAGCGGCATGTCGCCGATTTCATCGAGGAACAGCGTGCCACCATTGGCCAGTTCGAAACGCCCGGCGCGGCTGGTGATTGCCCCGGTGAAGGCGCCCTTCTCGTGGCCAAACAGTTCGCTTTCCAGCAACTCGGCAGGGATCGCCCCGCAGTTGACCGGTACGAACGGCGCGTCACGACGCTTGGAGTGATAGTGCAGGTTGCGCGCGACCACTTCCTTGCCGGTCCCGGACTCACCGAGGATCAGCACACTGGCGTCGGTGTCGGCGACTTGCTGCATCATCTGACGGACGTGTTGAATCGCCCGACTGGTGCCGACAAGACTGCGGAAAAGATTGGGTTCGCGATGACGACCGCGCTCGCGGGCCTGGTCGTACATCTCGCGATAGACCTGGGCACGGTGCAGGGAGTCGAGCAACTTGCTGTAGCTGGGTGGCATTTCGAGGGTCGAAAGCACTCGGCGACGCTGGTCTTCTGGCAAGTCAACGGAAGAATTATCGCCCATTAACAAAACCGGAAGGAACTCATCCCAGGTGGAGAGTGTCTTTAACAAGCCCGTAAGTGCGCCAGGAGCATTGACTGTCCCGATGAGGACACAGATCACTTCACGACTTGACGACAATGAGCCGACAGCCTGCTGCCAGTCATGGCTACCGCAGGGTAAATTTTCTTCGCCAAGAAAATTTAATATCACCGCCAAGTCGCGGCGGCGGACGCTATCGTCATCAATCAGCAGGATTTTGGTTTCACGCCACATGCAATAGCAACTTCCCTAGTCAACTCAATGCCCGAAATGAGGGGGCAAGCTAGACGCTTGCAGACACGTTGATGCCTGTAGACGCCTGAAATGTTCAACCAGCCACTAGTTAAGTCAAAAAACCGTGCACAGTCAAATTTATGGCGCACTAAGTTTAGATTAACCGGGGATTAATTAACCAAACAGATGGTAAACCTTTGCCGCGTTCTGTGCTTGGTGGATCTGCGACATCTCATCCACTATCGCTTGCCTCTCCCCTGTCGCCGCCTCCAGAAGCTGTTTATACACCCCCAGCAACTCCTCAAGGTTATCGCGCAACGCGGCCTCGTCCACCGAAGCTTCACTCAAGACGTCTTCCATGCAGGAACGGCAAGCCAGGTCCAATTCACCAATGGCTTCCCAGTTACGCTCTGCCAAAGCACCGACCAGGCCTTCACGGGTTTGTTCGATTCGCTGCAATACAAGACTCATGGTGATCTCCTTAAAACTGCGGACCCGGCGCGGCGATAGCATCCCAGCCGTCTTTGACGGTGCGAAGCAGGTCGGCGACTTCGTCGAGAATCTTTGGATCGGCGCTTACATTGGCCTCGGTGAGGCGCTTCATCATGTAGGTGTAGAGGTTATCCAGTTCACCCACCGACTCTGCCTGGTTTTCCAGGTCCAGACCTTCACGCAGACCACCGATAATGCCGATGGCCTTGCCGATCAGAACCCCTTTATTGGCGATGTCCTTGCGTTCCATCGCGCCTTTGGCCTGCGCAATACGATCCAGGCCACCCTCCATCAGCATCTGCACCAGACGATGAGGGCTGGCTTCGGACGTTTGCGCCTGGGCGCCAATCTTCTGATATTGGCGAAGGGCTAACATTGGATTCATGTTCTACCTCATTAAAACTTTGTGATTCGTATAGCCAGTGTATCGACACGGCGTCAAAAATCTTTAGACCAAACCAAAAAAAGCCCGACAAGCGGAATCCGCTGCCGGGCTTTTGGCGTTTATGCGCTATGAGGCGTTTTTCTGCGCGTTCATCGCCTCGAACATCGAAGTGATGTTACTGGCAGTTGCCTTGAGTTTGCCCACCAGAGAATCCATGTCGTTGTACTTCTTGGTCAGCACAGCAGTCAGCGTCTCGATACGGCGATCCAGAGCTAGCTGCTGGTTGGCCAGATTCGACTTGGCCTTGGCCAGGCTGGTCGAACGGGCATCGAGGATACCCTCACTGCCAGTGACTGTGTAAGGGGTGATTGCATCGTTCATGCGCGTCAACAGGCCTTTGGCGGCATCGCCAGTCGCCGCCGGATCACCCAGGAACAGTTTCTGAACCTCACCACCGAGCTTCTGGGTATCCATCGCAGTGGTGAACTTGGTGCTATCGAAATCCAGCGCACCGGTTTTCTGATTGGTGGTGATACCCAATTGCGACAGAACAGTAAGTTTGTCACCCGCACCGGTAGTGACCAACGGCGAACGAATCGATGCCAGAATGCCGCGTGCCAACGGGTCACCGGTCAGTGCAGCAGCAATGGTCGGTTTGCCATCGTCATCCAGGGAAGGCTTGGTCAGCGCATTAACACTGGTCACAACCTGGTTATACGCATCAACGAAAGCTTGAATGGATTTTTTCAGACCATCACTGTTCGGGCCGACCGTTACCGTCGTGGTTGCATCACCACCGGCGACCAGATTCAGGGTCAAGCCGGAAATGGCCGCGTCAACCTTGTTGCTTTTGCTGGTCAGCGCGAGCCCGTCCACGGTGAACTTGGCGTCCACAGCGAATTCGCCGATGGCACCCGCCGAAGTAGCTGTCGGTGTTGCACCCATTTGCTGGCCGGCATTGATCTCCAGACCAGCGATACCGCTGAGGGTGATATCGGAACCGGCACCGGTCACCGTGGAACCCATCACCAGACGCGAGCCAAACGAGTCGGTCACGATGTTGGCACTGAAGCCGTTGGCGCCCTGCTGGGTGTTAATCGCATCTCGAACCGACTGTAACGTCGCGCCCGCCGGAATGGTTACAGAACTGGAAACGCCGTTTTGCGTGATATTGAGCGTGCCGCTCGCAATAGCACTGCTGGTACCGCCAGCAAAGGCTGCGGTAGCTACTTTGGACGAAGTCGCAAGATTAGAGACCTTGATCACGTAAGTGCCGTTGACGGCCGTGTTGCTGGCTACAGCGGTCAATACTTTCGCGTCAGCGGAGGTGGCGTTGTAACCCAGGAATTGCGGAGTTTGGGTATTGCCCAGATTCTTGATTGCAGTCTGGAAGTTCGCCAGGACACTTTTGAGGCTACCGATACCGGAAATCTGCGCGGTGTTGGTGGTCGTCTGACGGTCGATCTGGTTCTGCTTGGCTGCTTTGTCGGCATTGACCAAGGCTTTGACAATAGCACCGGTATCAAGGCCAGAGCCTAAACCCGTGCCCGGTAAAATTGGACTTGCCATGCATATCTCCCTTCAGTGTGTCGCCGGTCTTTTGACCACTACAACGTCCAAAAGAACATAGCTACAATATTCATGCCAGCTGTCAGGCTTTCGCGCTGAACAACAGGCTGCTTGCATCATTCAAACTATTGGCCAGCCGCAGGACTTCTTCATTGGGGATTTGGCGAACCACCTCACCCGAGTCACTGGCAATAACCTTGACAATTACTTTGCCCGAAGGCTCGTCGATCGAGAACTCCAGATTGCGCTTGACCGACTGAACGAACTTTTCAATTTCCTGAACGGCCATCTTGAGTTTGTCCCGCTCGGATACCGAGTCTTGCTTTTGTTCATCCTTGACCGGCGCCACCACAAGGGCATCGGCTCGAGGCTTTTCCACCGGCTTGTCAGCAACGGTCGTCGCCGGCTTCGCAGCTGGATAAGACAAGTTCAGCTTCACGCTCATATCCATGTCCATCACCTCTTAAAGTAAAAAGCGAGGGAGCACGACAAGCGCACTCCCCCGCCAAAACTCATCAGCTATTACTGAAGCAGTTTCAGTACAGCGGATGGCAGCTGGTTGGCCTGAGCCAGAACTGCGGTGGAAGCTTGTTGCAGAGTTTGTTGCTTGGTCAGCTGTGCAGTTTCAGCAGCGAAGTCGGTATCTTGTACGCGGCTCAGTGCAGCACTGGCGTTTTCGTTGATGTTCTGCAGGTTGGAAATGGTAGTCGAGAAACGGTTCTGAGCAGCACCCAAGTCAGCGCGAGTGGCGTTGATGTTTGCCAGAGCAGCGTCGATAGCCGAGATAGAAGCATCAACAGAGCTGTGGTTAGCTGCGTTGGAAACGCCGGAAATGGTAGTACCGGTCATGCCCAGGGAGCTGGCGTCGAAGCTGGTCGACAGGGTCAGAGTGATCTGGTTGTCGGAAGTAGTACCTGCACCTACCTGGAATTCCATCGCGCCAGCAGTACCGTCGATCAGTGCCTTGCCGTTCAGGTTGGTGGACTGAGCAATACGGGTCAGCTCAGCGATCGACTGTTGGTATTCTTTGTCCAGAGCGGTACGGTCAGCAGTGCCGTTGGAATCGTTTCGCGATTGCAGTGCGATTTCACGCATACGTTGCAGAATGTTGCTCGACTCTTGCAGAGCGCCTTCAGCGGTCTGAGCGATCGAAACACCGTCGTTGGCGTTTTTGATAGCCATGTTCTGACCACGGATTTGCGAATTCATACGAGTAGCGATCTGCAGGCCGGCGGCGTCGTCTTTGGCGCTGTTGATTTTCAGGCCGGAAGAAAGACGGGTCATCGAAGTCGACAGAGCGTCGGAAGCACGGTTCAGGTTCTTCTGAACATTCAGCGAAGTAGTGTTGGTGTTTACTGTCAAAGCCATGACGAATTCCTCGTTGGTTGGGTACTGCGGCTTCCGGCCCTGGCAACCGCCGGGTATGGCCTAGAGAACCTTCGTAATAGTTATCGTCGCCAACGCAGGTTGCTTTAGGGGATTTTGAATTTTTTTTGCCATCACCCTCCCCCCCCCCTTTAAAACAAAGGCCTAGCGACGATCCAACCACCAAAAAATGACGCCAGAGAACTGCCGAAAAACCTCCTTACAGCCCCGCTCCCGCTGATCTGCTACGGATTACGCGGAATCGACAGCCACCAGCAAATCGACCAGTTCGTATTCAAGGTAGTCCGCCAGCGCCAGCCAGTCCTGTCGCTCCTGACTATCAAGCAGGCATGTCAGCAATGCCATCCACCGGGCCGCAATCTGGCTGTCTGCCCCGCCGACCCGCGACTGCACCCGCTCCGCTATCTCGACCATGACCAGCGCAGCCTCGACATCCCTTCCCAAGCGAAACAATGCTGAACATTGCCGGGCCTGATCAACGAGTAACACTTCGCTCATTGACTGAACTCCGGATGAAATGTCGTGCCGGCAATCATGGCCCCGGCTCGACTGCTGTTGTAGAAGACGACGTGTGGATGCGCAGTGATATAGCGCTCCAGCTCACACAGGTAGCTACGGAAGTTGAGTTGGGTCTTGACTCGTTGGCCGTGACCATCAAGCACCCAGTGTTTGGCCGCGCCCAGTTGTGGCCCCAGGTCGCCATCGTCCCAGCCCGCATGGGTCTTGTCGTTTGGAAAGGCAAAGTCGGCACCGAACAGGGTAATTTGCGCCGCGCCCATTTTCACCGCTAGGTCCACCGCCGGATGAATCACGCTGCCACCGACATACAGCTCGCCTCTCGGTAACTGCTGTCGCATGTGTTGATAAATTGGACTGGCGGAGTAACCGACATACCGCGCCCCCTGCCAGGCTTTCAGCACCTGTGGATCGACCATGGGCATGTATGCCAGGGCAATGTCCGTCGTTCCTTCAGGCGGCAGGTGCCGGGTCGAGATGCGCTGATCGATACTGACGACGATGTCGGGACGGATGCCGTGATCAAGCAGCGGCCTGTAAGCGGTATCGACACAGATGAACAGCGGCCGCTCTACCTGATGGCGGATTGCGCGCAATGTCTCGAAGTGCAGCTCCAGGCTCGGCCCGGTGGCGATCAGAAACACTTCCAGCCCAGGCCGCGTATCGAACAGCCGGGCGACATCATCATCGGCCTGGACCAGGCTGAGACTCGCCTGTAAGCGCTCGACGATGTCCGGAGCCTGAGGATCAAACTCACGGTTATTGAACATCAAGTGGGTTTCACTGATCAGGCGATCGCGGATCTTGGCATTGAAGTCATCCGCCAATACCAGCTCGGACGGCAAGGCGAAAAACGGCAGCTGGATTTCCGCCAGATCGCCGGCGTACATCAGCTCGACCCGCGGATCGCTGAGCCACTGCTGCTGATCCAACAGTTGCAGCACCAGGGCAAACACCGCACCGTTGAGGATGTGCACATACAAGCGTTCAAGCCCGACGCGTGCCAGCAGCTCCACTTGCAGATCGCCAAGTCCCGTGCCGTAGACATACACCACTGGACTGTCGGCTGGCAGGCTGTCGGCCTGAAGCCTGGCCTCACGGACGCGGTCATGGCGGCTGGTCAGTTGAATGCCATTGATGCTCAACGTCGAGCCCAGGCCTTCCACCAGCTCAGCCTGCAACAAGCTTGTGTTCTCAACCAGCAAGCGCGCAGAAAGCATCGGCCAGCGGCGCTGTATGACGTCGACGTTGCGCTCAAAGAACTCGCTCATGAAGCCTCGCTTTCATTCGGGCAAAAAAATAGCGCTCAAGGTTACACCTTGAACGCTTTTTTTGTGCCTGGCTTTTGAAAGATCAAGGGCGATAGATAATCGCCGAGCCCCATGACAAACCAACGCCGAAACCGCTCAACGCCACGCGCTTCCAGGTGGAGTCCAGCACATGTTTTTCCAGCAGCAACGGAATGCTCGATGACACCGTGTTGCCGGTCTCGACCATGTCCTTGATGAACTTCTCCGGCTCGCCTTCGAAGCGTCGCGCCACGGCATCGACAATCGCTGCGCTGCCCTGATGGATGCAAAAGGCATCGATATCGTCAGCGGTCAGTTGCGAATCGGCCAGCAACTCGTGCAAATGCGCCGGGACTTTAAGCAGCGCAAAATTGAACACCTGACGGCCGTTCATGAAGAACACCCCGTCGGTCACCTTCAGGTGCGGCGCACCGGAACCGTCGGTGCCGAACTTGGCCTTGCCCAATTGCCATGGCGCGTTTTCACCCATCCAGGTCGCGGTGGCGGCATCACCAAACAGCATGGTGGTGTTGCGGTCCTCCGGGTCGACGATCTTCGAGTACGGATCAGCGGTGATCAGCAGGCCATTCTTCAAGCCAGCAGCTTCCATGAAACCCTTGATGGCGTAGATGCCGTAGACGTAGCCGGAGCAGCCCAGGGAAATATCAAACGCGGCGACGGTAGTCGGCAGGCCCAGTTTGTCCTGAACGATAGCTGCGGTGTGCGGCAGGCCTTCTTCGTCGCCGTTCTGGGTGACAACGATCAGCACGTCGATGTCTTCACGTTTCAAGTCGGGATTGTTGGCGAACAGCGCATTGGCTGCTTCGACACACAGGTCCGAGGTTTCCTGCCCGGCGTCTTTACGCGGCAGGAAGGCCGAGCCGATCTTGCCCAGGATGAACTCTTCATCCTTTTCGAATTTTGCACCTTGTGCGTAATTGTCCACGCCGGCTACAGGAACGTAGCTCGCAATGCTTTTTATGCCAATCATTACGGCTTCCCAATAATAAACAGCCCAATACCACCGCTCGTAATGATTCGAGGGGCGCCGACAAACAGAGAAAAATGTCGCCCCGAGGGAGCGACAGGCGGGAAGAATAAAAGGCTATCACTGGATCAAAAGGACACCAGGCGCCACCTCCCCGATTAATACAATACAGTGAAGATGCGCGTTATGACTCGCAGGTCACGCTATTTTGCCGAATCTGGCCGATAAGGCGTTATTCGACCAATGACCAATCCAGCGGCGTACCACGCTTGATGGCCTGGCGGGCGCGGCGGCCCAGCAGGCTTTCCGCGTGTTTAGGCGCCAGCCCCAGGCCAGGACGGATGGCCCGCAGATTGGCGACGGTGAAGGGCTCGCCGGCCACCATGTCCTGAGTCACATACAGCGAACGGCGATACACCAGGGACTTGCGCTCGACTTCAGTCACGCCGTAATGCACTTGGCCCATGGCCTGCCAGGCGCGTTCGGTTTCGATCACCAGGCTGGCGAGTTCTGCCGGCTCCAGTGAAAAACTGGCATCCACGCCACCCGCGGCACGGTCGAGGGTGAAATGTTTTTCCACCACCGTCGCCCCCAGTGCCACCGCGGCGACAGACACTCCGACACCCATGGAGTGATCGGACAGGCCAACTTCACAGCCAAACAATTCGCGCAAGTGTGGAATCGTCCGCACGTTGCTGTTGGCGGGCGTCGCAGGGTAAGTGCTGGTGCACTTGAGCAACACCAGATCCTTGCAACCGGCCTCACGGGCGGCACGCACGGTTTCGTCGAGTTCAGCGATGCTGGCCATGCCGGTCGAAATGATCAGCGGCTTGCCTGTGACGGCGACCCGCCGAATCAGTGGCAGGTCGGTGTTTTCGAAACTGGCGATCTTGTAAGCCGGCACGTCGAGACTTTCGAGGAAGTCCACTGCGGTGTCATCAAACGGCGTGGAAAACGCGAGCATGCCCAGCTCTTTGGCCCGGGCGAAAATCGGCGCATGCCATTCCCACGGTGTGTGGGCCTTCTCGTACAACGCGTACAGCGAAGAACCGGCCCAGAGGATGTCAGGGTCCTTGATGAAGAACTCACCTTCGGACAGGTCCAGGGTCATGGTCTCGGCGGTGTAGGTCTGCAGCTTCAAGGCATGGGCACCGGCCTTGGCCGCCGCGTCGACGATCTGCAGCGCCACCTCCAGAGACTGGTTATGGTTGCCACTCATTTCGGCAATGATGAATGGCGGTGCATCGGCACCGATGGAGCGATTGCCGATCTTGAAGCTAGTCATTGCGGTGATCCTTCAATATGCGCGTGAACGCGCAAGCACGCTGGGTGAATCCTGCCTCGCGAAACAGCTTCAGCGACGGCTGATTCGCCGGCAACACTTGAGCGGTGATGACATTCAGTTGCGGCCAGTGGGCGGTCACAAAAGCTTCGCCCCGGGCCAGCAGGCTCCTGCCCCACCCCAGACCGAGGCGGCCTTCAAGCAGGTAAATCGAGACTTCGGCTTCAAGTCCGTCCAGGTCATAACGCAGTACCCCGACCGGGCCATCGTTCGCCTCGGCAATCAACAGTAATCGCCCCGGGTTGCTCAGGCTCGCGGCCAGCCAGTCTTGATGCCGTTGCCAATCGATGACCTGCGTGTCCAGCGACCAGCGCCGCACCGCCTCGGCATTGCGCCCCTCGAACAGCAACTGCGCATCGTCTACGGTTGCTTGCCGAACCTGCAAAACCGCACCGGTGAGCGCTGCCGCAACCCGCTTCGCACCCCGCCCATCGACCAACTGACGCGAGTGTTCGGCCAGACTTTGGCGTAACCCCTGATTGCCGGCGAGAAAAGCGATGGCCTGACGCAACTGATCGACGCTGACGTTCTCGCGGGGGCCCAGATACACATGGGAACCTGAGGTCGCCATTATTTCGGCGTTGGCCTGCTGATTATTCGAGACCGCGATACAGATCGTCGGCAACCCCATGGCCGCCCGCTCCCAACTGGTACCGCCACCGGCACCGACAAACAGCTCGGCCTCGGTCATCAGTCGGTAAAAGTCACTGACAAAACTGTGCAAGCGCCAATTCGGACGATTGGCTGCAAGCGCCTGCATCTGTGCCCAGGCCGGGTTGTCGGCACCGGCGACGAAATCGACCTCCAGCTCATGGAGATCCACCAGCGAGAGCATCGCGTGGTGTGTCTGCATCGCCACATCGAAGCCGCCGAAATTCACCAGCACCCTTTTGGCCTTTGGTTTTATTTCGATTGCCGGGCAACAGAACTCATCGCGCAGCAGGGCAAAACGCGGACCGAGCAAAGTCTGGCAACCGGGCGCCAGCAGCGAAGCGTAGGCTTCTGGCGTACCCGAAAGATTCTGATTGAGCAGCAAATCAACGCTGTAGGTGCGCGTGGCGAGGTCGTCCACAGCGGCAATCCTGGGCGCCCAGCGGCGGGCCGCGGTCTGCCAGTGATGGTCGAGGCCGTAATGGTCGACGATGACCCAATCGAAGGCCGGATGATCGCTCAGCGCTTGCCCAAGTGCGGCGATGTCCGCCTGCCACGGCAGCAAGGATTCGATTGCCTGCCGCGGGTCTTCATCAGGGTAACGAGCCGCCAGGGCGAAGACTTCAAAGCCCTCGGCTTGCAGCGCTTCCAGTCGATGGCCCGGCAACAGGCGGCAAGCGAAAGCCACCTGCGCACCTTGCTTGCGCAAGACTCTGGCCAGGGTCAAACAGCGAGCAATGTGACCGCAGCCAATGGTCGGCGACGCGTCGGCGCGGATCAGCACTCTCATTGCAGCTCTCCGCCAGCTTTCAATGCGGCATAGAGGTATTCGGCACGCTTCCAGTCTTCAAGGGTGTCGATGTCCTGCACTAGATGCCGCGGCAGAATCACCGGCAGGCTCGCCGGGGAAAACAGCGCATCGCCGCGCAACCAGGCCTCTCTGCGCCCCCAATAGAACTGGCCGGCATCCTGATAGGCTTCAGGCAAATCCTGGGAGCGGGTGTTGCGAAACTCCGGATAGAGCGAGGTCAAGGCACCCTGCTCGTCGAGGGTCAAGGCACGTTGCACCGGGAAGCCGAAACCGGCCACGGAAAAAGCGAAGGACTTGTCCGGATGCTGCACCAGTAATTCATGCCCCTGACGCAGATAGCGTGCCTGCAACAGCGGCGCGGTAGCGTAGATGCAACAGACGAAGTCGAAGATCGGCAATTGGTTCAAGGCATGCACGATCACCGCAGCCGTCCCGGTGAAATCATCAGCCAGTTCGACAGGCCGCACGAACGGCACCTGCGCGCCATGAGCCCGGGCGACGTCGGCAATTTCTTCGTCATCCGTACTGACGACGACTTGATCGAACAACCCGCAATCGAGTGCCGTACGGATCGAACGGACGATCATCGGTACACCGTCGAACGGCTTGAGGTTCTTGCGCGGGATTCGCTTGCTGCCACCGCGGGCCGGAATGATTGCAACGCAGCTCAAGTGTCACTACTCCTCAAGAACCAACCGACGCAGTTGCTCGACTACGAAGTCCTGTTGTTCATCGCTCAGCAGAGGGAACAGCGGCAGGCTGATGGCTTCGGCGTAATAACGCTCGGCCTGCGGAAAGTCTCCCTCGGCAAACCCCAGATCACGATAGTACGGCTGCAAATGCAGCGGAATATAGTGCAGGTTCACCCCGATCCCGGCGGCCCGCAACCCTTCGAACACCTGCCGATGGCTGAGGCTGATCCGATCAGGTTGCAACCGCACCACGTACAGATGCCACGCCGACTCGGCATCAGGTTGCGCGCTGGGCAAGGTCAGCGGCAGGTATGCCAACAATCGGTCATAACGCGCCGCCAGCTCACGACGACGCTCGATGAAGCCGTCGAGCTTATTCAGCTGTGACAGACCGAGGGCCGCTTGCAGATCGGTGATCCGGTAATTGAAGCCCAATTCCACTTGCTGGTAGTACCAGGGACCGTGACTGGATTCGGTCATCTGCTGGGGATCGCGGGTCATGCCGTGGCTGCGCAGACGTCGCAGGCGCTCGGCCAATTCCGGGCGATTGGTCAGGACCATGCCGCCCTCGGCACTGGTGATGATCTTCACCGGGTGAAAACTGAACACCGTCATCGCCGCAAATTCGCCGCAGCCCACCGGACGCCCGGCATAGGAGGCACCGACCGCGTGGGACGCGTCCTCGATCACCGTAACGCCATAGCGTTCGGCCAACTCGGCGATCATGCGCATGTCGCAGCTTTGACCGGAAAACGCCACGGCCACCAGAACCTTCGGCAGCGTGCCTTCACGCTCGGCAGCTTCGAGCTTCGCCGCCAGGGTGTAGGCGTCGAGGTTCCAGGTCAGCGGATCGATATCCACGAAGTCGACGTCAGCGCCGCAGTAACGGCCGCAGTTGGCCGAGGCCAGAAAAGTGTTCGGCGTCGTCCACAAGCGATCACCCGGACCGAGCCCTGCCGCCAGGCAGGCAATGTGCAGCGCCGCCGTGGCATTGCACACCGCCACCGCGAAATCGGCCTGACAACGCTCGGCCATGGCCTGTTCGAAGCGTTCAATGGTCGGCCCTTGTGTCAACCAATCGGACTGCAACACGGCGACCACCGCATCGATGTCCGCCTGATCGAGGCTTTGCCGACCGTAGGGAATCATGCCAACAGCTCCGCGTGCAGATCTGCGATCTGGCCTACCGACAGGAAGTGCGGATTGGTGTCGGAGCGGTACTCGAAATCCTCGCTCACAGGCTTGCCCTGCTCGCCCAGTTTGTCTACGGCAAAATCCACATCGACGCTGGTGAAACGAATCGACGGCTGAATGGTGTAGTGATCATCGAACTCCAGGGTCATACGCGCGTCGTCCAGCGGCACCATCAGCTCATGGAGTTTTTCTCCCGGACGAATGCCGACGTTTTTGTGTGGCAAATGCTCAGCCATCCCCAGCGCCAGATCGATGATGCGGATCGACGGGATCTTCGGCACGAACACTTCACCGCCGTGCATGCGGGCAAAGCTGTCGAGCACAAACTGCACGCCGTGATCGAGGGTGATCCAGAAGCGTGTCATGCGCTCATCGGTGATCGGTAACTCTGCCGCGCCCTCGGCAATCAGCTTGCTGAAAAACGGCACCACCGACCCCCGCGAGCCGGCCACGTTACCGTAGCGGACCACTGAAAAACGTGTGTTCTGATCCCCGGCAATGTTGTTCGCGGCGACGAACAACTTGTCCGACAGCAGCTTGGTCGCGCCGTACAGGTTGATCGGGCTGGCAGCCTTGTCGGTGGACAGCGCGACGACCTTTTTCACGCCGTTATCGATGGCCGCGGCAATGATGTTTTCCGCACCGTTGACGTTGGTGCGAATGCATTCAGTGGGGTTGTATTCCGCCGCCGGCACTTGCTTCAGCGCCGCGGCATGCACCACGTAATCGATACCGCGCATGGCCTGACGCAAACGGTCAGCGTCGCGCACATCACCGAGGAAATAACGCATGCAGGGCGCGTTGAACGTCTGCTGCATCTCGTACTGTTTGAGCTCATCGCGCGAGAACACCACCACACGCTTGGGCTGGTATTGCTCCAGCAACCGGCGGATGAAATTGCGCCCGAACGAGCCGGTGCCGCCAGAGATGAAAATCGATTTACCGTTGAACATGCCTTGAGTCCTTTTACCTGTCAGTCAGGCTTATGCGAGCAACTGCGCCCAGTTGACACTGGAAGCTTCGCCAAGAGTAAAGCCCTTGCCGGTCAGGGAAAGATTCTGGTTGTAGGCCGCATCCTGAGCGAAGCGCGCCTGCCACTTGTCACGCAGGGCAGCTGCCGACTGCGGGTCATCCGGCAAAGTGCCGGGGTGGGCGATTTGCACTTGCGGCGTCCATACGGTCAGCAACCCGGTATCGGCGACTTTCAGGCAAAAGTCGACATCCGCATATGCTTGCTCGAAATGCTCTTCATCCAACCCGCCCAGTGCGTCGAACACCTCCTTGCGCACCATCAGACAAGCGTCGGAGACTGCCGAATAATTTTGCTCAACCAGCAGTCGATGCATATGACCCGGTGCGTCTTTTTTCTCGCCGATGAACGCAGAAGCCACGCCATCTTTCAGACCCAGAATCAGACCGGCACCGGTCACGCTGCCCTCGCGATCAACCAGTTTGGGACCCACCACCCCCACTTCAGGGCGCTGAGCCTGATTGAGCAAGGCTTCGACCCAATTGGCATTGACCACCTCGGCGTCTTCTGCGAGCAGTATCAGATACTCACCTTGCGCCTGCGCGACGGCCTGGTTGAGCAGTGCCGACGAGCTCACGCGCTGCTCGTTCTTGATCAGGCGAATCCGCCCGCCGCCGTTTTGCTCCAGACTGTCGAGCCACGTCAGCAGATCGGCTGACTGGCTGTGATTGTCGGCGATGATAATTTCGTTGTTCTGATAGCGCGTGCGCTGCAATACGCTCACCAGGCAGCGCTGCAATTGCTCCTGACAGCCTTCGCTGCGCACGATGATCGACACCTTCGGACGCCCGGCGTGGCGGTAGTCGATCCGCAAGCCACCAAATGCCTCAGCGCTCACCTGCGCCTGATAGCCACGGGTTGCCAGGTGGCGCACCAGAGCCTGGCGTTGGTGCTCGTTCGGTGCCATCTCCACCGCCGGGGTGATGAGCAATGGCTCGGCCAAATGCGCCAGACCCGCCAGCCCGCCAGCTTCGATCAGGCGCAGCAGCAGGTCGAATTCCAGGGCATCGCTGAACTCGCGGGCATAACCGCCGACATCCACCAGCACCTCGCGTCGGATCAGCCAATGCCGGGCGGTCAACGCCGGCAGACTTTGCAGCAGGTCGAGGTTGAAGTCTGGACGGAAAACTTCGGTCAATGTGCCGTTACTACGGCGATGAATCTCATCCATCGCCACCGCACGGCAACCTTCGGCGTTCTGCAACTCAAGGCTGGCGCGCAGGAAGCCGGCAGCAGTGAATTCATCGCCGGCCTCGGCCAACAGCAGCCAGTCCGAGGTCGAGCGCTGGGCAATCTGGTTCAATCTATCGACGTAGTTGCTTGCACTGACCTTTACAAAATGCACGGTATTTTGTTCGGTGGTGATCTCGGGCAAATCACCGGTGGTGAAGACCACCACCTTAAAGGCGCGGAAAGCGCTTTCCATCAGACTGTCAAAGGTGACCTGCAACTTATCCATGTCGGATTCAAGATCCAGCAGCAGTATGCCGAACTGAGGCCCGCCCTCGTTGGCCGCCAGATGTTGATTGATTTTCCGTACCGCGGTGTCGTTCGGCTGGCGTGCCTGCAACCAGTTCAACAGCCGGCCGGAGGGCATACTGTCCAGCAACTGCCGGCTGTCGTAGGTCGGTACGCTGTCCAGGCGTGCAATCCAGTCAGTCAATATTTTCGCATCGGCGCTCTCACCCATGTCCAGCAGTTGTTGCACCAGTTTTTGCACGACCCTACGGTTGAAGGCGCCCAACTGTACGGCATGCAGCAAACGGTTCTGGATGGTCTCGGACGTGTCATTGGAATAGATGCGCTGCAACGTGTGCTGCTGAAGTAACGCACCTTCCATTTCTTCCAGCTGCAAGCGTCCGGCAGGCATCGCATGGAGCAGGAATTCGCACTCGGTCAGTTGATCGAAAAACGTCTGGTTGTAGAACGGCATCTCGACATACTGATGAGGCCCGAATGCGCGCTTCGGGCCAACGGTGGGGTCTTTCCAGTAGGACTCGAAGATCGGTTCGATCGTCAATGCATTGCGCGCGGCCAGGCTGTCGGCCAACGCATGGAAACTTTGCAGGGCGAACTCGGCGGTCTGCGCCTGGTTCAGGCCACTGATGCCAGTCGGCAACGTGGCGAGGAAACCGGCAAAGCGCTCACGCTCGGCGACGGAGCGGGCGTCTTTGAAACTCAGGACGTGAATGATTTCGGTATTGTGATCCGAACGACCATAGTTGACCTCCCGCACCACATAAGGCATTGGCAGAATCCGCGCCTTGGCCCGCGCGAGCATGTAATACACATGGCCGATTTCCTGCCACTCGAAAATTGTGCCCTCCGGCATGGCCGCGTACCAGTCCTGCAACAGCGAAGTGCGGTGCACCGCATAGAACGGCGGGATGTACTGGCCCATGTAGTCGAGCACACGATCCTGCGCGCGCTCGGCGTTGTAATCCTCTTTTACCTTCTTGTCGCGACGGTAGTACTGCACATAGTTGGAGTGCGTCAGGTACATCAGGCAGTAGCCGTGGCACATACCGTAATCGGGGTTGGCCTCGAGGAAGTTCACCGACTCGGTCAATGCATCGTGCAACAGGAAATCATCGTCGGCGGCCAGCACCATGTATGGCGTGGTGACCTGGCTGGCGCCATACGCAAGCTTTTGCTGAAAACCCGTATAGGTGAACTGCGGTAAATGGCGATAGTCGACCGACGGAAAATCGGCCGCGAGGCTTTCATCGCCCTGCACGGACGAATCCAGCACCAGCACCTTGGCGGAGTAACTGCTGTAGTACTGCAAGGCGCGTCGCAGGAACGCACTGCGGTTGTGGGTGATTAAAACCACCGTGAACAGCTCGTTCAGCGGTGTCACGTTGGTTTGAGTGCTGCTTTGAACCTGCATTTTCCTATCCCCACAACCGGCCGATCGCCAAGTACCTGAATCTGTTTTTGATTAACGAACGCGACGCAGATAGCCGTCCGGCGCCACGGTGATCAGCAGCTTGTTTTGCAACTGCTGGTCGATTTCAAAGTCCTTGTTCTCTTCCAGGTACTTCCATACGGCAGTCTTCGGGTTGTCGCCCGGGCCCCATGGACGATCCGGGAAGAAGTCGGCAGGCATGTCCTCAACCACGGTGTCCATGACCACGCAGTAGCTGTCCACCGAAACCAACGGCGCGTACAGGCGCAGTTCTTCCAGTACGTGGTCGTGGGTGTGGTTGGAGTCGAGCACCAGAATGACTTTCTTGCCTTCGGCAGCGGCACGCACTTGTTCGGCGATGGCCGGATCGATGCTCGAACCCTCGATCATCGAAATGCGCTTGCTCATCGGGTGGCTCTCGATGGCTTCGCGGTTGTGCGGACGAATGTCGAGGTCGATACCCAGCACTTCGCCGTGGCCTTGCAGCTCCAGCAGCGATGCGTAGTAGATTATCGAACCGCCATGGGCGATGCCGCATTCGATCACCAGGTCCGGTTTGACCTGCCAGATGATCTCTTGCATGGCCATCATGTCTTGCGGCAGCTGGATGATCGGACGGCCCATCCACGAGAAGTGGTAGCTGTATTTGTGCTTGGCCGATTCGTTGAAGAACTCCCGGGCCAGGCCGGTGAGTTTCTGGTCGTCACCTTGCTGGGCGATCTGTTCCCGGCATTCGGCTTCGAAGGCTTTGTTGATGCTGTTGTCGGTCATTTGAAAATTCTCAATGGTCACTGGAACGAAGCGCTGTCGACGGCGTGATAGACGTAGCGTCCACCGGTCATCCGCTTGATTTCTTCGAGGTAGTTGGAGTTCATCACAAACAGATGGGCGCCTTCGGGCAGAGCATCCATGGCCTCTTGTGGAGAGGACACCCGCACGCCGCTCAGCGGCAGATAACGACCCTGCTTGGCCGGATTGATATCCACCACACGATCCACCGCCACACCGGCCCGTTGCAGAAACAGCGAATAGATCACGCCTTTGGACGACGCGCCCCAGATCGCCGAACCTTGTTCGGGTGCGGCCTGAATGATCTGAACGGCGCGGTCGAGGCTGGCGGTGAAACCTTCGGGCAGCGTCAGGCGCGGCACCGGTTGTTCCGGGGTCAGGCGCAGCGTGGCCAGGTCGGCGACGATGTACAGGTACTGGCCACCGAACAGGTGACCGGCCTCATGCACGGTGCCGAACATTTGGCGCAGGTCATCGAGGCGGAAGTAATTGACGTGCTCGTAGAACAGGTCGAACCAGGCGCGATGCTCGAGGATCCAGTCCAGGCACGGCACTTCGATGTAGATCTGCCCGCCCTGATTGGCCTCGGCCATTTCGGCGAGGAAGCTCACCGGATCCTGAATGTGTTCGAGCACATGACGCAGCACGATGGCATCCGCCGCCAGACCCAGCCCGCGCGTGAACGGGGCCTTGATTACGTCGGCGTTGTCGCCTTCGTAGGCCGGGTCGATGCCGGTGATGGCGTAGTCCAGACCTTTCAGAAGTTCGAGAAAGTAACCTTTACCGCAGCCGACTTCGATCAGTTCCTGACCCTTGAAGTGCCGGGCAATGATCCCTTCGACATCGCTCAGGTGCTTCTGGAACTGGCCCGAATGCGCCTGTTCGTTCTGGTAATCGGCGTCGTAGCTGAGCATGTCGGCATCGAAGGCCTGGTTGAAGATCAACCCGCTCTGCTCATCCTGTACCAACACCATGTCGGCAGAGGCCGAAGCCCTGGCCGATTGCGGGTCGGCAAAGGTGCGATTCTGCAACACCGGCAGGTCGGTGACCCGATACAACTCATGCCTCATGCTCTGCTCCCAGTAGCTGTTGCAAGCGGTCCGCCACGCCCCAGAACGCCATCGGTTCATGGGTCGGGTATGGGTAGTGACCGAGGTTCAAACTGATCGATGCGCCACGCTCACGCAGCCGTTGCTCGACCAGCGCCCGGACCGAAATCGGCTGGCCGCTGGAGCAATTGATCACGCCATTGAAGTCCCGCTGTTGCAGGATCGCCGCGAGGTATCCAGCGGCCGTATCGATCGCCAGGTAATCGCGCAATTGTTCACCGGCCGACATGTTGAACGTGTCGTCCCCGGAATCGATCGCCCGGTCCAGCGCCGCCAGTAAACTGTTCGGGTTTTGCCCCTCGCCGTACAGGTAAAACAGCCGCGCCCATTGCAGGGTGAAAGGCTGCTGGCGCTGCAGGTTTTCGAGGAACAGACGCAAGGTGTTCTTGGCCTGCCCGTAGGGGTTACTCGGCCGCGCCTCGTTCTGCTCGCTGAGCGGCCCGTTCTGCAGGCCGTATTCGAAACACGTGCCAGTCACCAAAACCTGCGACACGCCCGCCTCTACCGCGCCCTTGATGAACCGGTAGTCAGCCATCAGGTTGTGCTCGAAGTGAAACAGCGCCTGATAATTCGGTAACCCTGGCCAAGCGAGATGTGCCAAGGCATCGACGCCATCGGTCAGCGCGGCGAAGTCAAGATCGGCAGCATGAATATCCGCAGCCACGAACTCCACGGCGTTGATCCACGGCAGTTGCGCAGCGGTCTCGGCGTTGCGCGCCACCGCCCGGACTTCACAGCCTCGGGCGAGCAAGGCAGCGACCAGATGTCGGCCGACGAACCCGGTGGCCCCGGTGACCAGAACCTTCACAGCACGGTCAACTCAGGTACGGCGATGACGAATCGGCCATCCCACTCGCGCACCTGAGCCAGCTGCTGACTGACTTCATGCAGCAAATTCCACGGCAGGACCAGCACATAATCCGGTTTCTCGATGTCGATCTGCGCCGGCGAAACGATCGGAATGCGACTGCCCGGCAGATACTTGCCCTGCTTGTGCGGGTTGGCATCGGCGACCCAGGCCAGCAGGTCCGGTTTGACCCCGGCGTAATTGAGTAAGGTGTTGCCCTTGGCGGCAGCGCCGTACCCGACCACACGCTTGCCGTCGGCTTTCGCCTGCAACAGGAAGCGCAGCAGTTCGTGTTTGATGCGTTCGGCGGCGGGCGCGAGGGTTGCGTAGTACTCGGGGGTTTTTACACCGGCATCGAGTTCGGCTTGCAGTTGCTGTTGAACCGCAGGCTGGACTTCGCGGCGCACACCGTCGACGCGCTGAACGAACACGCGCAGCGAACCGCCGTGGGTCGAGAGCTGGCTGACATCGAACACTTCCAGACCGTTGCGCTCGCACAGCGTCTGCACGGCAGTCAGGGACAGGTAGGAATAGTGCTCGTGATACAGCGTGTCGAATTGCTGTCCGGCCATCAGCGTCAGCAATTGCGGAAACTCGAACGTCGCCACGCCCGTCGGCTTGAGCAAGGTCGCGAAACCGCCGAGGAAATCATTGATATCCGGCACGTGGGCCAGCACGTTGTTGGCGGCCATCAGATCGGCGTCCCAGCCTTCGGTGTTCAGCTGCGAAGCGGTTTCGCGGCCGAAGAACAGCTCGCGAATCTCCAGGCCTTTTTCCCGTGCGGCTTGCGCGGTGCTGCGGGTCGGCTCTACGCCCAGACAAGGGATGCCGCGCCCGGCCACGTACTGCAACAGGTAACCGTCGTTGGCGGCGATTTCCACTACGCGGCTTTCAGCCGTCAGGTCGAAACGCTCGACCATCTCGGCCACATAGCGCTCGGCATGGGCCAGCCAGGTGCTGGAAAACGAACTGAAATAAGCATACTCGGCGTCGAACAGGCTGTCGGCACTGGTGTAATCCTCGTTCTGCACCAGCCAGCACTGCTGACACACCGCGACCTTCAGCGGCACCCATTGCTCGGCTTGTTCCAGCTGATCGGCGCGCACGTAAGCATTGGACGGCGGCGAAGTGCCAAGGTCAATCAGCGGCAAAGCCAGAGGAGTAGCGCAACCACGGCAATTCATACACGCACTCCAGCGAAGTGTTCATCGAGCAAGGGATGGCTGCAATCCCTGGCCGACAGATTATTGACAGGCAACGGCCAGGCAATCGCCAGCCGTGGATCGTTCACCGACAAACCGCCCTCATGCGCTGGCGTGTAATCAGCGCTGTGCAGGTAAAGCAATTCGGCGTCATCGGTGAGGGTCTGGAAACCATGGGCAAAACCGGCCGGGATCAACAGGCTGCGGCCATCGTCAGCGCGCAGATGTTCGGCGTGCCAGTGCAGGAAGGTCTCGGAGTCAGGGCGCAAATCCACCGCCACATCCCAGACTTCACCGCGCAAGCAGGTGATCAGCTTGGCTTCCGGGGCGCTGGCGTTCTGATAATGCAGACCGCGCACACTGCCCCGTTCACGGGTGCAGGAATGGTTGATCTGGCGGATATGAAACGGCTGGCCGAAGGCGCTGAGGCTGCCTTCGCAGAACAGCCGAGCGAAGTGCCCGCGCTCATCTTCGAAGCGTTTGTGCTGCACGCTGAACAGTCCGGCCAGCGGCAATGACTTCAACAGAAACTCACTCACAGCGCGCCTCGGTACAGGTTCAACTGGCCCAGCGTGATGGCGCGCATGTCGTCGCCGTTTTGCCACGCCAGGTGCCAATCGAGGGTATGAGTCAGACATTGCTGCAACGACCAGCGCGGCTTCCAGGCCAGCCGTTGACGGGCGCGACTGCTGTCCAGACGCAACAGACCGGCTTCGTGCAGATCACTCGGTTCGATGCGCAAGCCGCGTGCTTGCGGCCAGCGGTTGGCGAGCAGCTCGACCACTTCGCCGACGCTGCACATGTCCGCGTCGCTCGGGCCGAAGTTCCAGGCGCCGGCAAACTCGGGACCTTTTTCATAGAGGCCGGCGGCCAGTTGCAGGTAACCGGCCAGTGGTTCCAGCGCGTGCTGCCATGGGCGCACGGCTTGCGGGTAGCGCAGGGTCACCGGCTCATCCGCCGACCAGGCCTTGAGCACATCAGGGATCAAGCGTTCCGGCGCGAAGTCACCACCGCCCAGCACGTTGCCGGCCCGGGCCGTGGCCAGCGCCAGACCGTGTTCGGCATAGCGCTCGGCCGGGAAAAACGAAGCGGCATAGGACTGGGCCAGCAACTCGCAGCAGGCCTTGCTGCTGCTGTAAGGATCATGTCCGCCAAGGGCTTCATCTTCGCGGTACGGCCACAGCCATTCCTTGTTCGCGTAAACCTTGTCGGTGGTCACCAGCACGCACGCACGCACGCCGCCGACCTGACGGATCGCTTCGAGCAGATTGAGGGTGCCCATGACGTTGCTGGAGTACGTCCCCAGCGGGTCTCGATAGCCTTCGCGCACCAGCGGCTGAGCCGCCAGGTGCAGGACGATTTCCGGCTGCGCTTCGGCGATCAGTTCCAGCAAGGCGCCGAGGTCACGCAGGTCGCCGCGCTGATCGTTGATGCCCTCGTGCACCCGGGCCAGTTCGAAGAGGCTCGGTTCGGTCGATGGATCAAGCGAAAATCCGCTGACCTCGGCACCGAGGCTTTGCAGCCACAGGGTCAGCCAACTGCCTTTGAAACCGGTATGGCCGGTCAGCAGAACGCGTTTGCCGCGCCAGAATTCGGTACTCAGCCCCATTGCTTCCATGGGGCCTCCCCGCTCTGCCACAGCGCTTCGAGGTGGTTCTTGTCGCGCAGAGTGTCCATCGGGTGCCAGAAGCCTTCGTGCTCGAAGGCCTTCAATTGTTCGTCCTGGGCCAGACGGGCCAATGGCTCGGCTTCCCAGGTGGTGTCATCACCGCCAATGTACGAGAGCACTTTCGGCGAAAGCACAAAGAAACCGCCATTGATCCAGCCACCGTCACCACGGGGTTTCTCGGTAAAACCGAGCACCTGATCGCCGTGACGCTCCAGGGCACCGTAACGGCCCGGCGGTTGTACGGCGGTGACGGTCGCCAGACGACCATGGGCGGTGTGGTAGTCCACCAGTTGACGGATATTGATATCGGAGACGCCGTCGCCGTAGGTAAAGCAGAAGGCCTCTTCATCCTTGAGATAACGGCCGGCGCGCAGCAAGCGGCCACCGGTCATGGTTTCCTCGCCGGTGTCGATGAGGGTGACGCTCCACGGCTCGCTATAGTTCTGATGCACGTCCATGCGGTTATTGCGCATGTCGAAGGTGACGTCGGAAGTGTGCAGGAAGTAGTTGGCGAAGAAGTCCTTGATCGCATAGCCCTTGTAACCAAGGCAGATCACGAAGTCATGAATCCCGTGGGCGGAATACTGCTTCATGATGTGCCAGAGAATTGGCTTGCCGCCGATCTCGATCATCGGCTTGGGCTTGAGGTGCGACTCCTCGCTGATGCGCGTGCCCAGGCCACCCGCCAAAATAACTGCCTTCATCGTCTCCCCTCTTCTTCGTCACAGGGCTCGGCCAAGCTGGATCAAGCTTTGCGGGCGTTCTGGATAAAACCTTCAATGCCGTGTTGGCGCTTCTGGATTCACCGGAAGTGCTCGTTTTATGGCGATATAAGGGGTGCTTGCAGGAAACGCGCCAGCTCGTATACACGAATGGCAGGCGCAAAAAGGGGGCGAAACCGGATCATGCAGACCGGGTTCGCCCCCAAGTGTAAAGCGGACACCTTCAATCCCGTTGCAGGAGAGGAGGTGCCTAATTCAGGTATGCAGGTGTACATCCATGCTCGATCAGTTCGGCAACCAGCCCTCGGCCCAGTAGTTGAGATTGTTGCCTTTGAGCATGTAATCGCGCAGCACTTCTTCGCGCAGTGCATCGCCCATGCGATAGCTCGCATCAGGGTCGGACAGGTGCATGCGGATTGCCTCAAGCCATTCCTCCGTGCTGTTGCTCTTGACCTTGGTGCAGGGCAGATAGCCGCGATAGGCTTCAGTGTCGGTGCAAATCACCGGGTAACCGCAGGCACCATACTCCAGCAAACGCAGGTTGCTCTTGCAGTCGTTGAAGATGTGGAACTCCAGCGGTGCCAAGGCCAGATCGAGGTTCAGGCTGGCCAGTTTGGCCGGATAGGCCTCCAGGCCGATGCTGGGATGGAACTCATGGACAAACGGACGCAAAGCCGGCGGACACATGCCGAAGAACACCCATTCGACTTCGTTGGTAAGCAGTCGTACCACGTCCGCAATGATCGCCAGGTCTCCATCATGACTCGTCCCGCCGCCCCAACCCACGCGAGGTTTGTGAGAGGTGCGGCGCTGACTGGTGAGCCCGGTCCAGAGATGCGGCGCAAGCATGTTCGGGACCACCCGGATATCGTGATGCATGTCCCGCAAAGCGTCAGCCAAGGGCTGGGTCGAGACCACAACCCGGTCACACAGCCCTACGCCACGGCGCACTATTTTATCGACCCCGACCTCAGCCTTGCGCAGGTGCGCGTTCTTCTTCGGGACATCAATCACATAATCGTCAAGTTCGAAGATGCGCAAAGCGTGCGAGCAGTTTTTGACTCGTTCAACTTCATCGACCGCATTCTGGCTATAGCGCCCCTGCAACACGATCACGTCGGGGGAGCACCGTTCAAGGTCAATGTCTGTCGGCGTGTGATAACTCAGGTGCCCCACCACGCGCCCGGCCGCTTCCAACTCACGGAACGGCTGGGCAACCCGGTAATGGCCCACTGCGGTGGTATTGATTGGAATCGCCAGAATCTTGGGTAAAAGCTGACGCGAGAACGGGTCCCAGCCATCCTTGAATCCCGGCTCCAAACTGAAGTTGCTGGTGCCCAGACTCAGATTAGGGTTGTAGGCCGGATCCCTGGCTATCACTGGCAACCATCGCTGGTAAAAGCTTTTCTGCTCGGCCTGTAACACCCTGGGAGCGGGAATGAAGGCAGAGGATGGAACCACTCGCATCAATTCGGCGTAGGGAGTCCACACCACCAGGTATCCGCTTTGCTTCACACGCAGGCAAAAGTCAGCGCCATTGAGTGCTTGCGCCAGATTCTGCTCGTCCAGGCCGTGCAGATCATCAAAAACTTTCTTGCGCACAAGCAGGCAATCGATGCCCACGGCACTGAAATTCTGTACCGTCTGCTGGCGCTGCATGTAACCGGACGTGTTGAGCAGCTCACCACGATTGGGAACACCGACCGCCCCCCGCAACCCCAGTACCTGGGCCGTGCCCTCGATACGCCCTTGCGGACTCACCAGCCGACCGCCGACCACACCGACTTCCGGACGCTGAGCGTGATTGAGCAACTCGTCGAGCCAATCAGGGCTCACAACGATACTGTAGGGACTGAGAAACAACAGATAGTCGCCACGGGCGTGGCCGGCAGCGAAGTTCTGCACTGCCGCCAGATTGTCACCATGATCACAGCGCAACACCCGAAGTTTGTCACTGCCCATTTGCTCCATGGCCGACAGCCAGTTGCAGGCATCAACGGCAGTACTGCCATTGTCGACAATGAGAACTTCATAGCGTTGGCAGGCGGTTTTCTCCAACAGACTTTCGACGCAACGCTCCAGGGAACCCAATTCATCGCGGGTCGCAATGATGATCGAGACCATGGCCGGCACATCATGCAGGTAGTCCACACGGTTGATCATCGACTGGCTGCCGGGGCGAATCCGGTGTGGTGCACCGAGCCGCTGCAGGTGCGCGGCCAGCACGCGAGGGTTCTGCTCGATAATCTGCGGCTGCGTGAGCCACTGGGAGAGACACAGAGCAGATTCCACGAGAACTTCAGCGATGTGCCCAATCGCATGTGGCCCGTTACTCTCCACCAGTCGCCAGACCAGATCATGCACACCCAGCTCGCCAAAACCGTGTTGCATGCCACCCAGCTCGATCATCCGCTGCCGCTGCAGGGCCAGCACGCGGCCGACATAGGGATAGCTGCGCATCAGATCCAGGTTGAAGTCGGGCTTGAACACCGGCTCGACCGAGACGTCATCACGCAATCCGCCCTCATCACTGTAGAGGCAACGCACGTCAGGCATTTCCACCATGCGCTCTGCCAGTAACAGTAAAGCCAGTTCATTCAAGCGATCGCCCGCGCGAACCAGATAGATCCAGTCTGCGTTATCCAACTGGGCCAGCAGGCGATTGAACTGGGCAACCGGTTCATCATCCAGACGTATATGACGTACACCGTCGAATGGCGCGTGCTGTAATTGGGACAGCACTACCACGTGTTCGGCGGCGTAGGTCTGATGACGAATGCTCTTGAGCGTCTCTTCCAGCGCCGGAACATCGCCTTCGCTGTCGAGAACAATCGGCACGATGCGCGGACGCCAGCTCCAACCCTGCAAACGGGCGTCGAGCAAACGTTGCTGAGCCGGTTTTAAACGACGGCACGACAGCCATTCCCGGTACATGTCGGCAAAACTGTCGCTCTTGACGCCTACCCGGGTGTGCACCATCGTTTGAATGAAGCCCAGTTGCCGTCCCAGCGCGGTTTCTTCCCAGGCATAGGCGTCCCCCTCAGTCGCATCGGCCAGTGCCAGATAACGTACCCAGCCCGGCGCAGGCGCCGGCTCACCACTGCGCAAGGCAAGCATTTGCTTGAGCCAGTCGAGCTCGGTCATTACCGCAGCCTTGACTGGTGTCTGATCGCTCAGCCGCGCCGGATGCAAACGCTCAAGGCTCAACACCTGACCCACCACCACCAGATTGCCACGCCGTAGCAGGCAGGCAAACAAGGCGAAGTCCAGACACGCGATAAAGCCTTCGCCAATCTGAGTCAGGGCCGGCAAATATTCCAGCGCATGCCGGGTTCGCAACAACGCCCCGCTGAGGCCACTGAAAAAATTGACCAGACTGCTTTCCAGAATGCCCAGCAGATCCTCACCCTTGAACAAGGTGACACCCGTGGAAAAACAGCAATTTTCCACACGGTCGGAAAGCAGGATGTAATCACCGTCGTAAAGCTGCCGCTGGCCGATCACCAGGTTGACGTCCTCGTGGTCGATGAAGCCAACGATCTGCTGAGTGATGCATTCCGGGAGTAGCTGGTCGTCGTCGCACAGCAACTTCAGATAGTCACCGCTGGCCTCTTGCGCACAGGCCATGAGGTTGGCCTGAAATCCCAGGCGCTGCGGATTGCGCACATAACGCAGGCGAATCGAGACAGGCACCTCGCAGGCATCGACGATCTCGCGGATCTGATCACCACCACTGTCATCGCAGACGATCACTTCAAGATTGGCGTAGGTCTGATTCAGCGCGCTTTGCAGTGCCGTCTGGAAGAACTGCGGGTTGAAGGAGGGGATGGCGATGGTGACAAGAGGAGCTGGTTTCACGGCGGGGGAACTCTCGAGCGGCGGGACCTCACTCTAAACAAGTGGAGTTCCCGGAACCGCTGAAAAAAGACGGTTTGCACTCAACAGTCTCAAGCCCCCGCGACAACATCGCGAGGGCATGGACTCAGACTTTGTTGAACAGCCCCAACTGAGCGATTTTGCTGAACGCCAGTTGCGAGGCTTGAAGCATGGTTTGCTGCAAAGTCAGGCGGGTCATCACTTCGGCCGGGTCAGAGTCGCGAATCGACGACTGAGTCTGGGTGTTGGCCAGTGCCAGGCTCTGGTTGATGTCAGTCTGGGTAACCAATGATGCACCGCGACCACCCACGGAACTGAGACCCGACGCCAACTGGTCGATGCCACTGGACAAGTTGCCAATACCCGAGCCGATCGCCGCGTTCAGTTTCTGAATGGCTATCGGATTATTGTTGGTCGGCGTCGACAATGCTGTTTTGAGCTGACTGACAGTGTCCAGAACGTTCTGCGTCTGGTGAGTGTTGACCGCAACGGAAAACTGGTCTCCCGCCGCCGGTGTACCGCCCAAAATAAAGGAGACACCTGACGCTGTTGCCGTGGAACCCGCCATTGTGCCGCTGGAAACTGGCGTGCTGTTAGCGGTCAGAGGCGCAGCATACAAATCGTAATCCGTGGCACTGGTGAACTTGAGGATCGCGCCGCCATCCGGGAAGCTGGCGTGGTAGTTGGCACTATTGGTGACCGACGCTCCGGTGACCAGTGCCGCCGAAGGGTTACCCGGGCTGCGGGACGCATTGAAGCTGTCCGGCTTGGCCGCCAAGGTGAAACTGTGCCCGGTGATCACCGTCCCCGGAACATCACCCGCTTGTAGGTTAATGTTCAACTTCAGATCGACGCCACGGAAATTGACAGTCTGTGTGGCCGCACCACCGGTGGAACTGAACACGCCGTTCTGACTGGCCTCGGCGGTGACATCGTTACCCAGCGAGTCAGTGATTTGCAGCTGCGTGTCGCTGACGAAATTCACCGTGTACGGCTCGCCACTGCGGAATTTTGCGTTGTAGGTGACGTCGGAACCCACCTGACCGTTGGAAAGCACCACACGACCGTCATCGACGGCTGGCGAGGTCATTGTAGTCTGCGTGCGACTGGTGTTGATGGCTTGCTGGAACACAGCCCAACCGGTGCTGTTGGTGGCCATCGACTGGGTATCGCCAATCGGCAGGTCCAGCGTGACCTGATCACCGTTATAGCTGTAGGTGCCGTCGGTATTGCGCGAGAACGGAACGGTATCGCCTTTAGAACCGGAGAAAATGTATTTGCCGTTTTCGTCCTTGGTGTTCATCAGGCTCAACAGCTGCTCTTCGATCTGGCTGAGCTCCGAAGCATTGGCCTGACGGTCGGAATCGGTATAACCGGCGTTGCCGGCACCCAGGGCAAGTTCCTTGGCGCGTTGAAGCACGTTGCCGATACTGGTCATGACCGCTTCAGTCTGGCCAAGCGTGGCTTTGATCGTCGTCATGTTGTTCGAGAACTGATCGAGCATCGAAGCCTGCTGACCCAACTGCAACAGACGCGAGGCGCCGACCGGATCATCGGCTGCCGTATTGACACGAACCAGGCTGCTGGCCTCTTCGCTGCTCTTGACCACGTTGGCGAAGTTCTTCTGATAGTTCGCAGCCGAGGACTCGTAAAACTGGGCGGTAGAAATGCGCATGGGCTACGACTCCTTAAATGCTGTTGATCAGTGTGCTGAAGATTTCCTGCGCAGCCTTGATGATCTGCGAAGAAGCGGTGTAGTACTGCTGATACTTGACCAGGTTGCCGGTTTCCTCATCGAGGTCGACACCCGAAAGCGAGTCGCGCGCACCTTTGGCGTTCGCCAGGATGGCTTCGGTCGCGGCGCTGTCGAGCTTGCCCTGGGCGGCCTTGGAGCCTACGCCTTCGACCAGTTTGCCGTAGGCGTCGTTCAGGGAGATGCCTTTGCTGGCGGAGCCGGTGTCCACGGTCTGCGCGGTCTGCAAGCCGGCCAGTGTGGTGCCGTTACGGTTATCCAGGCTGCCCGGCTGACTGAGCGAGACGTTAATTGCCGCGCCGTTGCTCGGGGCACCGGCGAAGGTCATTCTGAAGGTCGCGGTGTACTGAGTAGCAGGCGCAGGCGGGATCGGCGCACCCGTGGCATCCTTGAGCGGAATGCTCAGGTTCAGGGTGTTGCTCTCACCTGGCTTGATGGTGCCGCTGCTGATCACCCCACCCTTGGCATCCAGAAACTGGTAGGCCTGGCTGGTGCCGTCGGCGGACACCGCACCAAATACAACCTTGGCCGGCGTGGAGTTTTTCAGACCGTTTTGCATCGCGGTTTTGGTGGCCGCGTCGTAGATATCGAATTGGGTGGTCAGGGTCGGTTGGCCGCTGGCCGGAATGGTCAGGGTGCCATTGCCGCTGCCGCTCGCCGCGATGGACGCACCCAGCGGTGCCGCGATGGCCAGACGTTTGGAGTCGGTCATCTCGGTCTTGATGTTGGCGGCCGCGTTACGGGTCGGGGTGATCTTGAAGGTATCGCCTGCAGCCGCGGTGCCACCGGCAAGCTTCAAGGAGAAACCGTCGATCACCAGCGGTGGCGTGGTCAGCGTGCTGAAGCTGCCCATAGCCGTATTGTCTGGCAAACGCTGCACGGTGTAGTCGGTGGCGCTGGTGAACGTCACTTTGTAATCGTTGATGGTCAGCTTGCCGGTGTCTTCAATGCTGACATCGAAGTTGCCCGAGCCCACGCTGTTATTGCCGGAGGCGATGCTGCGCTGAGCCATCTGCGCGGCACTGTTGATGCTATTGAACAGGTTCGAACCGAAGTCACCGTTCTTGTCGATGCCCTGGGCCTGAATGCTGTTCATCTGATCGGCGACGACCAGCGCCACGCGGCCCAGTTCGTTCATGGCCGGGTCGAGCACGGTGCTGCGATAGCGCAGCAAACCACCGATTTCGCCACCGGTCATTATCGACGTGATATCGATGGTGCTCGAACCACGATTGAGTTGCAGCGCCAAGCGGTTCGGGTCGTCTTTGCCCGGCACGACTTCGAGTTTGTTGACGGTGTTGCCCATGACCAGCGGCTGGCCGCTGCCCAAATAGATATCGACGTTACCTTCACGCTCGACGATCTGCGCGCCGGTAAAGGTCGAGAGCTGGCGTACGGTCTCGTTACGGGCGTCGAGCAGCTCGTTCGGCATGCCACCGGAGCTAGAAATCTCGGTAATCTTCTGGTTCAACTGCGCCACGGTGGCGGCCAGTTTGTTGACCTGATCGGCCATGTTCGTCAGGTTGCCATTGATGTTCGCGTTCTGCGCGTTCAACTGGCTGGACACCGAATTGAAACGATTGCTCAAGGCCTGGGCATCGCTGAGCAGCAACTGGCGTGAAGCGTCGTCACCCGGTTTGGCGTTGACGTTCTGCACCGAGGCGAAGAACTTGGTCAGTGCGCCGTTCAGGCCGGTGCCGCTGTCCGACAGCAGTTTGTCCAGCGGCGTGACCTGGCCCAGGTACGCGGCCGAATCACTGTTGAGCGAGGTGGTGGTCTGCAGTTGGGCATCAAGATAGCTGTTGTACACCCGACGAACATCGGCCAGGGTCGTGCCGGTACCGATGTAGACATTGCCGAACTGCTGCGAGGCTTTGGTGCCCTGCACGGTCTGCTGACGCGAGTAACCCGCGGTGTCGACGTTGGCGATGTTGTTACCCGTCGTCATCAACGACGATTGGCTGGCTGACAGCCCCGACATCCCGATGTTGAGCAAACTCATGGTTCAGACCTTATAGCTTATGCCTATAGAGGCGTGGTGGTAGCGCCCGCCGCAGCGTAGTTCTGGTAACTCGTCATCTGCTTGGCTATCTGCGAAATCTTGCTTGCGTAGTCCGGGTCGGTTGCGTAACCGGCCTTTTGCAACTCGCGCACAAACTGTTCTGGGTTATCGGCCGACTTCACAACATCTTGATAGCGATTGTTGGTTTGCAGCAGTGTCACAAGGTCATGGAAGCTGTCCTTGTAAGAGTCATAGGAACGGAACTGAGCCGTCTCCTTGACCATCTCGCCATTCCTGAATTCGCTGGTGATCGCGCGCGCCGAATCGCCTTTCCAACTGCTGCCAGCCTTGATGCCGAACAGGTTGTGACTGCTGCTGCCATCCTGGGCGCGCATGACCGATTTGCCCCAACCGGTTTCCAGGGCAGCCTGCGCCACCAGGTAACGCGGATCGACACCAATGCGTTCGGCCGCCTCTTTGGCCATCGGCAGCATGGTGTTGACGAATTCGTCGGCGGAACTGAACGCTTTCTTCGCCGGTGCCAGCGGTATTTGCGCCATGGCCCGGCCATAAACCTGCAGGCGCCCACTGGATGTCGTATCCGCTTGCGAAGCCAGCCAATCTCCGTTGTACAGGGGGCCGGAACCGGTCTTGGTACTCTGCGGCATTTGGATGTTGTTCTGCGCCGTCGTGACGGTCGCGGCAGTGGTCGATGCCGACGGCACCAGCCCTGCGAGCAAGCGGTCGGCCAGTTTCGGCGGCAGCGCCAGACGTCGCTGATTGATCAGCGCCATGTCATTGCGATGAGTACCCTCGCCCGCACTTGCCGACTTCACCGAGCGCGAAGCCCACAACGGACGCTCGCCATTGAGGCGCGACAACGGCCCGTTGGTGGCGACCGTACCGGCGCCAATCGGGGTTTCCACGGCGGCTTTCGCTGCAGCTTGCTTGGCGGCTGACGCTGCAGCAGCCTCGCCCGGGGCCAGCGGCATGTTCTTCGACATCTGACGCATCAGCACGTCAGCCAGACCAATACCACCCCCCTCGCGGGACATGGAAACGGCCAACTGCTGGTCGTACATTTCCTGGTATTGCTTGGCTGCCGGCGTGTTGAGCGGATTGTCCTGGCCCAGCGTTTCAGTGGCCGAGCGCATGGACTTGAGCATTTCACCGAGAAACAGCGACTCGAATTCCTGCGCAACCTTGCGCATGTTCGCGTCACTGTCCTTGTCGCCGACCTTGAGCTGGTTCAAGCGATTCAGGTCCGAGTAGGAACCCGAATCGTTGCTGCTGACCCCCAATCCGCCCTTGCGCATATCCATGGTCGCCGTCCTCAGATCACGATCAGGTCGGCTTGCAACGCGCCGGCCTGTTTCAGTGCTTCGAGGATGGCCATCAAGTCACCCGGCGCCGCGCCGACCTGGTTCACCGCACGCACGATTTCGTCGAGGGTGGTGCCCGGACCGAATTTGAACATCGGCTTGGCTTCCTGCTGGGCGTTGACCCGCGAGCGCGGCACGACCGCCGTCTGCCCATTGGACAGAGGGCCGGGCTGGCTGACGATCGGGTCTTCGGTGATGGTCACGGTCAGGCTGCCGTGGGTCACGGCGGCCGGGGAAACCTTGACGTTCTGGCCGATCACGATGGTGCCGGTACGGGAGTTGATGATGACTTTCGCCACCGCCTGACCCGGGTCGACTTCAAGGTTCTCGATGATCGACAAATAGTCGACGCGCTGACTTGGATCGAGTGGCGCACTGACACGAATCGAGCCGCCGTCGATGGCTTGGGCAACGCCAGGGCCGAGCATATTGTTGATCTTGTCGACGATGCGCTTGGCCGTGGTGAAGTCCGAACGATTGAGGTTCAGCGTCAGGCTGTTGCCCTGATTGAAACCGCTCGGCACCGAACGCTCAACCGACGCACCGCCCGGGATACGACCGGCCGACGGAACGTTGACAGTGATCTTCGAACCATCGCGACCTTCGGCATCAAAACCGCCGACCACCAGATTGCCCTGAGCGATCGCGTAGACGTTGCCGTCGATACCCTTGAGCGGCGTCAGCAGCAAGGTGCCGCCGCGCAGGCTCTTGGAGTTACCGATCGACGCTACGGTAATGTCGACCTGCTGACCCGGCTTGGCAAACGCCGGCAGATCGGCACTGATTGACACCGCCGCGACGTTCTTCAGTTGCACGTTGCCCGAACCTGCTGGCACCTTGATGCCGAACTGCGAGAGCATGTTGTTGAAGGTCTGCAGGGTGAACGGGGTTTGCGTCGTCTGGTCGCCGGTACCGTTAAGCCCGACCACCAGGCCGTAGCCGATCAATTGGTTGGAACGCACGCCGGAAATACTGGCGATGTCCTTTAGCCGCTCGGCTTGAGCGTTGAAGGCCGCGGACAGCAACAGGGTGGCCACCATCAGGTGTTTGAAATTCAACGTAGCCACCTAGAAAGGGAACAGCGGGCTGAGGAAGAAGCGGTCGAACCAGCCTGGCTGACTCGCATCGGCAAACGAACCGGTGCCCGAATAGGTGATGCGTGCATCGGCGATACGGGTCGACGAGACGGTGTTGTCAGTCGAGATGTCATCGGCCCGAACCAGACCGGCAATCCGCACCAGCTCATCACCCGTATTGAGGGTCATCCACTTCTCGCCGCGCACGGCGATGATGCCGTTGGGCAACACGTCGGCGACGGTCACGGTGATCGAACCGGTCAGGCTGTTGCCCTGCCCGGCTTTACTGTCACCCTTGGTCGCACGGTCGCCGCTGTAGCCGGCATCCAGACTCAGATCACCACTGCCTAACGGGTTATTAGTGTTGGGCACCGTACCAAACAGCGAGGACAAGCCGATGCTGGCCTTGCTGGTCTTGCCAACCTGAGAATTGGCGTTTTTGCTGGCCTGGGTCTTCTCGTTCAGGGTGATGGTGATGATGTCGCCGACCCGGAACGCCTTGCGGTCGCTGTACAGGTTCTGTTCGAAACCGGCCTGGTAGATCGAGCCGTTATTGGCCGCCGCCGGCAGCGGCGTGCGCGGTAACACCGGGGCGTAGTAAGGGTCATTGGGTTTGGGCGTCGGACCGACGCAGCCCGAAAGCGCGGCGATCCCACTCAGTGCCAGAACAGATACGAAGCGATTCATGACCCTACCTCACGGTGTTGCCGGCGACCTGATGGCCGCCTCATAGACTTGATTACAGATTCTGCGTTACGAACGAGAGCATCTGGTCGGCGGTCGAGATCACCTTGGAGTTCATCTCGTAAGCGCGCTGAGTGGTGATCATGTTGACCATCTCTTCAACGGTGCTGACGTTCGAGGTTTCCAGGGTGTTCTGCAGCGTGGTGCCGAAACCGGCCAGGCCCGGGGTGCCGACTTGCGGCGCGCCACTGGCCGCGGTTTCCAGGAACAGGTTGTTGCCCACGGCTTGCAGACCAGCCGGGTTGATGAAGTCGGCGGTTTGCAGGTTGCCGATTACCTGGGAGGCCGGGTTGCCGGCAACGGTGATGGACACGGTACCGTCGCGACCGACTGTGAAGGTCTGGGCATCGTTCGGAATGACAATGGCCGGTTCCAGGGCAAAGCCGCTGGAGTTCACGATCTGACCGTTGGAGTCCAGGTGAAACGTACCGTCACGGGTGTAGGAAGTCGTGCCGTCCGGCTGAAGAATCTGGAAGAAACCGCGACCGTCGATGGCCATGTCCAACGGCTGCTCAGTGGTTTGCAGGCTGCCGGCGGTGAAGTTTTTCTGGGTGCCGACAATGCGCACACCGGTACCCAATTGCAGACCCGACGGCAGTTCACTGTCCTGGGTCGACTGGGCGCCTGGCTGGCGTTTGATCTGGTAGAGCAAGTCCTGGAACTCGGCGCGGTCACGTTTGAAACCCGTGGTCGACACGTTGGCCAGGTTGTTGGAAATGGTCGTCAGGTTGGTGTCCTGGGCGGACAGACCTGTTTTGGCAACCCATAGAGCCGGAAGCATTCGATTCTCCTCGTGCGCCTGTTTTACGGCGCGACGTTCTGATAATTAGCTGATCTGCAAGACCCGAGCCATGGCCTGGTCGTCTTCTTTGGCGGTGTTCATCATCTTGATGTGCAGCTCGAACTGCTTGGCCAGGGCCAGCACCGAAGTCATCTCTTCCACGGCGTTGACGTTGCTCGACTCAAGGAAACCGGACACCAGTTTGACGCCAGCATCGGCTTGCGCCGGCTTGCCGTCCTTGGTGTGGATCGAACCGTCCAGGCCTTTGGTCATGTTCTTGAAGTCAGGATTAACCAGCTTGATGCGGTCGACTTCCGCCATCACGCGTGGACCTTCGCCCATCGCACGAATGCTGATGGTGCCGTCCTCGCCCACTTCGATTTGCTGCTCGGGCGGCACGGCAATCGGCCCGCCATTGCCCATCACAGGCATACCGTTGCCCGCTCGCAGCACGCCCAGGGCGTCGACGTTCAGGCTGCCGGTGCGCACGTAGCTTTCGCCGCCGTCAGGGTTCTGCACGGCGATCCAGCCATTGCCTTGCACCGCGACATCGAGGTCGCGACCGGTTTCCACCAATGCGCCAGGGGAAAAATCGGTGGCCGGACGTTCGGACAAGGCAAACGCACGCGCCGGAAAGCTGTCACCAAACACCGGCATCGAACGAGCCTGCTCCAGGTCTTTCTGGAAGCCGTTGGTGGAGATGTTCGCCAGGTTGTTCGCATGAGCCTTCTGCGCCAGTGCATTCTGGCTGGCGCCGGTCATTGCCACATAAAGGTACTTGTCCACACTCTTTCCTCTGCATGCCGGACGTTTGCCGCCCACTGCTGTACTGCTGAGCCATAAGCAATTTGCAGACCAACTTTTTTCTGGCGGCGCAGGGCCCGGCAAACAAAGGACTTGAGGGGTTCAGGAAGGAAACGGGGATTGTGTCAAAGACGAAAAACCGGCGGTGTTATGCCGCTTCGCGGCAGAGGCTTGACCTTGGGCAACGGCCGCTACCGCCTTCGCGAGCAAGCCCGCTCCCACACTTGATCGAGTTCCTCCAGAAAAAATGCGGTCAAGTGTGGGAGCGGGCTTGCTCGCGAAGGGGCCATCACAGGCAAAACAGCTATCGGCTAAGACTCAGTCTTGCCAACCTCATACTCACGCAACTTATTGGCAATGGTCGTATGCGAAACCCCCAATCGCTTGCCCAACTGCCGACTGCTCGGATGCTCGGAGTACAAACGTTCAAGCACCGCCTTCTCGAAACGCCCGACAATCTCGTCCAACCCGCCCTCGAGCGAGAAATCGCCAAGTGGCTGACGCACGCCGTAGTCCGGCAGGCGAATATGTTCGGCCTTGACGGTCCCGCCCTCGCACAAGGAAACCGCCTGGAACAACACGTTCTCCAATTGCCGAACATTGCCCGGCCAATGGTAGTGACTGAGCCGCTCCATCGCCGCCGGCGCCAGTTTCGGCAATGGGCAACCGATCTGCCGACTGGCCTGATCGAGGAAGTGTTCCACCAGCGGCGTCAAACCATCGAGGCATTCGCGCAGTGGCGGGATGTGCAGTGAAAGCACGTTCAAGCGGTGATACAAATCCTGGCGAAACTCGCCGCGTGCACACAACTCGGACAGGTCGACCTGCGTCGCGCAGATCACCCGCACATCCAGATAAACCTCTTCATCGCTGCCCACACGACGGAAGCAACCGTCCTGTAGGAAACGCAGCAATTTCACCTGTAAACGCGGGCTCATTTCCCCGACGCCATCGAGAAACAGCGTACCGCCCGCCGTCAGTTCCAGCAGTCCGAGCTTGCCTTCGGCCCGCGCCCCTTCGAAAGCGCCGGGGCCGTAGCCGAACAGCTCCGTCTCAGCCATGGATTCCGGCAGACCGGCGCAGTTGAGCGCCATCAACGGTGACTGCCCCCGCGGACTCGCCAGGTGGCAGGCTCGCGCCAACAACTCTTTACCAGTACCGGTTTCACCTTCTATTAATAGCGGCGCATCCAGCGGAGCCATGCGTCGAGCTTCGCGCACCACCGCGGCCATCACCTTCGAGCTTTGGAAAATGCTGTCGAAACCGCGCAGCTCCTGCTTGCGCACGTTATAGATGCGTTCACCGACCCGGTCGGCGCGGTGCAGCGTGAGTACCGCGCCGGCCATGGCTTCGCTGTCGTCATGCTCTGATTGCAGTGGCGCAATGTCGGCGAGAAACACGTCGCCCTTGACCTTCACCCGCAAGCCGTTGATCCGCGACTTGTTGGCGCGCACCAGTTCTGGCAAGTCGAAATCCTCGGCGTAACGCGACAGCGGAATCCCCGGCACCTCATCCACCCGCACGCCGAGCAACTGCGCCGCCGCGCGGTTGGCCGCGACGATCGAACCGCCCATGTCGATCGACAGCACCGGAAACTCCAGGGCGCCGAGCAACGCATTGAGCTCCATGTGCCGACGTTCGCTGGGCATCAGCCCTACACGCTTGACGCCAAAAACCCCGGCTATCGATTCGAACTTGGGACGCAACGCCTGAAACTGAATGTTGATCAGGTTTGGGCAATGCAGGTAGATCGCATTGCCATGCTCACCGCCGACCTCGCCGCGAGCGACGTTGATCCCGTACTCCACCAACAGGTTGAGAATGTCGCGCAGAATGCCGATACGGTTCTGACAATGGACTTTGATACGCATATAAAGGCCCGAAAAAGCGGTGAGTGAGGTTAATGCCGAGCGCATAACCTGTGGGAGCGGGCTTGCTCGCGAAAGCGGACTGTCTGATACATCAATGTCGGATGTGCCGACGCTTTCGCGAGCAAGCCCGCTCCCACAGGGGTATTCGCAGTGCCTCGGACATATTTTTTTTACTGAGTGGCTCAATTAGTCGTCAAGATTATGTGACACCTGCACGCCATTTCAAACCCGCAAATCTCACTCCCTGTGCCATAGCGGCCGATCCGTAACGAATACTTTACAAAAATCGACGAATTTTCCTACGCACAGCGCGACTCACGTGCTGCAACACTGCATTTCTTGAGGTATTTCTAGGTCCATAGCAGGACATAACAAGAACGAAATCCCCTAGCAGGAGAGCAGCATGAAGCAGACGCAATACGTGGCTCGCGAGCCCGATGCGCAAGGTTTTATCGACTACCCCGCGGAAGAACACGCGGTGTGGAACACGCTGATTACTCGCCAACTAAAAGTGATCGAGGGTCGTGCGTGCCAGGAATACCTGGACGGTATCGAAAAACTCGGTCTGCCCCACGACCGCATTCCGCAACTCGGTGAGATCAACAAGGTCCTCGGTGAAACCACCGGGTGGCAGGTTGCCCGGGTTCCCGCACTGATCCCCTTCCAGACCTTTTTCGAATTGCTCGCCAACAAGCAGTTTCCGGTAGCGACGTTTATTCGTACCCGCGAAGAACTGGATTACCTGCAAGAGCCGGACATTTTCCACGAGATTTTTGGCCACTGCCCGCTGCTGACCAACCCTTGGTTCGCCGAATTTACCCACACCTACGGCAAACTTGGCCTACAGGCTTCCAAGGAAGAACGCGTGTACCTGGCGCGTTTGTACTGGATGACCATCGAGTTTGGCCTGGTCGATACGCCAGAAGGCCAGCGCATCTACGGCGGCGGCATTCTCTCCTCGCCAAAAGAAACCGTTTACTGCCTGTCGAACGAACCTGAGCATCAGGCCTTCGATCCGCTGGAATGCATGCGCACGCCGTACCGCATCGACATCCTGCAACCGCTGTACTTTGTCCTGCCGAACCTCAAGCGCCTGTTCGACTTGGCCCACGAAGACATCATGGGCATGGTCAAGCAAGGCATGCAGCTGGGCTTGCACACACCAAAATTTCCGCCAAAGGCTGCGTGATCCGCTGCTTTTAGAATCAAGTGAGCCTGTCAGGAACCGACGCTTTGGTTTAGCGTGGTGACACTGACGGCCGATTTCCAATAATTCGATTTCAGGAACCCATCATGTCCACATTGAACCAAGCCCACTGCGAAGCCTGCCAAGCCGGCGCTCCTCAGGTCAGCGACGAAGAACTGCCGGTACTGATCAAGCAGATTCCTGACTGGAACATTGAAGTGCGCGACAGCGTGATGCAGCTGGAAAAAGTTTTCCTGTTCAAGAACTTCAAGCACGCACTGGCGTTCACCAACGCCGTCGGTGAAATCTCCGAGGCTGAAGGTCACCACCCGGGCCTGCTGACCGAGTGGGGCAAAGTCACCGTGACCTGGTGGAGCCACTCCATCAAGGGCCTGCATCGCAACGATTTCATCATGGCCGCGCGCACTGACGAAGTGGCCAAGGACGCCGAGGGCCGCAAATAATGCATTTCGACGCCATCGGTCGAGTACCCGGCGACCCGATTCTCGGCCTGATGGAGGCCTATGCGCAGGACCCCAACCCGCGCAAATTCGACCTCGGCGTGGGTGTCTATAAAGACGCCCAGGGCCTGACACCGATTCCCCAGTCCGTGAAGCTCGCCGAGCAACGCCTGGTGGATCGTCAGACCACCAAAACCTACATCGGTGGCCACGGTGAACCGGCGTTCGGCAAGGCCATCGTTGAATTGGTGCTGGGTGCCGATTCCCCGCTAATCGCCGAACAACGGGCCGGCGCAACGCAAACGCCGGGCGGCACCGGCGCGCTGCGCTTGAGTGCCGACTTCATCGCCCAGTGCCTGCCGGGCCGTGGCGTGTGGCTGAGCAACCCGACCTGGCCGATTCACGAAACCATCTTCGCGGCAGCCGGGGTCAAGGTCAGTCATTACCCGTACGTCGGCAGCGATAACCGCCTCGACATCGAGGCGATGCTCGCGGTACTCAATGAAGCACCGAAGGGCGATGTGGTGCTGCTGCACGCCTGCTGCCACAACCCGACCGGGTTCGATCTGTCCCATGACGATTGGCGCCGGGTGCTGGACGTGGTGCGCAGTCGCGATTTGGTGCCACTGATCGACTTCGCCTACCAGGGCTTCGGCGATGGCCTGGAACAGGATGCCTGGTCGACGCGGTTGTTCGCTGCCGCGTTGCCGGAAGTGCTGATCACCAGTTCCTGCTCGAAGAACTTCGGCCTGTACCGCGACCGCACCGGCGCGCTGATTGTCTGCGCGAAAACCGCTGACAAGCTGATGGATATCCGCAGCCAACTGGCCAACATCGCTCGCAATCTGTGGTCGACACCACCGGATCATGGCGCTGCTGTGGTAGCGACCATCCTCAGTGATCCAGAGCTGAAAAGCCTCTGGGCCGACGAAGTGGAAGCCATGCGTTTGCGTATCGCCCAACTGCGTAGCGGTTTGGTTGAAGCGCTTGAACCTCATGGTTTGCGCGAACGCTTTGCGCACATCGGCGTGCAGCGCGGGATGTTTTCCTACACCGGTTTGACGCCGGACCAGGTCAAACAACTGCGTGATCACCACAGCGTTTACANTGGTCAACTCAGGCCGGGCCAACGTGGCCGGTATTGATGCGACGCGTCTGGATCTGCTGGCCGAGGCCATCGCCGACGTCTGCAAGTAACCATCAAGCACTGCAAGTCACCCTGTGGGAGCGGGCTTGCTCCGGGCGGCGTTCCGACGAAGGCGGAGTGTCAGTCGACATCATCGTTGCCTGACACACCGCTTTCGTCGGAACGCCGCCC